>JAEUOY010000064.1 GCA_016790515.1 Burkholderiaceae bacterium | reverse complement strand
CAACGAGATGGCCAACAGCAACCTGCTGGCTATCCCCATCAACGTCTCCGGCGGTGGTGCCGGGGTCGACGGCACGCCGGTGTTCTCGGCCACCACGGGCATCGTCGCGGGCACGACCATCGAGCTCAACACCCTCTCGGGTGGAGTCACCCAGGCCGCCAACCGCGACCTCGGCGCGCAGAACCTTCTGCTGCGCGGCGCATCGGCCTACACGCTTGCCAACGCGGGCAACAACGTCGCGACGCTCGCCGCCGACACCGGCGGCGGCGCGATCCACTACGTGGATGCCGACGCCCTGACGGTGGGCAACGTGACCACAGTCAGTACGCCCAGCAGCCCCATCTCGGGCATCCAGCGCAGCGGCGACGTCGCGCTGCGCACGCTCAGCGGCGACCTGACACTCGACGCGCAGCTGTCCGGCGCCAACGTGCGCCTGCAGGCGGCGAACGACATCGTGCAAAGCGCCGGCACCCTCACCGCGGACGCGCTCGGCGCTCGCGCCGGCGGCAACGTGCTGCTGGGCAGCCTCGGCAACTCGGTGAGTACGTTCTCCGCCGCCGCCGGCGGCAACGTGCTGTTCGGCGAGGTAAACGGCTACGCCGTCGGCACGCTGGCCAACAGCAGCGCCAACGTCTCCGGCGGTGGTGCCGGGGTCGACGGCACGCCGGTGTTCTCGGCCACCACGGGCATCGTCGCGGGCACGACCATCGAGCTCAACACCCTCTCGGGTGGAGTCACCCAGGCCGCCAACCGCGACCTCGGCGCCCAGAACCTCGCGCTGCGCGGCACCGCCGCCTACACCTTGACCAACGAGGGCAACTCGGTGAACACCTTGGCCGCCTCCACCGGTGGAGTCGCGGACGGTGTGCTCCGCTACGTCGACCAGGACGCGCTGTCAATTGGGTCGGTCACGCCGGTCACAGGCGGCCCGGCTGTCAATGGCATCACGCGCAACAACGATGTCGGCCTGCGCACCGTCGCCGGCAACCTGACGCTGAACGAATCGGTCGACGTCAGCAGCGCGGCGGGCAAGAACATCGAACTCGAACTCAGCCAGGCCGGTTCGGCCCTGACCCAGGCCGCCGGCAAGAACGTGCTGACCAGCGCCAGCGGCGGCCTGCTGCTGCGCGGCCCGGGCGGCGTGACGCTGACCAACGAGACCAACGATGTCGGCCTGCTCGCCGCCAGCGGCGGCGCCGGCGATGGCGTGCTGCGCTACACCGACGCGAACGCGTTGGCCGTGAGCACGGTGGCGCCGGTGGCGGGCGGTACCGCGGTGGCCGGCATCACGCGCAGCAACGACCTGGGCCTGCGCACCGTCGCGGGCAACCTGACGATCAACGAGTCGATCGACGTCCGCAGCGGTGCAGGCAAGAACATCGAGTTCGAACTCACCCAGGCCGACTCGGTGTTGACCCAGACCGCCGGCAAGAACCTGCTGACCAGCGCCAGCGGCGGCCTGCTGCTGCGTGGCCCCGGCAGCGTGGCGCTGACCAACGAGACCAACGATGTCGGGCTGCTCGCCGCCAGCAGCGGCGGTGGCACCGACGGCGTGCTGCGCTACACCGACGCCAACACGCTGGCCGTGGGCTCGATCACCCCGGCCGCCGGCGGCACCGCGGTGGCCGGCATCACGCGCAGCAACGACGTCGGCCTGCGCACCGTTGCCGGCAACCTGGCGCTGAACGAATCGATCGATGTCCGCAGCGGTGCGGGCAGGAACATCGAGCTCGAACTCAGCCAGGCCGACTCGGCGCTGAGCCAGGCCGCGGACAAGAACGTGCTGACCAGTGCCAGCGGCGGCCTGCTGCTGCGCGGCCCGGGCAGCGTGACGCTGACCAACAAGACCAACGACGTCGGGCTGATCGCCGCCAGCGGCGGCAGCACCGATGGGGCGCTCAGCTACGCCGATGCGAACGCGCTCGCCGTGGGCTCCATCACCCCGGTGGCCGGCGGCACCGTGGTGGCGGGCATCACGCGCAATCGCAACGTCGGCCTGAGCACGGTGGCGGGCGATCTGAGGCTGACCGAGACGATCGACGTCGGCACCACGGGCAAGGCCGCCCTCGATGTCGGCGGCAAGCTCGTCATGGCGAACTTCAAGTCGGTCGGCGAGCTGAAGGCGACGGCGACCGGCGCGGTCACCTTCGAAGGCAACTTCACCGCAGCAGGGTCCGGCAAGACGGTCGACATCACGTCGACCCTGGCGGCCAATGCCGACGCCGACCTGCGGGCCAGGGAGATCGACCTGTTCATCACCGGCCGCAAGCTCGGGACGACCGATTCGGTCTGGACGCCCGAAGGCATGCCCGATCCGGTCAAGGGCGGCACGCTGATCAACATCGCCCAGGAGACGATCAAGCAGGTGTCGGGCATCGTCACCGTCGATCAAGGCACGGCGCTGCGGCTGAGCAGCATCAGCGACAAGCCTGGATCGATCACCCTCTCGAGCTACGACAACGTCCTGAACGGGCAGATTGCTGCCCGCTCGGCCCGTACACCGGCCGGCGTGACCGAACTGGCCGCTGCGGACAACCGCATCTTGTCCAGGATCGAGATCAACGGCAACTCGATCCACCTGGGCGATTCCGGGGCAACGGTCAATGTCTCGGGCTTCAAGGACAACCTGAAGGTCGGGCTCGAAGCCGACCTCGTCCGCCTGGGGGCCGAAGCGATCACGACCGGCGACCACTACATCGTCGCGCGCTACCGGGCGACGAGCCTCGCCCCGTTCGAGTACCAGCTGCCCGGGCTGGTGATCGGGATGAGGAGCCCGGAGAAGTACGTCCAGGACCAGTCGTTCGGCGCGATCGGCGACCGCGAGGGTTCGGCGCTCGGCGAAGGGCCGGGCCTGAAGGTCGTACTGGGCTACGACGCGAACCTGCCCGAGAGCATCGGCTGGGCCGTCCTGGTGCCTGGCGACTTCAAGACCAGCCCGACCGAGCACAACGGCGGCAGTCAAGAGGCGCTGGCCGCGTTCCGCGCCCGAGCCGCGCGCGTCTCGTTCAGCGGCCCGGTCGAGGCGCGGCCGAAGTACACCTTCTCGGCGCCGGGCGTCGAAGTCAACGTGCCGGTGTTCTACAACGGCCAGACACCGCTGAACCCGGCCCAGCGCGGCGCCTTGAGCGCCATCGTCGGGCTGCAGGAAAAGCTGCGCCGCGAGCAGCTCGAACGCGCGGTGAGCACCGAGAACGTGGCCCGCGATCTGCGCGAGGGTGTCATCGTCGAAGTGGGTGCCGGCTCGGCGGCGACGACCGGCAATCAGGGCATCCGGGAACCCGAGGCCTGTGCGCCGGCCGCCGGAGCTATGAGTTGCGGGCCGGCAAAATGAAGCCTGCGGCCGGTTGCAGACCTGCGCTCGGCGCGGTGAACCACCGAGTACCAACGAGACGCCAGCCGGCCGGAACCGAATGAGCAGCCCTCCGACCCTGCCCGACGCGCCGCGGCGCCGCTTTCTCGCGGCGCAGGCCGCGTTGGCGGCGGCGGCACTGCCCTTCCGCGGCGCCGTGGCGGCGCAAACGGCGGCCGGCACAGGGGCCGACGGCAGCCGCCTGGCCCTGCTGATCGGCAACCGCGACTATCCCGGCGGCCAGGACCTGCCGCCGATGCACACCAACGTGCGTGACCTGCAGGCCGCGCTGCAAGGCATCGGCTTCGACGTGACCCCGCAGCTGGACCAGGACCGCGCGGGCGCGACGCAGGCGGTCGAGGCTTTCAAGCTGCGGGTGGAGGCCATGCCGGCCGATGGCGTGGCGTTGTTCTATTTCTGCGGCCATGGCATGCAGGTCGATGCCGAGAACTTCCTGCTGCCGTCGCGCGTGTTTCCCCGCGAGCGCTCGCTGAAGGATTCACTCGATCTCTATGTCGCGTTGTGGCGCCATGTCGTCGAGCGCATTCCGCGCCGGCCCTCGGGGCTGACGATCACCGTGGTCGACGCATGCAGAACCTCGCCCAAACCGCTGTCGGCCGACGACGGCCTGAACCAGGTGCGCGCGCCCGAAGGCGAATTGATCGTCTTCTCCACCGGTGCGGGCCGGCCCGCGCTGGCGCCGATCGACGACAAGCGGCGCACCTTCTTCACCGATGCGCTGGTCAGGCAGATCGAGCGGCAGGCCAGCCATCCGGAGGAACTGTCGTTTCGGGAACTGTTCCGACTGGTCAGCGCCGACGTCCAGCAGACGATGCGCAGCCATCCCGTCGAAGACATCCGCGAGCTGGTGCAGATCCCGTTCATTGCCGACAACAGCGGCAAGCCCGTCCGGGTGTCTGCCAAGGCCCCGCCGCCGACGCCCGCGGTCGCCGAGACGCCGACCAAAGAGGATGCTCTCGCCGAGGAAGAGGCGTTCAACAAGCTGCGCGACACGCTGTGGCCCAGCGACGTGCTGAAACTGGCCCGGGAGTTCGCGACCCGGTACCCGAAAAGCCGCTTCACCAGCGCGGCCACGGTGGCGCGCCTGGGCGCAGAGGATGCCTACAAGGTGCTGTACCCGTCGTCGGCAACGGCCGGGCAGACCCAGCAGCGCATCGGCCTGGAGCGCCGCGATTTCCAGGCCCGGCCCGAGCTGGGCGAGGCCTACAACGAAGACCTGCGCCGCGCGGCGCGGGGCGACAAGGATGCCGCCGCGCGACTGGGCGCGCGGCTGAAGTCTTCGGACCGGTCGGGCCCGTCGGCGCTGCGCTACGAAGACTGGATGAAGTTCGCCGCCGAGCTCGGCAACGGCATCGCCAGCTTCGAGCTGTCGCGCTACTACCTCGAGGTGGGTGCCGCGGCCCAGGCGGCCCGCTGGGAGGCCCGTGCCAGGCAGCTCGGCTTCAATCCGCCGCCCGAACTGCGCAAGACGCGGTAGGAGCGTGGGCGCGCCGGGCTCAGGGCGTGACGGTGAACGAGGCCGCGGCGGCGCCGTAGGCGTCGGGGCAGGCCTTGCCGGGCTCGCACTGCAATCGCCCCAGGTACAGCGATCGATCGGGCGACGTCGCCTGGACGGCGGCCGCCTCCTGACCCTGCAGCAGCAGCCGGTAATCGCCGTCCTGCGACTTGGTTGCCATCGCGTAGTCCAGCGCCTGCGCCGAGACGATGGCCAGCAGCCTGGCCGGCCCGGCCGGCTCGCCGAACACCAGGTCGGCGGACTTCGACAGGCCGGTCTTCGGGTCGGTCACCCGCGGCGGCAGGGCGACCGCCTTGCCCGCGGCGATGCGGTTGTCGCTGTCCACCGAGTTGGGGAACAGCAGGCGCACCTGGCCGTCGGTGTCGTGGATCAGCACGTAGAAGAAGCCGTTCTGCGCCGAGCTCAGCTGCATCTGCAGCGGATCCTTGCCGATGCGGATGGCCGGCCTGGCCAGCGTGAGCGAGACCTGTGCCGCAGGCGACTGCTGCTGCAGCAAGCGGTCGAACTCCCGGGCAGGATCGATCGCCGAAGGGGCCGCGGCCACCGGCGGCGCCACCACCGCCGGCGCGGGGATCACGACCGGCGGCAAGGCGCTCGGTGCCGCCGCAGGCGCTGTCGCCGCTGCGGCCTGGGCAGCATCGGACCGGGCGGGCAGCGAGGGTTCGCTCAGCCATTGGTAGAGGCCGAAGCCGCCGAGCCCCAGCACGACGACGCCTGCTGCGGCCCAAAGGGCGACGGCCGGGCGCTTGCCCGGCGCGGCGGCCTCGGCGGCCGTTGGCAGCTGCCGCGCCCGGTCGTCGATGCCGAGTTCCTGGCGAAAGGCTGCGATCGACTGCGTCCGCTGCTCCGGCCTGAGCGCCAGGGCATGGTCCACCGCCTTCAGGAAGCGATCGCTGTACTTGCCGGCCAGCCGCTCGGCCAAGGGCACGTAGGCATCCTTCAGGATTCGGCTTTGCGAGTTCGGCGGGGCCTTGCCGGTGACCAGGCGGTGCACGACGCCGGCCAGCGCGTAGATGTCGGTCCAGGCCCCTTGCGAGTGGCCTGAATCGGGGTACTGCTCGACCGGCGCATAGCTCGGCTTCAGCATCGCGGTGGGCGCCTGGTCGCCGTCGCCGATGACCTGCCGCGCGGCGCCGAAATCGAGCAGCAGAGGCTGCTTGCTGCCTTCCAGGATCATCACGTTGTCGGGCGCGATGTCGCGGTGGACGATGCGTTCGTCGTGCACCACCTGCAGCGCAGCGGTCAGCGGGTCGAGCAGCTTCAGCAGCCAGGCCTCGTCGGGCGGCGCCGGCAGGGCGCGGGCGACATGTTCGAGCGTGGCACCCTGCACCAGCTGCATGACCATGTAGGCCGTGCCGTTGGCCTGGAAGGTGCGGTACACCCGCACCAGCGCGGGATGATCGAACTTGGCCAGCGTCACGCCTTCCTTGACGAAGCTGTTCAGGCCGATATCGAACACCTCCTGGAAGCGCGGCGACTGCGGCAGCACCTCCAGGTTGCCGGCGCGGCGCGCCATGCCGCTGGGCATGTACTCCTTCAGCGCCACCACGCGCTTGAGCTGGTGGTCGAAGGCCTTGTAGACGATGCAGAAGCCGCCCTGCCCCAGCCGGGACTGCACTTCGAATTCATGCAGGCGGTAGCCCGCTTGCAGCGACTGGCCTTCGACACCGTCCGCGGCCTCTGCTTGCGCAGGCGCAGGCATCGGGGCCATTGGTTCCGCAGGCTGCCGCTCGCCGACACGGCGGTCGTCCGCTGGCAGCAGGGTACGGTCGTCGTCGTCCACCGGCATCTGGTTGTCGTCAGGTTGGCGTTTCGGGATGAGCAGCCGCTCGCACCAATGCATGTTCTATTGCATGCACCAGGAGGATCACGCAAGAGTCAGGCACAGCGCCGAACCACGGCGCGCGATCGACCTTCGACGGCCCGCACAACCGGCAATCGATTATCGTCCAGCATGCGTCGGGCGCATGCTCGTGAATACGCCGTACCCTGCGGCCTCGCCACCGGCATCCGCGCATCGATGCCGCCGCGCGCCCCGGGGCCGGGGCCGGTCAGCGCACGGAGGGTCCGTCCGTGACCTGGAAGACCAATAGACCACCGGTCTTCAGTTCGCGACACCTCACGTGACAGGCCTTCGGGGGTCGGTGGAAGTTGACGTCGAAGTGCAGATAGGGATCCTGGCGCCGACCCTCCCGCCCGCCCTCATGCGCCGATCCGCGACATGTCCATTGCTCGCGGCTCATTCGCTCGAGGAGCGATCGCGCGGAAACGATGTTCGAGAGCCCGGCTGCGTTGTGCATCTTGTCCGCGCTGTCCAGCAGGTCGTAGATCACCTCAGGCGTCAGCTGCTGGAATTCATCCTGGAACGGTCGCGGCCGGCGAGATGCCGAATCGGGATGCCATTCATCGAAGATATGGATCTCGACGAAATGGCTCAGGACTGCGAAGCGTCGAAGTGATGCCATTGCCAATTCCTCGCTGAAGACAGGTCAATGTGTGGCACGCGCCCTTCCGGCGCAGCGCGTCAGCCCCCCGCGAGAAGTGCCGGATCGCCTGCGCGCAGCAGCTTCATCCAGTGCCCCTCGGCAGCGGTGCCCAGAAGAGCAAACAGGCAGGGTCGCGACAAGTCTCTCGCACCGCGTGCTGCGTCTAGCAGCTGGTTTCCGGTCTCGCAGCGAGGCAGCAGGGCAAGGGCATGGCGATGGAAGCTGTGAAGCGCAGACTGCAGGCGTGCCGCAGGTCCAGGACTCCGGCCCAAGGGCGCCTCGCGGGTCGCCAAGCACGGCTGCTGCCCCTGCCCTTGTCCACATGGACATCTGACGCCAGGGCGGAAGACCCGGCGGCTCAGACGCTGACGACCAGCGCGGTCACGTTGTCGCGCGCGCCGGCCTGCAGGCTTTGCTGCAGCAGCTCGCTGGCGCCGCCGCCGGCCGCCAGCACCTGGGCGATGGCGGATTCCGGAATCGCCTTGAACAGGCCGTCGCTGCACAGCAGGATGCGGTCGCCGGGCAGCAGCCGGCCGGCCACCTTGTCCAGCGCCAGGTCGTCGTGGCCGCCCACCGCGCGGGTGATGACGTTGGCCTGCGGATGGTGCTCGGCGTCCTCCGGCTTCACCAGCGAGGCCTTCACCAGTTCCTGCAGCAGGCTGTGGTCCTCGGTGAGCTGGCACAGTGCGCCGTCGCGCAGCAGATAGGCCCTCGAATCGCCGGCCCACAGGCAGGCAAAGTGATCGTCGCGCACCAGCAGCACGACCACCGTCGTCGCCGGGATCAGGCCCTGCGTGCTCGCCGCCGCGCGCTGCCGCAGGTCCTCGTGCACCGCGGCCAGGCGCAGCCGCACCTGCGCCAGCACATCGGCGGCAGACAGCCCCGCCGGCAAGGCCTCGAGCGCCTCGGCCACCGCAGCCGAAGCCACGTCGCCGGCGCCATGACCGCCGGCACCATCGGCCACCGCCCACAGCCCGATGTCGCTGCGATCGACGTAGGCATCTTCGTTCTTGCTGCGCACGGTGCCGCGGTGGGTGACGGCCTGCACCGTCAGCGCAGCAGCGCCCACCTGCCCGCGCAACAGGTCGACGAACTGGCGCGGCGTGGGCAGCGTGGCGAGCGGCCATTGGCGGCCGTCGGTGGTCCACCAGCCCATCGCCGAGAACGCCCCCGGCACGATGGTGATCACGTCGGCGCTCGCTTCGGGCAGGCGGGCGACGAGTTCGTCCACCGAGTGGCGCTGGTCGCGCGCGGCGCGGCCGGCACGCTCGAGCGTGTCGAACCAATGCTCGGCCGGACGGCCACCCTCCTCGGGCAGCAAGGCCGCCAAGGTGAGCGGAAACTCGCGGCCGACGGCGTCGGCGCTGGGCAGCAGCACCCCGACGACCTCGGACGATCCGCAGGCCCCGGCCGGCAGGTGGAAGCGCCAGCTCGGGGCGGCCGCCCAGCTCGCAGCGAAGGCGTCGCCCAGCGCGGCCAGCGCGGCCCCGACGCCCGCCTGCAACCAGGCGTCCCAGGGGCCGAGGAAGCTCTGTGGCAGGCCGCGCCGCACGAAGTCGCCGTAGCCGGGGAGCTTGCCGTAGACGCCGGTCATGGCGGGTGGGCTACGGCCCGAGGCGGGGGCAGCGGAACTCGGCCAGTTCCGGCAGCAGAAACGGGTGGACGATCGAGTTCGTGTGCAGTTCGAACTCGGCGACCTTGGCGCCGAACTGCAGCGTCAGACGCAGGTGGTCGGGCACGTTGGTGGGCTGCAGCCGGCCGCGCATCACGAAGCGCAGTGCCGCCCAGGGGCCGTCGTTGACCAGCGCCATCGCCGCCGGCTCGCCGTCGAAGGCCAGCGAGATGCGCCCCGGCGCGGGCCATTGCAGCACGACCGGCCGGCCGGGCAGCGCATTGCCGGTCGGCAGCACGACGGGCGGCCCGCTGTCCACCGTCAGCACCGCGCCGGTGCCGCCGATCGGAACGAGGTCGAAACGCAGCGCGCCGCCCGGCGCCGCGCCGGGCTGGGCCACCGGGAAAAAGGCGTTGCGGATGACCGCCGCGCGCTGGAACTGCGCCACGTCGGCGGCCGAGACCGGCGCCGGCGCGCCGGCCACCGACACCGGGCGCCAGACGCGCTGGCTGGTGTCGACCAACTCGCGCAGGTTCTGGTTGAAGTACTGATCCAGCGCACCGCCGGGGCCGAACAGGCGTGCGAAGTCACCGATCGGCATGTCCGGCGCCGTGGACGCGCGGTTGAACGGGAACCGCGCCTCCAGGTTCTGGCAGAAGGGCTTGAGCTGCTGCCCCGCGGCGGCCGCCAGCGTGCTGACGGCACCGCCCAGGCGCACGCTGGTCGACGACTGGTTCAGCGACTTCAGCCAGCGCGCCAGGGGTTCCGGCGCGCGCTGCGCCTCGGCGGCCAGCCGCTGCCCGGGGTCGAGGCCCGCGGCCGCGGGCGGCGGGGCGCTGCCGGGCGCTGCATTGGCCACTCGCGACACCTGTGCATACAGCTCGTTCAGGGCGGCGATCACCGGGTCCAGCGCCGGGCCCGAGGCTTCGCGCAAGGCGCGGAACCTGGCGTCGACGACCTCGGCGACCACCGCCGCCGGATTCGACGCCGGCCTCGGGCCGATCACTTCGGCGACGCGGCTGCCCGCTGCCGAAGCCGCAGCCGCGGGCACCGCCGCTGCAGCCGCGGAGGCCACCGCGCCGGCTGCCGCGGCAGCGGCCGCGGCAGCCGGCGGCGTGCCCGGCGTGAGCTGACGCGCGATGTCGCGCAGCAGGTCGCGCAGCGGCGAGTTCGGCGCGCCCAGCAGGTTCAGGGCATCGGCGGCCTGCACCGGCGTGGTCAGCGGCACCAGGCCCAGGTTGTCGAGCATCTTCTGCCACTCGGCGACATAGTCCTGGGCATAGCGGCGCATCACCGCCGACTCGAGCTGCACCGGATCGGCCACCAGCGCAGCCGCCGCGGGGCCCAGCACCCAGCTCTCGGCCGCAGCGTCCTTGATGGCGCGGGGCAGCTGCGGCAGGAAGCTGCGGTGCAGCCCCGCCACCGTGAACAGCCCCGGCACCTGCGCCTGGGTCAGCGGCCGGCCGTCGTGCAGCGCGAACAGGCGCTGGCCCGACGGGCCCAGCGAATCGGCCGGCTTCCACGGCGCGGCGTCGGTGGCGGTGGAACGCAGCCGCGCATAGATGCGCTCGTCCATCGGCAGGCGCGAGAACACGCGCCGGGCGCTGTCGACGAGCGCGCCGTCGACGTCGTAGCGGGCAAAGTCGCCTCCGAGCAGCGATTGCAGATGCTGGGCCATCCGCTCGCGCGCGGCGGCGTTCACCGCGCCGGGGTAGGCCTGCTCCCAATCGGCACTCATCCACTCCTGGATCAGCGCAGCGTCCATCGGCCCCTGGCGGCCGAGCATCAGGTAGATGCGGGTGGCCAGGTACAGGTAGGCGGGTTGCTGCATCCGGCCCCGGATCTGGCCCTCCAGCCGGGCCAGCAGCCGCGGCAGCCAGACCCGCTCGATCGCGTGCTGGTAGGCCACGCCGGAGGCGCCGACCAGCTTGGCCTCCTGGCTGATGCCCAGGGCACCGCCGCTGCCGCGCGCCGCCTCGGCCAGCAGCCGCGCGCGATCGAGGTAGGGCAGGACGGCAGCCGGGTCATCGACAGGCCGGACGCGCTCCAGCGGCTGCGCCTTGGCCAGCTGCTGCGCGGCCTGCTCGGCGGCCTCGGCGGCGGCGGACAAGCGACCGGCACGGTCGCTCTCGCGGCTCACGGCATGCCAGCCCCAGGCGACGCCGCCCAGCAGCATGAGGGCCGACGCGGCGGCCACGCCGACCGACACCAGCCGGCGGCGCTGTTCGCTGCCGCGGTCACGCACCGCGAGCCGCGCTTCGTTGAACACCAGGTCCAGCAGCAGCCGTCCGAGGAAGTAGCTGCGGCCCTTCTGCGCCGACTGCGTGGCGGGGCGTCGGGCCTCCAGGCCGAAGACGCGCGACAAGGCCCCGGTGAGGCGGTCGATCGGCGTGCCTTCCTGCGTTCCCGAGGTGAAGTAGACGCCGCGCAGGTAGGGCGCGGGATCGAGCCTGGAGCCGCCGAACGCGGCCTGCACGAAGGCGGCGATCGGCTCTTCCAGCGAGGCGAACTGGCCGGGGAATCCGGCGATCGCGGCCCGCTGCTCGGCACCGCGTTCGGCCTGCAGGCGTTCGAGCAGGCGGTCCTGCAGGCGGCGCGCCAGGGCGTTGAACTGGGCACGGAGCCCTGCTGCCGCGCCCTCGGGGCTGTACTCCGGCGCGAAGGTCACGCCCCACACCTGACGCCGCGTCTCGGCGACGAGGTCGTCGAAGAATTCGGTGAAGCCGGCCACCAGGTCGGCCTTGCTCACCAGCAGGTACACCGGCAGGCGCTGGCCCAGGCGCTGTTCGAGTTCGCGCACCCGCTGGCGCACCGCGCTCGCATGCTGCTCGCGGCCCGCGGCGTCGAGCTGGCACAGCAGGTCGACGCCGAAGGCCACGACGATGCCGTTCAGCGGCTGTCGCGGGCGCTCGCGCCTGAGCAGGTCGAGGAAGCGCTCCCAGCCGGCCTTGTCGATCCGCGCGTCGCTGTCCTGCGTGGTGTAGCGGCCGGCGGTGTCGATCAGCACCGCCTGCTCGGCAATCCACCAGTCGCAGTGGCGGGTGCCGCCGACGCCCGAGACCCGGCCCTCGGCGAGCGGGAAGTTCAGGCCCGAGTTGCGGATCGCGGTCGTCTTGCCCGAGCCGGGCGGGCCGATCAGCACGTACCACGGGCGCTCGTAGAGGTAGCCGCCCCTGCCGGGCCCGTCGCCGCCGGCCGCCTTCAGCGTGCGCAAGGCATCGGCCAATCGTGCGGCGACGGCAGCTTCCTCGTCCTGGGTCGCTTCGGCGGCGGCCTGCGCCTTGGCGGCGCGCTCGTCGACCTGCGTCGCGCCGGCCACCAGCGCGGCATCGCGGCTTTGCGCGCGGCGGGCCATCCAGACGACGGCGCCGGCCCAGACCAGCACCGGCAGCGCGGCCAACGGCAGCAGGGCCCACCAGGCGCCGACGCCGACGAGCGCCGGCGCGAAGAACCAGACCACCGCGGCGAGCAGCAGCGCAGCGATCAGGCCGGCGATGCCGGGCACGGTGCGCACGGCCGCGAGGAGCGCCTTCATCGGGCTTCCCCGCGCGACAGCACGATCTCGATGCGGCGGTTGGCCTCGCGCCCCGGCAGCGTGTTGTTCGGCGCCAGCGGTTCGGTGTCGGCCCGACCGACGGCGCTGAAACGCTCGCTCTGCCCGGCGGCGCCGGCCAGCACGCGCCGGGCGGCCTCGGCACGCGCCGCCGAGAGTTCGAAGTTGGACGGAAACTGCACCGTGCGGATCGGCTGGTTGTCGGAGTGGCCCAGCACCTGCACCCGCCCGGGCTCGGCGCGCAGGCCCTGGCCGATGCGCCCGAGCAGGTCGACGAAGGGCCGCTGGATCTCGGCGCTGCCCGACTCGAACATGCCGCGCGACATCACGCGGACCATCAGCCGCTGGGCGTCACCCTGGACCACCACCTGACCGGCGGCGATCTCGGCGGCAAGGAACTTGCGAAAGCGCTCGACGACATCGTTCGCGGCCAGCGGCACGGCGGCAGGTGCCACCGGCGCGACGCTGCGCTCGATCGCCGGCGCCTGGGCGGGCGGCAGCTGGCCGAGGCGGGCCTGCAGCGCGTCGCCGCGCGAACTGGCGAGGCCGAGGACGGCGGCATAGGCGAGCGCCAGCACCGACACCGCGACGACGAGCATCACCCACGCCGGCACCTGGCGGCCCGGGCCGCGGTGCGGCGCATCGACACCGCGCCACTGCGGCGAAAGCTCGCGCTCCCAGGGGCCGTTGGCGCGCGACAGCAGCTGGTAGAGGCCGTCGCGAATGCGCTCGATCTCGGCCGTGCCGCGGGGGTCGAGCCGGTAGCGGCCGCGGAACCCGAGCGACAGGCACAGGTAGCAGACCTCCAGCGCGCTCAGGTAGCGGCCGGGATCCTTCTGCAGGCCGGCGAGCATGTCGAAGAAGCGCTCGCCGCTGCGCAGGTCCTGGTGGTAGGTGGAGCTCAGCGAGCGCTGCGACCAGCTGCTGGCCTGGCCCCAGGGCGTGGCCAATGCGGTGTCGTCCAGTGCCGCACACAGCGCGTAGTGCGCGGCGCGCAACTGGTCGGCCGGGACATTGGCGGCGCGGCACTCGGCCTCGAAGGCGTCCAGCGCCTGCATCGCGCGGTCGCGCAGCACTTCGGCGTTGCCCACCGGGCCGTTCCGGGCGCCGATGCGTGCCAGCAGATCGAGCAGCGGCGCCGCGGCGCCGGCCATCGGGCTGCGGCCCACCTTGGGCAGGGCCTCGGCCTCGCCGGCCAGTCGCGGCGCCGCGGCGGCGGCCGCGACGTCGACCGACGGCGCCGCAGCGGTCGAGGGTGCACGGGCAGGAGCCGCCCCGGCCGGGGCGCCGCCGGGCAGCCGCAGCACCGTTCGTTCGTTGTCCTCGGGTTCACTGAACGGGTTGTCGTTCATTCGCGGATGGCCCAGAGTTCGAGCATGAGGTTCGGGAACTCGTCCGATACATGGATGCCGAAGCCGCCCGAGGTCTTCATGTTCTGCCAATGCGGGCTGCCGCGGTCGAGCTCGAAGTACGCGGCCCCGGAACGGAACGGGATCTGCCTCGGCGCGACCGGCAGGGCCATGATCGCGATGCCTTCGAGCGCGACGTTCACCAGCTGCTTGATCTGCTCGACGGCGCCGATCTTCACCCGCTGCGGGAACAGCCGCCGCAGCTGTTCGCCCGGGATGTCGGCCGCCACGGCAAGCACGAAGCGGCAGCGCAGCAGGTTGCGGTCGGTCAGCGCGGCAACCCGGAAGCCGTAGCGCGGCTCCTGGATCGGGATCGCCACCGCATTGGTCTCGAGCACGGTGGACAGCGAGCGGCGCAGGTCGGCGACGACCGGCGCGAAGCTGCGCTGCAGGTCGTCGTGGCGGTAGGCAGGGTAGCTGGAGGCCCGCTTGTCCGGCGCGGTGAAGGTCGCCAGTTCACCGGCCACCTGCACCAGGGTGGCGAACAGCGATTCGGGATGCACGTTGCCCGAGTCGGCCCAATGCGCCAACAAGGGCTGCCAGCGGTTCACGGCCTGCAGCAGCAGGAAGTCCGAGACGTCGGCGACGCCGCGGGCGCCGGGCTGGCCCAGCCGCGCGGCCAGCACCTCGGCGCGCTGACCGAGCATGCCCACCAGTTCGGCCGTCAGGTTGCCCAGCACGCTGGAGACCGAGACGCGCAGGCAGGGCGGGATGTAGCGCTCGTCGAGCTGCACGCGGCGGTCGGCCTGCACCTCGACGATGCGTGCCAGCCCCAGGCGGGTGTAGCCGGCGAGCTCGCCGCCGTCCAGCAGGAAGCGCAGGCGCAGGCGTCCGATGGCGACGTCGGCCGGCATCGTGCTGTCGGAGTGCGTGTCGTGGGCCTGGAAGGTGTGCAGCGTGAAGCGTGCACGAAGGTCGTCGGGCCCGCCCTCCCCGGCGGTGACCTCATGGTTGCCGTCCTGCTGCAGCGCCAGCGCCAGGTAGACCACGGCGTTGCGCGTGCCTTCGGGCAGTTCGAGCGGAACGGGCGCATCGGCGCCGCCGGGAATCGAGAACGGCGTGCCGTCCTCCAGCACACCGGACGCGGCGGACAGCGCGAAGCGGCCGGCGGCGAGCAGGTCGCGGTCGATCGCCAGTTCGGTCAGGCCCCAGGGGTGGGGGCGCAGCGGCTCGGCGCGCGCCTGCAGCAGCCGCGCCGCGTGGCGGTCCTGCTGTTGGAAGTGCTGGGCGCGCAGGAACATGCCCTCCTGCCAGACCACCTTGTCATGCCAAAACATTCGGTTCCTTGCTGCGGTGGGCGCCGTGTGGCCGGCGGGAATGACGAAGCACGGACCCGGCGGCCGGATCGTCCTGCCGGCCGGCCCGGCCGCCGGCTTCAGCGCTGGCCGCCCGAGTTGACCGCCTGTTCATAGGCGCGTGCAAAGGCGGTGCCGAAAGCACTGTCGAAATCATCCTCCAATTGCGCGAGCAGCATCGCATGCCGGCGCTTGTAGGCCGCCCACAGCCGCTTTTCCGTCGCGCCGGGCAGCATGCCGCCGCCGGGATCCTCGGCCTCGAGCGCCGCCGGCGACAGGCCCTCCAGCATCGCCCGCGCCGCGGCCTGGGTGGCCGACATCACGGCCACTTCGTGCTCGGTCAGGTCGCCGATCGTCTGCTGGACCGCCTGCAGGCCTTCGGCACGCGGATCGAGCAGCGCGGCCAGCGCCTGTTCATCGGAGGACGCGAACTTCAGCGGGTTGTTCTCCTTCGGTCGCAGCACGGTCTGCTCGATGCGGAACTCGCGCTTGACCAGGCTGCGGGCGATCAGCAGCGCGCGCAATCCCGCGATCGAGGCCTGCAGCAACGCGCCGGCCTGGCGCAGCACCTTGTCCGGATCCTGCGCGGCGCGCGGCAGGCTGTCGGCCGCCAGTCCTGCCGCCGCCATCAGCATCGTCAGCGCGGTCAGCGTCGATCCCGGCAACGGCTGCGTCGGCGCCGCGGGAGGCACAACCTGGAGCGGCACGTCGACCGGCCCCGGCGGCGTTTCGGGCACGACCCGGGCCCGGCCCCAGGCCGCCGGTGCCTCGACCGCCGCGCCGGGTGCGGGTCCCAGCGGCGCGCGGGCGGTGGGCTCGAAGGTCGACGGGTCCGCGGCGGGCGGCGGTGGCGCCGGCCGCCTGGCCGACGGCATCAGCATCGAGCGAAACCAGTCGTCGGGGGCTGCTGCCGCATCGCCGGCCGGCGCCACTGCCGGCGGCGGCCTGAACGCGTCGCTGGTCGCCGGGGAATGATCGGGCATGGCCCCGAACGGCGACGCATCCGGCCGCGGCGCTCGTGCGTCCATCGGCGCAAACACCCCGGGCGGCGACGGATCGTCGAGGCCGGGGAGCCGCACGCCGGCGAAACTGCCTGCACGCGGGATCCCGTCGAGCCGGTCGGGCGGCTGGTAGGTGCCATGGGCTGCAGGCGCGCCCTCCGGCAGCAGGATCACCTCGATCTCGTAGTCACCCAGACGCAGGCGGTCGCCACGCCGCAGCATGCGCAGGCATTCGCGGCCGATGGGTTCGGGTTCCTCGTTGAGGAAGGTGCCGTTGGCCGACAGGTCGCGCACCTGCCAGGCCCCGGCCAGCTGCTCCAGCCGGAAATGGGTCCGCGACAGGTTGCGCCGCGGATCGGGCAGGACCCAGTCGCATTTGTCGGGGTCACGGCCCACCGTCACCTCGGGGCCCTGCGCCTGGAACCGGTCGACCGGTCCGGGTTCGGGACTGCGAACGATGGACAAGGCGATGGTCGTCATGGGCAACGGGAGCGATGAAACCGGATCGCCGAACGCCGCGATACGACGCGGCACAGAAGCGCATCGAGGCTCACGTCAGCCCCCGATGAGCACGGTCGGGAAGCCCATCACGACGCTGCCGCCATGGCCGCACAGGTCGCCGATCCGGGCGGCCGGCAGCTTGGCGGCAAAGACGGTGGCACTGCCTTTGGCGATCATGTCGGGTGGGCCCACGCAAAGGCAGGGATCGGTCAGGCGCGCCTGCGGCATGCCGCCCGTCAGCACGGTCGGGGCTCCCATCAGGATCGGTCCCCCGACGTGCGGGATCGGCGGCAGTCCCGGCGTGACCATCGGGCACACATGCATGTCGCCGAGGCGGGCTGCAGGCATGCCGGGCATGTCAGTCAGCCTCGACGGGCAGCCGGCCCGCACCGCCGGCCGCGATGTCGCGCGCCGCGCCGAGAAAGCGGAGCAGACGCGCCTCGGCGCGCTCGGGGCGGCCGCGCACCGAAGCCAGCATCACCGCGCCGCCGACCGCCCGGCCGGTGAGGTCTTCGGCCGGCGGCACCGCCGGCTGGCCGGCTGGCGCGATGCTGCCGCCGCTCCAGAAGGCCCCGACCGCAGCCCAGGCTTCCGGTGTCTTGAAGCCCGTCGCCTGCGCGGCATCCCAGGCCTTGCGGCGCAGCGCATCGTCGCCGGGCTGGCGCACCCAGGCCTCGGCCGAGGACCGCGCGGACACATCGGCCGGCGCCAGCGCCGGGTCGGGAACGGCCGCAGCGCACATGCAGGCCCACCAGACCGCCTCGCGCTTGGGCAGCGCGTGCGCGGTGAGCCGCACCGCTTCGATGCAATAGCCACCGGCCTCCAGCCGCAGCAAGGCCTCGGCCGCGGTCGGAACGCCTGCCACGGCCTGCGCCGCTTCGGGCGACAGATCCAGCCTTGGCAACAACGGCGCCAGCGGGGTGGCGAGCTTGGGCAGGGTCGCGGCCATGGTCAGTTGAGCATCACCACGCCGCCCTTCACGATGGCCATGCCGTCGGCAGCAACCTGCACGATCGGCGCCGCCACCTTGTTCTGGACCTGGGCCTCGGAACTGATCATCAGGCCCTTGGCGGTGATGCCCATCTGGTCGATGACCAGAGAGTTCTGACCGACCTTGAGCGTGATCTTCTGCATCGCCTCGATCATCACGCTGCCCAGGTCGCATTTCATGGTCAGGTCGCCCATCTTGAGAGCGAGATCGTCGTTGCCCATCTTGATCTCGACCTTGCGGTTGCCCTTGGTCAAGGTCAGCTTGTCGTCGGCGTCCTGGACCGTCGTGGTGCGCGAGTTCTTGATGGTCTCGGTCTGGTCGTGATCGACCGAGTGCGTCTCGTCGCTCTCGACCTCGATCCTGAGGTTCTTCTGGGCATGCAGCAGGATCTCCTCGGCGCCCTTCTTGTCCTCGAAGCGCAGCACGTTGGCGTCGTTGGCGCTGTTGGACTTGTAGCTCTGCGTCGAGATGCCGCTCTGCGAACGATGGCTGCCGGGCGCAAACGGCGGCTTGGCATCCTTGCCGTAGACCGAGCCGATGACGACCGGCCGGTCGGGGTCGCCGTCGAGGAACGATACCAGGACCTCGTCACCCACCCGCGGCAGGAACCAGGCGCCGCCCCAGGCACCGGCGGCCGCCTGGGCCACACGCACCCAGCAGGACGACGAATCGGTGTCGGGCCCTGCGGTGTCCCAGCGGAACTTCAGCTTGATGCGGCCGAACTCGTCGACATGGATCTGCTCGCCGCCGGGGCCGGTCACCTTGGCCGAGTAGACCCCGCTCATCACCGGCCTCGGGTGGCGCGGCTCGGGCATCCAGGTGCGCTGGCTCGACACCAGCTGCAGCGTGCCGGCGTAGTGCTCGGTCCCGCCGGCGCCGGCGACCAGCCCGGACGCATCGCGGGCCTGGTGCCGGACGGCGGTGACGACATACTGCTGCTTGGTCTCGGCGCCGCCTTCGTCGCGAACGCCGACGCCCACGCGCACGCCGGCGGCGAAGCGCGGGTCCAGCGCCTGGCCTTCGTATTGTTCCGACGCCGACTCGATCGCGCCCATCGCGACGGCCGCCGGATCGAGCCCGGGCCGGGTGGCCATGCCGCCCGGCCAGTGCTGCACCTTGCCGGCCCCCCACATCGATGGTTCGCCGGCGTAGGCACGGCTCTGGCTGCTTTTGGTCAACACCACGCTGGGCTTGCTGCGCTCGGTGTCCATGTCCTCGAGCTCGACGGCGGCCGAGCGAGCCTGGTTGACGCGGCGCCAGCTGCTCAGCTCCCCCGCCGCTTCCGAGCCGTGGACGACGGTCACGTCGCCGCCCTCGAAGGTCGGGAAGCCCGGCGCCGTGGCACTGATGTGCAGGACATGGCTCGAGGCAGCGTGCGTGAAGTAGTAGGTCAGCCCGTGTTCCTCGAGCAGGCGCGAGACGAAGGCCAGGTCGGTCTCGTTGAACTGGGTGCAGTAGGGAATCGGATTCAACGCCGGCACGATGCCCCAACTGGGCGCCGGCTGCTCGTGCTCGGCCAGCACCGCATCGACGATCTGCCGGGCCGTCTTGTCCTGGAAGATGCGGCAGTTCTGGCGCAATCCCAGGCGCCACAGACCTGGAACGGCCGTCAGCCGGTAGGCCGTCCGCCCGGCGGCGCCGGGCCCCAGGCGCTGCCACTCGACCACCAGCCCATGAAAGTGCCGGGTCACGGGGCTGCCCTGCAGCGGTTGCACGATCGTGACCGTGATCGGCTTGGTCAGCAGGTCCTGCGGCTTCATCGCTGCGTCCGCGCCCAGCACCTCGACATCGATCGCATAGGGCTCGCCCAGGCTCTCGACGACCGAAAGCCGGGTCGCGATCAGCGCGCCCTGCCCCAGCGTGGACGTGATCGAGAGCAGGCGGGTGTCAGCCATACCGAGCCATGTTTCCTGCAGCGCTGCCGCAAAGGGCGCTCGTCGCGGCGCCGGCCACGGACCCGCCGAAGCGGCGAACTTCCGGGGCGGCGGTCGGGTCGGCCCCGACGATCGAACTCATGCGGGCCGCCCCGCTCAGGTCAGCTTGGCCTGCGAGAGGTCGTAGATGACATGGCCGGTGGTCACGGACTTGAACTTGTCGTCGATCTTCAGGTACTCGCTGTCGACCTTGGAGAAGTTCAGCGACAAGGACTCCGAAGGTCGGTCGCCGCCCGAGCTGATGCTGTAGCCGCTGACCAGCGTGTCGGTCAGGATGTACTTCTGGTAGGCGACGTGCGAGCCCTTGTCGTCGGTCTGCGTCAGTTCCAGCTTCACCACCGAGGCCTTGCCGCCCAGCGATTCCTTCAACAGCAGCGGTGAGGCGCCGTCGAAGGACTTGGTCACCGTCACTTCCGACACGCTGGGTGCCGAGGCCTCACGCTTGGACGCACCTCCCACGCCGTGGCTGATGCCGCGCCCGACGCCCCACTGCAGCGAATGGATCTCGATCCAGTCCTTGTGCGTCGTTGCCGTGACCTCGCCCTTCAAATCGCCGTACTTCATGAAGATTGCCATGGTCTTCCGAGCCTTTCCTCTTTCTACCAATGCCCCCCTGATCGCAGTCTCGGCCGCGGGGCGTTCAACCGAGGTCGTACAGCAGGCCGCCGGACGATGCATCGATGCCCACGTGAACGCGAGCGATCTTGGCGCCGGTGGCCATGCGCGTCAACAACTGCGCCGACAGTTCGGGCAGCAAGGTGCGGCTGATGATGTTGTCGATGTTGCGCGCACCGGACTCCACCTCGCGGCAGCGCGCGACGATCGATTCGGGCACGCTGTCGTCGAAGGTGAACGGCGTGCCGTAGTTCTCCAGCACGCGGCGGCCGATGCTGCGCAGCTTGAGCAGGCAGATGCGGCGCAGGATCTCGTCGCGCAAGGGGTAGTAGATGACGACGTTGCAGCGGCCCAGGAAGGCCGGCTTGAACACCTTCAGCAGGTCGGGCTGCAGCGCCTCGCGCAACTGCTCGGGCTCGGGCGTCAGCTCGGGGTCGGCACACAGCCTGGCGATGGTGTCGGTGCCGGCATTGCTGGTCATGATGATGACGCAGTTGCGGAAGTCGATGTCGCGACCCTCGCCGTCCTTCATCTGGCCCTTGTCGAACACCTGGTAGAAGACATCCTGCACGCCGGGATGCGCCTTCTCCATCTCGTCGAGCAGCACCACCGAGTAGGGGCGCCGCCGGACGGCCTCGGTGAGCACGCCGCCTTCGCCGTAGCCGACGTAGCCGGGCGGCGAGCCCATCAGCAGCGAGACCTTGTGCTCCTCCTTGAACTCGCTCATGTTGAGGACGGTGAGGTTCTGCTCGCCGCCGTACAGCAGTTCGGCGACGGCCAGCGCCGTCTCGGTCTTGCCCACGCCCGAGGTGCCGGCCATCAGGAACACGCCGATCGGCTTGCGCGGGTCGGTCAAGCCGGCACGGCTGGTGCGGATGGCCTGGGCGATGGCGTCGAGCGCGTGGTCCTGGCCGACCACGCGCTGCATCAACTGTCCCTTCAAGTCCAGCACGGTCCTGATCTCGTCGGCGACCATGCTGCCGACCGGGATGCCGGTCCAGGTGGCGACCACTTCGGCCACCGCCTGGCCATCGACGACCGGATGCACCAGCGGCTCGTCGCCCTGCAGTTCGTGCAGCGCTGCCATGGCCTGCGCGAGCTCGGCCTGCAGGGCGGGCAGGTCTGCCTCGGGCGCGGCAGGGCCCCCGGCAGGCGCCGGCGCCAGACTCAGCGAGGCCGTCTCCGCGCGCAGGCGCAGGTCGCGGATGCGGCCGACGAGTTCCTTCTCCTGCTCCCAGCGCGCGTTCAAGGCGTCCAGTTCGGCTTGGGCCTCGGCCTGCTCGGCGAGCAGGGCCTTGCGGCGCTCCTCATGATCGGTGCCGGTGGCCGCCTCACGCTCCAGCGCGGCCAGCTCGGTGGCGACCAGCGCCAGGCGACGGGTGCGATCCTCGACCGGCGCCGGCACCGCGGCCTGGCTCATCGCCACCCGGGCGCAGGCGGTGTCGAGCAGCGACACGCCCTTGTCCGGCAACTGGCGCGACGGGATGAAGCGCGCCGAGAGCTTGACCGCGTCCTCCACCGCCTCGTCGAGGATGCGCACGCCATGGTGCTTCTCGAGCGTGCCGACCAGGCCGCGCAGCATCGCCGCCGCGAGGGCCTCGGACGGCTCCTCGACCTTGACGACCTGGAAGCGGCGGGTCAGCGCGGCATCCTTCTCGAAGTACTTCTTGTACTCCGCCCAGGTCGTGGCGGCCACGCAGCGCAGTTCGCCGCGTGCGAGCGCGGGCTTGAGCAGGTTGGCGGCGTCGTTCTGCCCGGCCTGGCCGCCGGCACCGATCAAGGTGTGGGCCTCGTCGATGAACATGACGATCGGCGTCGGCGAGGACTTCACCGCGTCGATCACCCCCTTGAGGCGGTTCTCGAACTCGCCCTTCACGCCTGCGCCGGCCTGCAGCAGGCCGAGGTCGAGCGAGAGCAGCTTCACGGCCTTCAGCGCCGCAGGCACATCGCCGGCCGCGACGCGCAGCGCCAGGCCTTCGACCACCGCGGTCTTGCCGACGCCGGGCTCGCCGGTGAGGATGGGGTTGTTCTGCCGCCGCCGCGTCAGGATGTCGACCATCTGGCGGATCTCGGCGTCGCGCCCGAGGATCGGATCGATCTTGCCGGCGCGGGCCTGCGCCGTGAGGTCGGTGCAGAACTGATCGAGCGGACCGCCGGCGCGCGGCGCGCCGCCGCCGGCGGCGTCGCCCGCCGCAGCGGCCGCAGCGGCATCCTGGATCGGCGCGGCCTCGTCGCTGCCGGCAGCCAGATCGTTCAGGTTGGCGCGCACCGTCGCCACCGGCAGCGCCATCAGCGTCGGGCAGCTGCCCTGCACCGTGCGCGCCAGCGATTCGTCGGCCAGCAGCGCGACCAGCATGTGGCCGCTGCGGATGCGGCCGACACCGGCTTCGAGCGACGCGATGAGCCAGGCCTCGCGCAGCCACGACACGATGTCGGGCGACAGCGAAGGCGCGCGGGCGTTGCCGGTGCGCAGCTTGTCCAGCGCGCGGTTCAGTTCGGCGCCGACGCGTCCCGCGTCGACGCCTTGCTTGCGCAGCATGCAGGAGATGTCGCTGCCCGACGCCTCGACCAGCTTGAGCAACAGATGCTCGATCTCGACGTTGTAATGGCTGCGCGAGAGGGTGAGGCCGGCAGCGGCCTCGAGCTGGCGTCGCGCCGGCTCGGTGAGTCGCCCGACCAGAGATTTGAGGTCTACCGCTACCATCGCTCATCCACTCCGGGGTTCGAGCACTCGATCGTGCGGACGGGGCCCAGGCATCCTTCCCCGGGGCTTTATAGCGCAAGCGTAGCGCCGCGCCAAAGGATTGATGCTGAAACCTAGCTCATCTCGAGGAAGGGGTTTTCATGGATGTCGAAGCACTGCTGGCGCCCCTGGACACGGGCGAACAAGGCGCGGGCGTGGATCTGCGCAGCGACTTCTCGGCCTCGTCGCCCTACCAGCGCCTGCGCGACGCCCGCGGCGCGGCGCGCGCCGAGGAGCGCCTGCGCGACGCCGATGGCGACGCCGAGTCGCCCGATGCCGCAGGCTGGCGCGATGTGCTGGCAGTGGGCGAGGTGGCGCTGGCCACCCAGACCAAGGACCTGGAGATCGCCGCCTGGATGACCGAGGCCCTGGTGCGGCGCGACGGCCTGCAAGGGCTGACCGAAGGTGCGCGACTGATTGCCGGGCTGTGCGACGGCTTCTGGGAGGCCGTGTTCCCGCTGCCCGACGAAGACGGCCTGGAGGCCCGCAGCACCCCGATCGAAGGCCTCTCGGGCGGCAACGCCGACGGTACCATCATGCAGCCGCTGCGCCGCCTGCCGCTGTTCCGGCGCGCCGACGGCAGCGGCGTCGGCCTGTACCAGTGGGAACAGGCCGAACGCGTGGCGGCCCTGGACGAGGAGCGGCGCAACGCGCGCTATGCGACCGGCACGCCCGAACTGAACACGCTGGCGGCCGAGGCCCGGCTGGACCGCGCCTTCCTCGTCGGCCGCGGCCATGAGCTCGTCGCAGCCGTCGAGGCCTGGCGGGTGCTCGACGATTCCCTGGCCAGGCACTTCGGCGACGCCGCGCCCTCGCTGCGCAAGGTGCGCGAACTGCTCGATCGCATGCTGCAGGTGGTCACCCAGCTGGGCGGCGTGCCCGGCGAAGCGGCGGCCGCGCCCGAGCCCCCGGCCAATGTCGGCGTGGCGGCCGGCGTCGCGCCCGCGGGCGCGGCGGCACCCGGCGCCGGCGCGCTGACGCGCGAAGGCGCGCTGCTTGAACTCGACCGCATCGCGGACTTCTTCAGGCGCACCGAGCCGCATTCGCCGCTGGCCTACACGCTGGAAGAGGCGGTTCGCCGCGGCCGCATGAGCCTGACCGAACTGCTGGCCGAGGTGCTGCCCGATGCCGAGGTGCGCAACGGGATGCTGGCACGCCTGGGAATGCGGCCCGACCAGTCCTGAGCGACGGCCGGTCGGGCCGCTGGACGGTGGGGCCGCGGGTCAGAGAATGCCGAAGCGCCGCCATGCCGCCAGCCGTTCGGCCAGTCGGGCGGCAACCCGGGTCGTCAGCAGCTCGCGCTCCCCGGGCGTCGCGTTCGGCTGAATGGCCAGGGCCAGCGCGGAGGGGTCGGACGCTGGGCCGGCCGCCGACAAGGCCGAGACCAGCGCCAGGTCGAGCGCATCGGCCGGCAGGCCGCCAGCGGCAGCGTGAGCGGCCAACGCGAAGTGGCCGCGCCCGTCGCCGCCCTGCGCATGCAGTGCCGCCACCGCCCGGTTGAAGCGGGCCGCCGAAGCGGCGGGGCCCGCGGCCGTGGCGCGGAAGATGGGCTGCACCAGGGCGGACCCGACGAGCATCGACAGCAGTTCGGCAGGGTGCAGCGCGTCTCGGGCCCGCACCGCGCGCAGTTCGGCGACCTCGCACGGGCCTTGTTCAAGCCGCCCCCGCAGCGCCTCCCAGAGCGGCTGAGGCCAGGTCGCCCGCGACACGCCGGTGTCGAGCACCGGGCTGCGCTCGGGCAACGCGCGGGTCGCGGCCACCACCATCGTGTCCAGCGCGCGGACCGGGTCGGCCGCGCGCGCGCCGCGGACGAACACGTCGGCGCGAAAGCTGCGGGGCAGGCACAAGTCCTTCAGGAACTCGCGTGCCTGGCCCGGCGCCGCTTCGCGCAGCAGACGATCGCGCTCCGGGTCGTCCAACAGGCCGGGCAGCGACTCGAACAGGTTGCAGCTGCCGACGAAGTCCAGCTTGCAGGCCGCCAGCGCTGCACAGAGCTCCTCGTGGAACACCGGACGCCAATGATCGGTGAGGAACTCGTGGGCCACGAAGGCCGGCTCCAGCAGCGGCGGATCGTTCATCAGGCGCTCGAGCATCGCCGTGCGCGGCAGCGGCAAGCTGCCCGCCAGGCCCCGCAATCGCGCCATCGCGCGTTCGGCAGCGATGACCGAGCCGCCGCTGTCGTGCCGCGGGCCGGCCAGCTGGCGCAACAGCCGCTGCAGCGCGAAGTCGGCAGCCGCGGCCGGCAGCACGTTGTACCCGACATAGACCAGCGCGCCGGGCCGAAGCCGCTGCAGCAGCAGCCTCCCGATGCCATCGCGGACGGCGTCGGACACCCAGGTCCACAGGCCGTGCAGCATCACCACGTCGAACTGCGGCAGGCGGGCGATCCCGGCGTCGGCCAGCGCGCCCAGATCGGCCTCGATGAACTCGACGTTGTCCAGACCCGCGCGCCGGGCGGTCATCGCGGCTTCGGCGATCTGCACCGGGCTGTGATCGATGCCGACCACGCGCCACTCCGGGTTCGCCGCCGCCAGCGTGTTGGCAACATAGCCGCGACCGCAACCCAGATCGGCCACCTGCAGGTCGTCGCGCATCGCCCAGGCCATTCCGGCCGTCGCGCACACCAGGGCCAGATGCGCGGGGGTCTGGCTCGCCTGGAACGCGATGCGGTACGGCGCATCGGTCGGATAGCCGTCGGTCGGGCCGGCCATTCAGCGTCGAGCCTGCCGCAGGGGTGGGCGAAGCGCGGCGAAGCGGACGCTGCGGTTGCGGCAGCGGCCCGTCAGCCGGCCGATCAAACGATCCCCAGCCGCCGCCAGAGCGGCCAACGGTTCGCGAGCACCTCGCGCAGTGCGGCGGTCAGGCCCTCCAGCACATCGGGCGCCAGGACTTCGCCCCGCGGCACGATCTGCTGCGCCAGCGCCTCGGCGCCGATCGAATCCAGGGACTGGCCGACGAGCAGCGGGGCTGCGGCCAGCTCCAGAGACGTCGCGCGCAAGGCGCCGCCGAGAGCCGGCGCGGCAAGCCCGAACTGGCCGAGCGCGCGGCCTGCGTGCGCCATCCGGGCGGCCGACACGGCGTTGAAGGCTTGCGCCCCGGCCGCCGCGGCCATGTCGTCCGAGCTGCTGCCCGGCAGGCGCCAGAGCGGCACTGCGCAGCCGGACCCGACCAGCAGGGCCACCAGTTCCGACGGCGTGACCTTCCTGCAGGCGTCGAGCGCGCGCAGCGCCGCGACCGTCTGCGGCCGGCGCGCCAAGGCCTCGACCGCCGCGTCGGTGGTCGCCTGCGGCAACCGGGCCTCGCCGAGCTGGGTGCGCAGCATCCGCTCGCCAGGTGTCTGGTCGGCCAGGGCGAGCCACAGTGCATCGACCGCCTCGTCACGCGCAACGCGGCGCAGACCACGCACGAAGAGGTCGCGCCGGAACGGCCGCGGCACGCAGAGGTCGAAGATCAGCTCGCGTGCGAGCGGGTCCGGCGCCTCTTCCCACAGCTGCAGCTGCTCCGGCGACAGCGACATCTGCGGGAAGTTCTCGTCGATCGTGGCGCTGCCCACGTAGTCGCAACGTGCCGTGCCCATCGCCATCGCGACGTCGGCGTGGAAGCTCGGCCGCCAGTGCGCGGTCGAGAATTCGTGCAGCAGGTAGCCCGGCCGCGCGCCGGGCAGCTCACCGGTGAGCATCTGGCGCCAGGCCGACTTCGGCAGGTGCGCCGGCTCGGCCGCCACCAGGCGCTTGACGAGCTGGCCCGCATGGGCCAGGCCCTCCTCGTTGCTGGCGCCGGCCTGCAGCGAGCGCCGCACCAGGCTGGCCAATCCCAGGCTGCCGGCCGAACCGGGCAGCGCGTTGTAGCTGACCATCGCCAGTCCACCCGGCTTGAGCCGGCGGCGGATCAACCGCAGCAGGCCGTCGCGCACCGGATCCGCGACCCACGACCACAGGCCGTGCGCGGTGACGAGGTCGAGCTCGGGCAATTGCTCGAGCGCCGTGCCGTCGAGCTCGGCCACGTCGACCTCGATGAACTGCAGGTTCGCCAGGCCTGCCGCCGCGGCCACGCTGCGTGCCTCGGCAATGTGGGCCGGGTTGTAATCGAGGCCGACGACGTTCCAGTTCGGGCTGGCGGCCGCCAGCAGCTGGGCGGTGTAGCCGGTGCCGCAACCCACTTCGGCGATCTGCAGCGGCGTGCGCTCGTCGACGTCCCAGGCCACGCCCATCATCGCGCAGATCATGCGCAGGTGCGATGGCGACTGGAAACCATGCCACGCGGGAGGGTAGAGTTCGTGCACGGGGTAGCCGCGGGACCAGTTGCTGGCGTCGATCATCGATGGCCTGTCAATGCGGGGTCACGACCGGGTGGGATGATCGCAGCGATCGCTCACGCGGCGGATCGGGGATGCAGCATGGCCTCGGCGGCCGGTTGGCGGCGGGGTCGCGGCGCATTCAGCCAACTCGTCCAGCCCAATCGCGCGCCCTGGCCTTGCTGCGGCGCCTGCAGGCGCAGCGCAGGGACCTCGTCAGCCGCGAGCACCGGGTTCAGCACGAACTCCTGCTCCAGCCCGACCTGCAGCCGCGTCATCTCGACCAGGCGGGCAAAGCGCCCGGTGTCGGGCAACAGACTCTGGAAGGTGTCCAGCGGCATCGGGCCGAGGCTGACGACGAAGCGCGCCGACGGATCCCAGACCTGCACGCCCGCGCTGGCATCGATGCCGAGCCGCGAATGGCGGCCGCCAGCCGCGAGCCGGGTTTGTTCGGCGGGCGGCAGGCGCATCCAGCCGCCCGCGAATTCGGTGATGCGCACCTCGTAGCCGGTTTCATCGGTGAGCATGCCGCGCAGACGTTCGGCGCTGCGCGTGCGGCAGGCCAGGCCGCCGGCATGGTGCAGCAGGGCCTGGATCGGCGTGCCCAGGGCCGGCGTCAGGTGCGGCGTGCCCAGGCCGATGGCCGCGGCCAGAACCTCTTCGACGTGCCGCGGATTCCGCGCCGGCCGGTGCTTCGAACCGGCCTTCACGAACAAGCCGGTGAAGCGCCGGGACAGCAGATCCAGGAACGCATGCAGGGCCGTCGAGTGCTGGCGGTCTTCGCCCTCGACCCAGGCGCTGTAATGGCGGGGCAGTACCCCGCCGGGACCGACGAGGCCAAAGGTGGGCGTCACGAGCTCGCCCGAACCGGGCACCGCGCTGATCACTTCGCCGGCCGGCGCGCCCAGGCGCGTGACCGTGCGGTAGGTGATGTCCACCGGGTCCGCACCGGGGGCGAGGACCGCAGCCGCCTGGTCCAGGCTGAAGCGCGAGGCTTCGCGCTGCAGGCGTTCGAGTGCACTGGGCGCAGGCGCCGGCGGCGACTCGCCGCGCGCCGGCTCGGCGGCGGCATCGCTCACAGCAGCACCCGGGTGCCGCTTCGGGCAGGCCAGGCGGCGACGACACCGCTGCGCCCGCGCAACTGCACCGAGGTGCGCACGAAGCCGTTGATCGACACCTGTAGCGCCAGGTAGCGTTCCAGCACCGAGGCCAGCAGGTACAGCCCGCCCGCGGCCCAGGCCTGCGGTTCGAAGGTCAGCGTCACGTCCAGGCCGCGCGCGAAGTTGCCGGGGCGGATGCCCGGCAAGCGTGCGATGCCCGGCCTCGCCTCGACCGCGACGAGGCCATCGAGCGCCAGCGCGGTCTCCGCCGAGGCGCGCAGGTCGTGCAGGCGAAGCATCTCGCGCAGTGCACGCGCCGCGTCCTTGCCGCCGGTCACCGCGAGGTGGTTCAGCGCCAGGTGCGACACCAGGCGCCAGCCGCCGCGCTCGCGCATCGCCGGCCGCAGGGTCGGCGTGGGCGGCGAAAGGCATTCGACACCGCTGGCCGGGGCCGCAGGGTCGATCACCTTCATCGCCGGCTGCCCGCCGCCGAAGGGCAGCAGCGAAGGCAGGTCGCGGTTGCAGCACAGCGTGTCGACGCTCAGCACGCCATCGGCCGGGGCCGACGGGTCGAACTGCGGGTCGCGCAGCGCGAGGTGGGTGTCCGTGCCGCCCAGCACGGCGGAGGCGGGCCGCCGCGCCGCGAGCCAGCTCATCGCGTCGGCGGCGGCGGCAGACTCGGTGCCCTCCCGGTGCTCGAGGTGATGGAAGTGCGGCACGTCGCGCGGCAGCGGTGCATCGGGCCGGCTGAATCGCACCCGCTCGACGGCGTAGACCTCCAGCGCCGCCGGCCGGCGCGCGTCGGGCACCACCCGCCAGTCGGACTGGATGCCGTCCACCGCGATCGGTTCGGCCGCCTGCGCGAACAGGTTGACCGCCGGCGTCGCCCCGAGCACGAACTGCTCCTCGTCGACGCTGCGCTCCAGATCGACCAGGCTGCGCGAGAGGTAGACGAAGATCTCCATCGAGCCGCTGCGCTGCACCAGGCTGCGCACCTCGAGGCCCGAGAGCTCCAGGTAGAGCAGGCCTTCGGGGAACGCAAAGTACTCGGTGAGGAGGCGGTGGCCGGCGAAGGCGCGCTGCGGCCATGGCAGCGCGGCCTCGTCGGGCGCGAAGCCGACCTGCTGCAGCGACTCGCGCGGCAGCCAGGTCGGGCGCTGGTCAGCCACGCCGTCGGCCACGCCGATCGAGATCGTCGAGGTGCACAGCAGTTCGAGCAGGCGGACGGCCTGCGGCGCCGGCGCGCGCAGGTGCAGGCGCAGGCGGTCCAGTCCGACCTCGGCGAACGTCAGGTCGGGCATCGTGGTGACCAGGCGCAGTCGCAGCACGCCGCAGGCGCCCGGCGCGAAGGGATTGACCGGTGCCTGCAGCGGCAGACCGCTCAGTCGCGCCTTCTCGATCGACAGCGGCCACAGCACGGCTTCGTGGCAGGTCCGGTAATGCAGCACCTCGCCGCGAACGGCCTGGGTCTGCAGCGGCGTGCCGCGGGCCACGCGCGAGGCGCCCTTGGCCTCGGACTTGGGCTGCAGCCGCACGGTCATCATCGACGGAAAGGGCGCCAGCAGGTGCGGGCACAGCAGGTCGAGCAGGGCTTCGTAGAGTTCTGGGGCCTCGTCGTCCAGCCGCTGCTGCACCCGCGCGGCCAGGAAGGCCACGCCCTCCAGCAGGCGCTCGACATGCGGGTCGTCGACGGTGTCGGCGGTCAGCCGCAGGCGTGCGGCCACCGTGGGGTTGGCCGCTGCGAACTCGCCCGCCAGGCGGCGGATCGCCACCAGTTCGCGGTCGTAGTGCTGCAGCAGGTCGTCGGCCATCAGTTCTCGCGCACCGTGACATCGCGTGTCACGGACTCCAGCAGGGTCTCGAAACCGACCGCCTCGGGCACCGGCTCGGCACGCAACACGGCGTTCACCTGGAGCCTGAGCGTGCCGCCGAGGGCATCACCGTCGTTCTGCAGACTGACCGACACGCGGGCCAGGCGCGGCTCGAAACGCCGGATCGTGGCTTCGACTTCGGCCGCCAGGGCGGCGCGGACCTCCGGCACCAGGTAGGCGCCCGACGCCGGGTCGGGGATGCCGTAGGCCATCAGCGAGTTGCCCAGCTCGGCGCAGTGCGGCGGCAGCGGCAGGCGCCGGCGGCGGGCATTGAGCAGCGCCTCCAAATCACGCAACACCGCCGCCCGCAGGCGCGCCAGCGCCTCGGCGGCCGAAGGCGTGAGCGATTCGGTCGCATCCGGGCTCGCGTTCATCAACCGGTCCAGCAGCGGCAACTGCGCCCGCGGCGAGCGATCGCGGCCGACGCCCTGGGGGGCGCGATCGCCGTTGCGCACGGCGTTCAATCGAACTCCAGCTTGTGCAGCGAGGTGATCGGCAGCACCTCGTCGCCGACCAGCAGCATGCGCTGGCCGCGGCCGCGCACCGGCCCGAGCGCCGGATCGGTCCACTCGGTGGCACGGCCCAGCAGCAGCGCGCTGTCGGTCTCCGCCGTCGCGCCGAGGTAGATCGCGGGCACGAACACCACGCCTTCGGTGCCGTCCTTCAAGTCGATGCTGCAGCGGCGCCACACCAGGTCGCGCAGGCGCCGCGGTGCATCGAAGGCGAGCGAACGCACGCGCGACGTCGGCACCAGCAGGTGGTCGCCTGCCGTCGTCAGCACCTCCAGCTCCGCCGCCAGCAGGTCGTCGGCGTCGCGCAGGTCGTCGAAGGCCGTGCTGCGGCCGGCAGCGTCCTCGAGCCGGCCCGGCACCGCGCCACGAAGGGCCTCCACGTCGTCGGCCGCCGCCGTGGCGCCGGCGACGTCGCCCAGGCGCAGCAGCATGCGCGCATGCAGCGCGGCGCGCTGCGCCGGCGTGGCGTCGTCGCCCTGGTACTTCGGGGCACGTCCCTCGCGCAGCACCTGGCCGCGGGTGACCTCGGCACGCAGCAGGCGACGGAACTCGAGCACCGCCGGGTTGGGCTCCCGCAGCGCGGCGGCGTCGAGCATGCGGTCGGCACGCTCGGCGTCACCGGTCACCAGCAGGATCTCGGCCATCAGCCAGCGCGCATCCGCGTTGGTCGGCGCGGCCTTCACCGCCGCTGTGGCCGCTGCCAGCGCGCCGGCCAGGTCACCGGCGCGAAGAGCATCTCCTGGGGTCATGGCGGCGTTCCTCGGAGTGGGTCGGGCGATGAAACCGGCGGCAGGTCGCGGTCAGCTCATGCAGCCGCGCGGCGCGGTGCGAATTCGGTGACGAGACGGAACGAAGCGCCGACGTCGTCGAGCTGGTGCTGCGGCCGCAGATGCACGGTGCAGTTGTAGACGCCCGGGTGGCCGCGGCGCTCCCGCACCTCGACCCGGGCGTCCAGCAAGGGGTAGCGCGCGGTCATGTCCGGGTCGAGTATGGTGCCGCCGCTGACGAAGGCGTCGAGCCACTTCTGCAGCCTCGACTCGACATCGTTGGGGTCCATGAAGCTGCCGATCATGTCACGGCCCATGATCTTCACGTAATGCGCGAAGCGGCTCACGCACAGCAAGGTGTTGAACTGCGCCGAGACCTGCTGGTTGGCCTGCGCGTCGCGCGTTCGCACGCGCGCCGGCCGGTGCAGCGACGGCATGGCGCCGAAGCAGGCTTCCGGCAGTCCGTCGAGCGCCGCCAGCGCGATGAGACCGGCTTCGCGGACCTGGTTCTCCTGCAGATCGGTCAACGCCAGTTCCAGCGGCGAGCGTCGGGGCACCTCGCCGGGCCGGTCGGAGGCAAAGCGCTCGACAGGCAGGCCGTCGATCACGCCGCCGCTGGCCTCCTCGGCGACGTCGGCGCCGCGGACCGAGGCCGGCCAGGCGAAGCGCTCGAAGGCGCGCAGGGCCACTGCCGCAAAGCCATAGACCGGGCTGGTCCAGACCCGCTGGGCGGCCCCCGGCATGCATGGGCGGTAGCGAAACCGGTCCAAGCGCGAGCCATCGTCGGCCCAGGGCGCGCGGCCCAGAACCCGCGGCAGCGCGATGCCGACGAAGCGCAGGTCTTCCTGCACCATCGACTGCCGCCAGCGCTGGAGTTCGGAACCCTTCATGACGTCTGCGGGGTCGAAGGTCGGGCTCATGTCGGCGAAGCTCTCCAACCCCAGCAATGCCGGCGAGGCACCGAGCAGGGTCGGCGCGAACGAAGCCGCGGCGACGCCGGCCAGGCGCTGCAGGGCGCCGACGTCGTCGGTGGGATGGTCGCGGCTGGGGCGATGGCGGACCTCGTAATCGCCGACGATCAGGCCGAAGGGCTCGCCGCCGGCAATGCCGAACTGCTCGTCGTGGATCTTGCGGAACAGGTGGCTCTGGTCGAACTCCAGTGCCCGCTCCAGGTCACGGCAGACCTCGCTCCAGCGCGCGTTCAGCAGCTTCAGGCGCAGGCGCGGGTCACCCTGGGGAATTCGATCGACGAGCCAGGCGAGGCCGCGCCACGAGCCTTCCAGCCGGGTGAGCCGCGGGTGCTGGAGCACGGTGTCGAGTTGCGCCGACAACATGGCGTCCAGCGCCGCGATGTCCCGGTCGAGCGCGCCCCTCAGCCAGGCCGCACGCTCGCTTCGCGGCCGCTCGCGCAAGGCCTCGAGCGCCGCGTGCCCGAACCATTGCGCAAGGGTCTCGGCCGGATCGCCGCTGGCGACGAAGCGGGCCACGCCCGCGGCCCCTTCGCCCGCACCGAAGAATCGCCCCGCGAGCACCAGGGCCCGCAGCGGCTGCGGATGCGTCGGGTGCATGGCGGCACCGGCGCGGCCGGACCTCAGGACTTCTCGGGAATGCGCGCCACCATGCGCATCGACGTCGTCAGCTCTTCCATCTGCAGCCAGGGCCGCAGATAGGCCACCGCGTTGTACGAGCCCGGACGGCCCGGGATCTCCTTGACCTCGATCTTCGCCTCGCGCAGCGGGTACTTGGCGCGCGCTTCCTGGCCCGCGCCCTCCATCGGGTTGACGAAGTTCTGGATCCAGCGGTTGAGCCACATCTCGCAATCGCCGGCTTCCATGAACGAGCCGATCTTGTCGCGGGCCATCACCTTCAGGTAATGGGCGAAACGGCTGGTGGCCATGATGTAGGGCAGGCGCGCCGAGATCGCCGCGTTGGCGGTGGCTTCGGGGCGGTCGTACTTCTTGGGCGCCTGGACCGACTGGGCGCCGAAGAACACCGCATAGTCGGTGTTCTTGTAGTGGCACAGCGGCAGAAAGCCGAGGTTCGACAGCTCGGCCTCGCGGCGGTCGGTGATGCCGATCTCGGTCGGGCACTTGGCGTCGCCGTCGCCGTCGTCGGAAATGAAGGTGTGGCTGGGCAGGTCGGTGACCTTGCCGCCGCCCTCGGCGCCGCGGATCGCGGTGCAGAAGCCGTACTGCGCAAACGCATCGGTCAGGCGGGCGCCCATCACGTAGGCGGCGTTCATCCAGCAGTAGTGGTCGTGCGCCATCGCGCGGGCGCTGCCATCGGCGTTCTTCGGCGCTTCTTCGTAGCGGAACTCGTTGATCGGCTTGGTGGCCTCGCCGTAGGGCACGCGGGCGATCACGCGCGGCATCACCAGCGAGACGAAGCGCGAATCCTCGGTGTCGCGGAAGCCGCGCCACTTGGCGTATTCGGCGGTCTCGAAGATCTTGGCCAGGTCGCGCGGCTTGGACAGCTCGGTCCAGCTCTCGAAGCCGAACATGCCGGCACCGACGCCGGAGATGAACGGCGCGAAGGCGCCGGCGGCGACCCCGGACATCAGCCGCAGCGTCTCGACGTCGTCAGGGTGCTTGGTCCACTCGTAGTCGCCGATCAGCGCGCCGTAGGGCTCGCCGCCCGGCGTGCCGAACTCGTTCTCGTAGATCTTCTTGAACAGCGTGCTCTGGTCGAACTCGACGGCCTTCTGCAGGTCCTTGCCCATCTCCTTCTTGGACAGCTGCAGCAGGCGGATCTTCAGGCTGGTGCCGGTCTCGCTGTTCATCACCAGGTAGTTCAGCCCGCGCCAGCTGCCCTCGAGCTTGAGGAAGCGCTCGTGGTGCAGGATCTGGTTGAGCTGCTCGGACACCTTGCGGTCGATCTCGGCGATCGCGCGGTCGAAGGTGACGACCAGGTTCTTGTTGAAGGTGACGGTACCCTTCAGCGCTTCCTCGGTCAGCGCGCGGATCAGTTCCTCGGCACGGTCGCGCTCGGTCTGCTTGGTGGCGCCGAGCACCTGGTCGAGCAGGCCCAGCCCGGCCTCGGTCGTGATGGTGACGGCTGCGCCTGCGCTTTCCTGGGACGGGGATGCACTCATGGCCTCAGCCTTCCTTCTTGATGCCGAGCTGGTCGGACAGCGCGTCGAGCTTGGCCTTGTCCTGCAGCACCTCCTCGAGCAGGCCCTCCAGCTCCTCGGAGAGGTCGGCCTTGCTCATCAGGTCGCGCAGGCGGCTGCGGGTCTCGAGCAGCGCCTTCAGCGCCGGCACCTGCGCGGCCACCTTGGCCGGATCGAAGTCGTCCATCGACTTGAACTTCAGGTCGACGGCCATCTGGCTGCCGTCGCCGGCCAGCGTGTTGTCGACCTTGATCTTGAGCCCCGGCGCGATGCGGGCCATGACGTCGTTGAAGTTGTCGCGGTCGATCTGGATAAACTTGCGCTCGGCCAGCGGCTTGACAGGCTCGGTCGGGTCGCCGGCATAGTCGCCCATGACACCGACGACGAAGGGCAGCTCACGCACGATGGCGGCGCCTTCGGTCTCGACGTCGTAGGTGATATGAACGCGCGGCTTGCGGACTCGGGCCAGCTTCTGGTGAACGCTGTTCATGGGTCATGACCTCGTCGAGAGTGGCGGATCGGTGTCAACCGGCGCAGCCGAGGATTTGCTCGCTCTGCACCCCTCCGAGATGAATGTATCGCAAGAAATGCAATATCGCCATCGGTCAGTCAGGGGTGGCGGCGAGCGCGACCGCGTGACAGCGCACCGCCGAGTGAAACGCCACCGAGCGTCGCGCACCGGCTCAACCCGATCGGCGCCTTCAGGCAAACTGGCGGGCACCCCCCGCCGCGCCGCTGCCCCTGAAGGGGGCGGCGGCGGGTGCCCCATGACGACCCTCACGCCCGAAATGCCCGAAGCGCCCGAAGCGCCCGATACGCCCGGGACGGCCGCCGGAAGCTGCCTGTGCGGCAGCGTGCGCTTCGCTGCCAGGCTGCCGTCGAAGTGGGTCGCCCACTGCCACTGCACGCGCTGCCAGCGCGCGCATGGCGCGGCCTTCGTCACCTGGGCCGGGTTCGAGGCGGCGGCGGTCGAGATCGACGACGCCGCCGCGCTGCTGCGCTGGTTCGTCGCGCCCGAAGGCGGGGCGCGCGGCTTCTGCAGCCGCTGCGGCAGCCCGATGTTCTTCAGGTCCGAACGCTGGCCGGGCGAACTGCATCTGGCCCGGGCCCTGTTCGCCGACCCGCTCGACCGGGCGCCGCAAGTGCACGCCTTCGCCGACACCCAGGTCGACTGGGTCACGCTGGCGGACAGCCTGCCCCGTCAACCCGGTTGATCGACACCCCGCGGCGGCAATGTCCCGCCGCACGGGTCGCAGGGCCGCGGGTTGTTCGGCACCGCGGTGCAGGAACCGGTGGGCGAAGGCGAGCAGCGCTCAGCCCGGCACGAAGCTGTTGCGCTCGCCGTCGTTGCGCACCCGGCCGGCACGGCCGAGGAAGTCCTGCTGCTGCATCTCGGCCAGCAGCGCGGCGTCGGCCGGGGTGTTGGCGATGAAGCGTTCGCCGCCGGCCAGCCGGCCGATCACCACCGCGCCGGTCGGGCCCCGGGCGTCGTGCACCACGGTGTAGGTCTCGATGCTGGCCTCGCCGTCGGCCAGCTCGACCAGCGGCGGATGCGGCACCGCGTCGAGCTTCGCCTGCAGGATGGCCGGGTCCTGCGGGGCGAAGGGCCGGGCCGGCGGCTCGGTGCTGTAGACGCCGGCCGAGTGCTTGGTCAGGTAGTTGCCGTTGGCGGTGACCAGGCCCTTGCGGCCGGGTGCGGCGCGCAGGCGCTGCATCATCTCGGCGATCGAGTGCGTCACGTAGTTGTTGCCCGGCCCGCCGAAGTACGGCAGGCCGCCGGTCACCGTCAGGCCGCGCGGGTCGTCCTCGGCCAGACCGAGCGCGCTGCAGGCCACCTCGACCGCCGAGGCGAAGCAGCTGTAGATGTCGAAGACGTCGAGGTCGGCCAGCGTCACGCCGGCCATCTCCAGCGCCTGGGCGAAGACCTCGGGCATCGCCGCCGACGAATGGAAATCGCGCCGCTCGGTGACGTGCCAGTGGTCATGCGCGTCGGCGCAGCCGTGCAGGAAGACCCGGCGCTCGGCCGGGATGCCCAGCGCCCGGGCCTGCGCCAGGCTGGTGACGATCAGCGCCGCGCCCTGGTCGATGTAGGCATTGGCGCTCATCAGCCGGGTGTAGGGGAAGGCGATCGTCGGGTTGCCGGAGCCGGGGGTGGCGATCTGCTCGGCGCTGTAGCCGGCGCGCCGGTCGGCCAGCGGGTTGGCGGCGGCGACTGCGGCAAAGCGCGCCAGCAGCGTGCCCATCGCCGCCTGGTGCTCGGCGATGCCGCGGCCGAGCCGGCCGCGGATCGCGTTCTCGAACATCGGGTACATCGTGATCGCGGCGCGGGCGCCGTGGCGCTCTTCCAGGTCGGACCAGCCGCGCCGGGCCACGCCCCAGGTCTCGTGCGTGCCGCCGGGCACTTCGCGCCAGTCGAGCGCGATCTTCGCGCGCTGCGCCGCCTTCTGCGTCGCCAGCGCCTCGGCGCCGACGACCAGCGCCGATTGCAGCTCGCCGCGGGCGATCGCCTCGCCGAGCCGGTTCAGGCACCACTGCGGCATGTTGCCGCCGGGATGGGTGTAGGCGAGCTGGCGCGCCTGCGCGGCGCCGATGCGCGCGGCCACCGAGGCCGGCGGGTTGCTGCTGCCGCCGAACGGGCAGGCGAAGCGCGGGCTGGTGTCGGCGAACAGCCGGATCACCGTGACGTTGTCGAGCGCGCGCAGCAGCGCCGGGCCGGCACCGCTGTCGTCGGCGGCCTGCCGCGCGGCCTGCGCCATCAGGTCCAGCGGCTGCAGCGCGGCACGCGGGTCGGCTTCGCGCTGGCTGACCTGGCCGCAGCCGACCAGGACGGGGATGCGGGTCTCGTCCATCACCGCGGGCGGCAGCGGCTCATCGACCGGTCCAGCGCGGCGCGCGCTTCTCGATGAAGGCGCGCGGGCCTTCCTTGTAGTCCTCGCTGGCGGCCACCGGCACCATCGCCTGCAGCGACAGTTCCTTCAGTTCGGCATCGCTCAGGTCCAGCGCCTGCTTGGCCACCGACAGGCTGCCGCGCACCGCCAGCGGCGCGTTCGCGGTGATGCGTGCAGCCAGCGAACGCGCCTCGTGCACCACCTGCGATGCCGGCACCAGGCGGTTGACCATGCCGAACTGGTGGGCGTGCTCGGCGCTGATCGGCTCGCCGGTCAGGATCGCTTCCAGCGCCAGCGGCCGCGGCAGCACGCGCGGCAGGCGGTACAGGCCGCCGGCGATCGCCATCAGCCCGCGCTTGACCTCGGGCAGGCCGAACACCGCGCCCTCGGCGGCGACGACCAGCTCGCAGGTCAGCACGATCTCGCAGCCGCCGGCCAGCGCCGGGCCGTTGACCGCGGCGATCCAGGGCTTGGTGCGCGGCGCGTGCACGAAGCCGGCAAAGCCGCCGCGCTCGGTGCGCAGCCCGGCGCCGCGGCCGGCCGAGATCTCCTTCAGGTCGGCGCCGGCGCAGAAGGCCTGGTTGCCGGCGCCGGTGAGGATCACCGCCCAGATGTCCGGGTCGGCCTCGGTCCGGTCGATCGCCGCCTCGAGGCCGCTGGCAACCGCGCCGTTGACGGCATTGCGCGCCGCCGGCCGGTTGATCGTGACCAGCGCGACATGGTCGGCGGCACGCTCGATCAGGACCGCGGCATCGGAGGGTTCGGACATGGTGGGGCTCCGCAGGAATGGGGCAAGGGGCCCCATCGTAGTCAGCGCGTCCCGTGGCGCCCATCGTCGGATCGGACGAAGGCGCCGGCCGACCGCGACGCTTGACTTGCGGCAAGGCGGAAGGCCTGCGTCCGGGGTGTCCGCGCCGGCGGCAAGTTACAGTCGGGGCGGGCTTCGAGACGAAGCTCGACTTTCGAGGAGTGAATCCATGAAGTTCCCGAGAATCCTGGCGCTGGGCCTGCTGTCGATGTCGCTGATGGCCGGCGGCGCGTTCGCCGCCGAGAAGAGCAAGGCCGAGAAGCAGGCCGAGGTGCAGAAGTCGACGCAGGCGGCGATGGAGCGGTTCTACAAGGCCAAGCCCGAGCTGAAGGCGGCGGTGGCCAAGGCGCCCGGCTATGGCGTGTTCACCACCTACGGCGTCAGCTTCCTGATCGGCGGCTCGGGCGGCACGGGCCTGGTGCACGACAACAAGTCCAAGAAGGTCACCTACATGAACGTCGGCGGGGCCAGCGCGGGCCTGCAGCTCGGCGCGTCGCAGACCGAGATGCTGATCGTCTTCAAGACCGCCGCGGCGATGACCAAGTTCGTCGACAGCGGTTGGGAAGTCACCAACAGCGCCACTGCCTCGGCCGGCGCCAGCGGCGCGATGGCCGGCAGCGGCAAGGGCGAGACCGCGATGCAGGACGCCGAGACCTACACGCTGACCAAGAACGGGCTGGAAGCCGGCCTGGCCGTCGGCGGCTCGAAGTTCTGGAAGGACAAGGACCTCAACTGAGCGTCCTGGCGCGCGGCGCGCGGGGGCTTCAGGCCTGGCGCCGCGCGCGGTACAGCATGTCCAGCGTGATGTGCCGCACCTCGAGCTTGCTCTGCTCGATGTGCGCTCGCAGCAGGCGCCGGGCCTCGTCGGTGCGGCGCCGGGTGATCGCCCGAAGAATGCCCGCGTGCTCGTCGTAGGTCGCCTGCACCCGCGCCGGCTTGGTGAAATCGAGCCGGCGGATGATGCGGATGCGTTCGGTGATCTCGCGGTGCACCCGCGCCATCTCGCGGTTGCCGCTGGCCTGCACCAGCTGGCCGTGGAACTGCTCGTCGAGCTGGCCGACCCGCACGCCGTCGGCCAGCCGGTCGGCCTCGGGCACCAGCCAGATGTCGGCCAGCGCGGCCAGCGCCGGCCGGTCTTCCAGTTCGGCCAGGTGCGCCGCGGCATGGCCCTCGATCAGGATGCGCAGGTCGTACAGCTCGTCGAAGGTGTCGAAATCGAGCGGTGCCACCCGCCAGCCCACCTTGGCCTCGACCTGCAGGAAGCCGTCGAGGGCGAGCCGCTGCAGCGCCTGGCGCAGCGGCGTGCGGCTGACCGACAGGCGCTGCGCCAGCTCGCTCTCGCTGCAGCGGTCTCCCGGCATCAGCGCGAACTCGAAGATCAGCTGCTTGAGGCGGCGGTAGGCCTGGTCGGCCAGCGTGGCCGGCGCGGTGGCCGCCGGCGAAAGTGGCGTGACCTCGGCGGGGCGGGCGCGATGGCTGCACATGTCGGGACGATGATACGCAGCAGCGCCCTCACCTCGCCGCCAGCCAGGCGCGCCAGCCGCCCCATTCGCTGATGTCGGCGGCACCGGCCAGCGCCGCGCCCTCGCAGATGAAGCCCTTGACCCAGCGGCCGTCGGCCAGCTGCACCGAACCCAGCCCGAGCGGCGGCGCGATCAGCGCAAGGAACGAGCCGACCGCCGCGGCGGGCATCTCGTAGACCTCGACCTCGATGGCCCGGCCGCCCTCGGCGACCCGCGCCAGCCCCGGCTTCGGCGGCACCGTGTCGGGCAGCGCATGCAGCCGGTAGGCCGGCGCGGTGGTCGTGCGCTCGACCAGCCGGCAACGGCGCTCGACGAGCTGGCCGTGCAGCGGCATGCCGGCCAGGTGGGCGCCGACCACCGCGATCGCCAGCGTCGGCGCGGCCGCCGGCAGGCTGGCCAGCGCGTGATCGGCCGGCCGCGGCGCGCGCAGCCGGCAGCCCAGCGGCAGCGCGCGCGCGGCCTGCCAGCGCGCGCCCAGCGCTGCGAGCGCGGCGTCGCTGCCGCCCGGGGCGATGAAGGTCACGCCGAACGGCAGGCCGCCGGCACCGAAGCCGCTGGGCAGCGCCAGCGCCGCTTGGCCCAGCAGGTTGACGAAGTTCGTGAAGCGGCCCAGCTCGGCATTGCGCAGCAGCGGCTCGGCGGCCACCGCGGCGCGGGTCGGGCAGGTCGGCGCGGTCGGCACCATCAGCACGTCGACCGCCTGCCACAGCGCAGCGACCTGCCGGCGCAGCTCCTCCAGCGCATAGCGGGCGCGGAACGCCGCCGCCGCGTCGTGCCGGCGGGCGCCCTCGATGATGCGCCGCACCGTCGGCTCCAGCGCCTCGGGCTTGGATTCGAGCAGCGCCTGCACCACGGTGTAGCGCTCGGCCACCCAGGGGCCTTCGTACAGCAGGCGGGCCACCGCGTACAGCGGTGCCATGTCCACCGGCACCGGCGCCAGGCCCCAGGCGCGCAGCTGGGCCACGGCGTCGTCGAAAGCCTGGTCGTAGCCCAGCGCGGGGTCGCAGCCGGGTGAGTCCGGCACGCCGACGCGCAGCGGCGCGCCGGCGCTTCCCAGCCAGGGCGGCTGCAGGGCATGGGACTGGAACGCCGGTTCGTCCACCGCACCGTCTGCGCCTTCGATCAGCGCCATCACCTGGGCGGCATCGGCCACCGTCAGCGCGAACACCGACACCACGTCCAGCGTGCGGCAGGCCGGCAGCACGCCGGCCATCGGCACCCGGCCGGGCGTCGGCTTCAGGCCGACCAGGTTGTTGAAGCCGGCCGGCACCCGGCCCGATCCGGCGGTGTCGGTGCCCAGCGCAAAGGCCGCCAGGCCGCGCGCGACGACCGAGGCCGAGCCCGAGCTGCTGCCGCCGCTGACATAAGTCCCGTCGAAGCTGTTGGGCACCTCGCCGTAGGGCGAGCGGGTGCCGACCAGCCCGGTGGCGAACTGGTCGAGGTTGGTCTTGCCGACCAGCACCGCGCCGCTGTCCATCAGCCGCTGCACCACGGTGGCGCTGCGCCCGGGCGTGAAGGCGAAGGCCGGGCAGGCCGCGGTGGTCGGCAGCCCGGCGACGTCGATGTTGTCCTTGACCGCGAAAGGCACGCCGTACAGCGGCAGCCGCCTCGCCTCGGGGGTGGCCAGGCGGTCGAGCTGGGCGGCGATGAAGCCGTCGTCGCAGCGGTGGATCCAGGCCGGGTCGTCGGCGCTGCGCCGCGCCAGCAGCGGCGCCAGCAGCTCGGCCGGCGCCGCGCCATCGGCATAGGCCGCACGCCAGTCGGCCAGGGTCAGCGCAGGCACGTCGATGCCGTCCATCAGGCGGCCACCGGCTGAACCGCGTCGTGCGCGGGGCCATGGCCCCTGCCGCCCATGAAGGCGCCGAGCTCGCGCCGGTCGGCCAGGTGCGCCGGCACGTCGTGCACGATGCGGCCCTCGCTCATCACGACGATGCGGTCGGCCAGCGTCAGCAGTTCGTCGAGGTCTTCGCTGACCAGCAGCACCGCGGCGCCGCGGTTGCGCGCGGCGATCAGCCGGCCGTGGATCTCGGCGACCGCCGCGAAATCGAGCCCGAACACCGGGTTGCTGACCAGCAGCAGCTCGGCCTCGCCGGCCAGCTCTCGCGCCAGCACCGCGCGCTGCACATTGCCGCCCGACAACGTGCGGATCGCCGCCCGCTCGCCCTGGGTCTTGACGCCGTACTCGGCGATCCAGGCGCGCGCGCGCTCGCGCAGCCGGCCCCAGCGCACCCAGCCGCCGGTGGCCGCGCGGGTCGCGAACGGCGCCTCGTCGAACTGGCGCAGGCCCATGTTGTGCGCGACGCTCAACTCGCCGACGCAGGCGTTGTGCAGCGGCTCCTCGGGCAGCGCGCGCACCTTCAGCCGGCGGTTCTGCGCCCGCGTCGCGCCGAAGGGCTGGCCGGCCACGCGCACGCTGCCGGCCTCGCGCGGGCGCTGGCCGGTCAGCGACTGCATCAGCTCGCGCTGGCCGTTGCCCGAGACGCCGGCGACGCCGACGATCTCGCCGCTGCGCACCTCGAGGTCGAAGCCTTGCACCGCGGGCTCGCCGCGGTCGCCCATCACCTGCAGGCCGCGGATCTCGAGCTGCACCTGGCCGGTGTCGCGCAGCTCGCGGGTCAGGTTGGCGACCACCGCCTTGCCCTCGCCGACCATCGCCTGCGCCAGGTGCTGCGGCGTCGTCGCCGCGACCTCGGTGCTTTCGACCAGCGCACCGCGGCGCAGCACCGAGACGTCGTCGGCATGCTCGGTGACCTCACGGAACTTGTGGGTGATCAGGATCACCGAGCAGTCGCCGGCATGGGCCCGGTCGCGCAGCGCGCCGAGCACCTCGTCGGCCTCCTGCGGCGTCAGCACCGAGGTCGGCTCGTCGAGGATCAGCAGCCGCGGCTTCAGGAACAGCTGCTTGAGGATCTCGAGCTTCTGCTTCTCGCCGGCCGACAGGTCCAGCGGCGTTGCGTCGAGGTCGAGCTGGAACGGGGCGGTGGCGAGGAACGCCGACAGCTCGGCACGCGCCGCCTTCCAGTCGATCACCGCCGGGATGCGGCCGCGCGCGAGCAGCAGGTTCTCGGCCACCGTCATGCCCGGCACCACGGTGAAATGCTGGTAGACCATGCCGATGCCGAGGTCGCGCGCGACCACCGGCGAGTGGATGTCCTGCTCGCGGCCGTCGACCAGCACCGCGCCGTCGTCGGGCCGGTAGTAGCCGACCACGCACTTGACGAAGGTGCTCTTGCCGGCGCCGTTCTCGCCCAGCAGCGCGTGCACGGTGCCGGGGCGGACCTTCAGCGACACGCCGTCGAGCGCGGTGAAGGCGCCGAAGCGCTTCGTGAGCCGGTAGGTCTCGAGTGTCAGCGCATGCATGGGGGCTCCAGGACTCACGCCGGGGCAGCCGTCGGCAGGCCGGCCAGCAGCGCGATCAGCGCGCCCGAATCGGACACCGCGCCGAACACGCCGCCCTGCATCTGGATCATCTTCAGCGCCGCGGCATGGTTGCCGGCATCGGTGGCACCGGTGCAGTCGCTGAGCAGCACGCACTCGAAGCCGCGGTCGTTGGCCTCGCGCATCGTCGTGTGCACGCAGACGTCGGTGGTGATGCCGGTGAGGATCAGGTTGCGGATGCCGCGGGTGTGCAGGATCAGCTCGAGGTCGGTGGCGCAGAAGCGGCCCTTGCCGGGCTTGTCGATGACCGGCTCGCCGGCGATCGGATAGAGCTCGGGGATGATGTCCCAGCCCGGTTCGCCACGCACCAGGATGCGGCCGCAAGGGCCGGCATCGCCGATGCCCGCGCCGATCTGCTGCGAGCGCCAGCGCTTGTTGGCCGGCAGGTCGCTCAGGTCGGGGCGGTGGCCCTCGCGGGTGTGGATCACGTGCAGGCCGGCGCGGCGCGCCTCGGCGAGCAGGCGCCTCAGCGGCTCGATCGGCGCGCGGGTCAGCGACAGGTCGTAGCCCATCTTGTCGACATAGCCGCCGACGCCGCAGAAGTCGGTCTGCATGTCGATGATCACCAAGGCGGTGTTCTGCGGCCTGAGGTCGCCGTCGAACGGCCAGGCGTAGGGCGCGGAGATGATCGTGGGCATGTCGGTCCAGGTCGGTCAGCGCGAGACGCCGAGCTCCATCGGCGCGCCCTTGATGGCCCGCTTCGGCGAGCAGGTGGCGACCAGGATCGCCAGCGTCAGCACGTAGGGCACGGCGTTGAACAGGTAGTAGCCGCCGCTGACCCCCACGCTCTGCAGCGCCGGGCCGATCGCGCCGGCACCGCCGAACAGCAGCGCCGCGCCCAGGCAGCGCCAGGGGCTCCAGCGCGCGAAGATCACCAGCGCCACCGCGATCAGGCCCTGGCCGCTGGACAGGCCCTCGTTCCAGCTGCCGGGGTAGTACAGGCTCAAGGACGCCCCGCCCAGCCCGGCGATGAAGCCGCCGGCGGTGGTCGCCGCGATGCGCACGCCGTTGACCGAGTAGCCCAGCGCCTTGGCGGCATCGCTGGAATCGCCGGCCATGCGCACCACCAGCCCCCAGCGCGTGTTGGCCAGGCCCCAGGCCAGCAGCGCGGCCAGCGCCAGCCCGATCGGGAACAGCGCGTTGATCGCCAGGGCACTCTGCACGCCGGGCGAGTCGCTCCACCCGCCGAGGCCGATCGACGGAATCTGCGGCGCCTGCGGCTGGATCAGCCCCTTGCCGAAGTAGAACGCGAGGCCGGCGCCCAGCAGCATCAGCGCGATGCCGGTGGCGATGTCGGAGACCCGGTTCAGCGAGCACAGCAGGCCGTGCAGCAGGGCCAGCCCGGCACCGCTGATGCCGGCCAGCAGCACGCCCAACCACGGAGAGCCGCTCAGGTAGGCGCCGCCGAAGCCGGCCATCGCGCTGAACACCAGCACGCCTTCCAGGCCCAGATTGATGCGGCCGGACTTCTCGGTCAGGCATTCGCCCAGGCTGACGAACAGGAACGGCGTGCCGACGCGCACCGCGCCGCCGATGATCGCCAACAGCAAATCCATCCACATGTCGAAGGTCATCACACCGCCCTTCCCTGCACCGCCACCAGGCGCAGCTTGGTGAAGCCCGGCAGCGGCAGCTGGAACAGCCGGCCGCGCAGCGCTTCCGCCGCCAGGATGAAGACGAAGGCGAAGCCCTGCAGCACCAGCACCGACGCATCGGGCAGCCCCATGCGCCGCTGCAGCAGGCTGCCGGCCGCGGCGAAGCCGCCGAACAGCAGCGCCACCGGCGGGATCGCCCAGGGGTTGTGGCGCGCGACGAAGGACACCAGGATGCCGGTGTAGCCCAGCCCGGCGATCACCGAGGCGTTGGCCGCGGTGTGCACTGCCGCGACCTCGACCGCGCCGGCCAGCCCGGCGCAGGCGCCGCCCAGCGCACAGGCGCCGACGATCAGCTTGTCGGTCGGCAGGCCGACCAGCCGGGCCGAGCGTGCATTGCCGCCGACCACCCGCAGCGCGAAGCCCGAGGCGGTGAAGCTCAGCCACAGCCCGGCGACCACGCACAGCAGCACGCCGAACACCAGCCCCCAGTGGACGTCGCCGAGCAGGCTGTCGGGGGCGATCGCCCCGATGCGCAGGCTCTCGGCCAGCGGCCGGGTGCTGGGCTTGTTCAGGCTCGCCGGGTCGCGCATCGGTCCCTCGACGACATGCTTGAACAGCGCGATCGCGATGTAGCCCAGCAGCAGGCTGGAGATCGTCTCGTTGACGCCGCGCCACTGCCGCAGCGCGCCGGCCGCCGCCACCCAGACGGCCCCGAGCAGCGCGCCGACGGCCAGCACCGCGAGCGTGCCGGCGCCGCCCGCCAGCCCGGGCACCAGGTAGGGCAGCCCGGCGCAGCCCAGCGCGCCGAGCACCAGCGCGCCCTCGCCGCCGATCACGGTGAGCCCGGCACGCGCCGGCAGCGCCACCGCCAGCGCCGTCAGCATCAGCGGCGCGGCGCGCTGCAGCGTGTTCTGCCACGAGAAGGCATCGCCGAAGGCGCCGCGGAACAGCAGCGCCCAGGCTTCGGCCGGGCTGCCGCCGCCGAACCAGACGAACAGGCCGAACACCGCCAGCGCGGCGGCCAGCGCGCCGGTGGGCAGCAGGATCGCCTCGGCGGGGGCGTGCCAGGCGCGGGGAATGGCGCTCATGGTGTCGAGCCGGTGGGCGCCAGGGTCAGACCTTTCCCACCACGCCTTCGATCAGGTAGTTCATCGCTTCCAGCTCGGCATCGGTCTGCTTGAACGCCTTGCCCTTGGCGATGACCACCTTGCCGGTGTTGTCCTTCAGCTCGCCGGCAAAGATGTCGAAGCTGCCGGCCATCATCTTGGCGCGCAGGCCTTCGGCGTTCTTGCGCGCGCCCTCGCTGACCATCGCGCCGTAGGGCGAGCTCTTGACGAAGCCGTCCTTCAGACCGCCGCGCACGAAGTTCGGGTGCGGCTTGCCGGTCTGCGCCGCTTCGATGATCTGCTTGTAGGCGGTCAGCCAGTTCCACTCGGCCCCCGTCAGATAGGCGTTGGGCGCCAGCTTGGCCTGGCTGGCGTGGTAGCCGCAGACGAACTTGCCGCGCTTGGCCGCGGTCTCGACGACCACCTTCGGCCCGTCGACATGCATCGTGAACACGTCGACGCCCTGGTCGGCCAGGCTGTTGGTGGCCTCGGCCTCCTTGACCGGCATGCTCCAGTCGCCGGTGAAGATCACCGTGGTGGTGATCGCCGGGTCGACCGATCTCGCGCCCAGCGTGAAGGCGTTGATGTTGCGCAGCACCTGCGGGATCGGCTTGGCGGCGACGAAGCCGAGTTTCTTGCTCTTGGTCGCGTGGCCGGCAATCACGCCGTTGAGGTACTGGCCTTCGTCGATGTAGCCGAAGAAGCTGCCGGTGTTGTCGGGGTGCTTGCCCTTGGTCCACATGCCGCCGCAGTGGGCGAAGCGCACCGACGGGTTCTTCGCCGCCACCGCCAGCATGTGCGGGTCGAAGTAGCCGAACGAGGTCGGGAACAGCAGCGTCGCGCCGTCCTGCGCGATCATGCCCTGCATCGTCTTCTGCACCGCGTTGGTCTCGGGCACGTTCTCCTCCTCGACCACCTTGATGCCGGCCATCTTCTTGACCAGCGCCACGTTCTCGGCATGGGCCTGGTTGTAGCCGTAGTCGTCGCGCGGGCCGACGTAGATGAAGCCCACGCTCAGCGGCTTCTGCGCCCAGCCCAGCGGCGCGGCGCCGGCCGCCGCCAGCGCGCCAACGCCCTTGACCCAGTCACGACGATTCCAATGGCCTTGCGTCATCGCTGCTCACTCCTGCTGAAGGCGCCGGCATCGGCCGGACGGTTGAGGTTCGACACCGTTCGGCCAGGCAGCCGGCCGGTGTTCAGGCCGGTATACAAGCAAGCGCCGGGCCAACGCCGCGCTGCCTTCGAGCCCCGGGCACCGGGGCCGAACCGCACCCGGACCGTGCGGACCCGGGCCGCCGGCCGAGCGCCGCCGCCACATTCCGGCGCGGGCCGCACCACTGCGGCGCGGCCCGCCGGCGGTCCGACCATGCGCCTTGTCGCGGCACGGTCGAACCGGCAAATAATGAAGGCAGTCACCGACGCAGCGACCGACGGCACCTCCAACCGGCCCCAGCCTTGCAGAACGCGAACCCCTCCCCGCAGGACACAGCCGTCGCGGCAGACCTGCTCGACGCACTGGGCCGCGCCGATCTGGCGTTGGGCCTGGTCGATTGCGACGGCCTGTTGCGCTGGTGCACACCGCGTTTTGCCGCGCTGTTCGCGCCGCCGGCCGAGCCGTCGCAGCCGCTCGAGCGGCTGCTCGGTGCGGCCGATGCACAGCACCTGCTCGCCGGCGGCGAGACCGGGCTCGGCCTGCCCGGGGACGGCGCGCGATGGCGGCTACGGGCCGGCGCAGCGACGCCGGCCGGTCTGCGCCTGATCCGCGCCGAACCCGCCGACGAGACGCGGGCGCTGCGCGCCGAGATCGCCCGGCTCGAGGACCGGCTGGACCTGGTGCAGACCTTCAGCCGCACCGGCGTCTTCACCCGCGATCCGGTCACGCTGGCCGGCACCTGGGACGCCCACATGTACCGCATCTGGGGCCTGCCCGAGGCGCCGCCGGGCGCGCCCTCGCTGCCACATGATTCGCTGCGCGACCGGATGTTCCGCGAGGACCGCGGCGACCAGCAGTTCACCGACACCCTGAACCGGCCCGGCACGCATGCCCAGCGGGTGCGAATCCACCGCTTCGACGGCCAGGTGAGGCACCTGAACACCCAGTGGCGGGTGACGCTGGACGCCCAGGGCCGGCCGCAACAGGTACTGGGCACCAACACCGACGACACCGAGGTCTACGAGCTCGCCAACCGCGCCGAGCAGCTGCGCACCGAGCTCGAGGCGGCGCTGGAGCTGGGCCACATCGCGCTGTGGCGCCACGCACTGGACAGCGACCGCGTGACGCTGGACCGCCGAGGCTGCGAGATCATCGGCGTGCCCTACGACGAGCAGGGTGTGCCGCTGGCCGAGGCCCGCGCGCGCATCCACCCCGATGACCTGGCGCAGGTCGAGGCCTCGGTGGCGCTGACGCTGCGCACCGGCGAGCCCAGCGACATGGAGCTGCGCTACCCGCAGGCCGGCGGCGGCTGGAAGCATGTGCTGCTGCGCCGTGCGCTGCAGCGCACCCCCGACGGCGCGCCGCTGGGCTTCGTCGGCGTGATGCTGGACGTGACCGAGCGGGTCGAGCAGGCCCGCCAGGCGCTGGCCTATGCCCGCCGGCTGGAATCCGCCGCCGAGGCCGCGCGCATCGGCCTGTGGTCCACCGAACCGGGCAGCACGCTGCCGAGCTGGAACCGGCGCATGTACGAGCTGTTCGGGCTCGACCCGCGCGAAGGTCCGCTGTCGCTGCCCGACTGGCTGGCGCGATGCGTGCATCCGAGCGACCTGGCAAGGGTGCGCGCGACCGTGCTCGCCTGGTGGCAGGCCGGCGAGGCCGCGGTGGAGATCGAGTTCCGCGTCGTGCGGCCGTCCGACGGCCAGCAGCGCTGGCTGGTGGTGCGCGGCGAACTCACCCGCGACGGCGAGGGCCGCGACCGCCATGCCGAAGGCGTGGCGATCGACATCACCGAGCAGCAGCAGACGCTGCGCCAGCTGCGCGACACGGTCGAGCGCATGACGCTGACCAGCGCCGCGCTGGGGCTGGGCACCTGGGAATCCGACCGCACCGGCGACGACATCAACTGGGACACGCAGATGTTCCGCCTGCGCGGCATCGAATCGCCCGGGCGCCGGATCAGCCGCGCCGAGATCGCCACCTTCCTGCACCCCGACGGGCGGCAGTTGGTGATGGACTCGCAGGTCGGCCGCATGGACAACGGCATGCCCTGGCACCTCGAGTTCCGCATCGTGCGACCCGATGGCCAGGTGCGCTGGATCACCTCGCAATCGGTGCCGCTGCTCGACGAGCAGGGCCGCGAGGAACGGCGCATCGGCGTCAACTGGGACAGCACGGAGGCCCATGTGGCCGCCGAGGCGCTGCGCCAGCGCGAACTGGCGCTGGCCGAGAGCCAGGCCAAGTCGCAGACGATGTCGCGCATCAGCCATGAGCTGCGCACGCCGCTGAACGCGGTGCTGGGCTTCGTCCAGCTGCTGCGCGGCCCGCCGGGCGAGGGCGATGCCGCGCTCGAGGCCGGCAAGCGCCAGCGCTGGCTGGCGCACATCGACGAGGCCGGCCGCCACCTGCTGGCGCTGATCGACGACGTGCTCGAACTCTCGCGCGCCGGGGCGGGCGAAGGGCAGCTGAGCCTGCAGCCGCTGGCGCTGGCGCCGTTCGTCGAGGCCACGCTGCCGCTGGTGGCTGCCGAGGCCCAGGCGCGCGGCATCTCGATCCAGGCCGGTGCGCTCGAAGGCACGGTGCTGGCCGACCCGGTGCGCCTGCGCCAGGTGCTGATCAACCTGCTGTCCAACGCGATCAAGTACAACCGGCCCGGCGGCCGGGTGCGGCTGGCGGCGCGGGCCGACGGCGAATGGCTGGCGCTGAGCGTGGCCGATACCGGGCTGGGCATCGCGCCCGAGCGGCTGCAGCATGCGTTCGAGCCGTTCAACCGGCTGGGTGCCGAGGCGACGGGGATCGAAGGCAGCGGTATCGGCCTGGCCATCGTCAAGGTGCTGGTCGAACACATGGGCGGCCGCGTCGCGGTGCGCAGCGAGCCCGGCGAGGGCAGCGAATTCACCATCGTGCTGCCCGCAGCGGCCGCCGCCGCGCCGGCCAGCGTCGGCCCGACCCAGGGCCTGCCGGCCGCGGCCGAGGCCGTGCCGCCCCGCCCGCCGCAGCCGCCAGCCTGCGTGCTGTACATCGAGGACAACCCGGTCAACGCGCTGCTGGTGCGCGAACTGCTGGCCGACCGGCCGGCCGTGCGGCTGGAACTGGCCGAGACCGGCCGCGCCGGCGTGCAACGGGCCCGCGAGCTGGCGCCCGCGCTGATCCTGCTGGACATGCAGCTGCCCGACATCGACGGCCTGGCGGTGCTGCAGGCGCTGCGCGCAGACCCGCTGACCGCGGCCATCCGCTGCGTGGCGCTGTCGGCGAACGCGACGCCGGACGTCAAGCAGGCCGCGCTGGCGGCCGGCTTCGCCGACTACTGGACCAAGCCGTTCCGCTTCGAGCGCTTCCTGCAGGATCTCGGCGCGCTGCTCGGGCGCGAGGTCTGACCAGGCGTGAACACGACGCGCCCGTCCGCCGGGGTGGGCGGTGACACCGGCGCCGCCGACTCCTACACTGGCGGCCACCTGAACTGGCCCGCCTGGAGGTTCCGTGCTCCGAAACCGTACCGCCACCCTGGGAATCGGGCTGCTGCTCGCAGCGGCCTGCCTCGGCGCACGGGCCGTGCCGGTGCCCTACGACTTCCGCATCGCCTGGCAGTCGGGCGCGCTGGCCGGCAGCGTGTCGGAGGGCAGCTTCGCCTTCGATTCGTCGCTGAGTGCGTCGACCGGCTTCGTGCTCTGGGGGCCGGGCATGCTGAGCTCGCTGGATTTCACGCTGCGCGGCGTCCGCTACGACGCCACCAGCGCGAACACCGGCGCGATCAGCTTCGACGCCCAGCGCCGCCTGGTCAGCATCGTGTTCGGCAATCGCTGCGAGTCGGTGTCCTGCTCGGTCACCTCGGGTCGCGAAGACGAATGGTGGTTCAACTGGCATGCCGCGGCCGGGCGCCAGGCGGTCACCGGTGACGCACCGGACGGGCTGTCCAGCAGCCTCGACCTCACCGTGACACCACGCGCACCGGTGCCCGAGCCCGCCGGCTGGCTGCTCGGGCCGCTCGGGCTGGCGGTTCTGGCCTGGGCACGATCCAGGCACCGGGGCCATGCCGCCGACGCCCCGCAGCGTCTGCTGCGACGGCGCCGGCGGCCGCCGCTGCCGGGCGTCTGAGCACCCCCCGGGCCGGGCTGCCGTCACCCGGCACCGTCCCCCGCGACGGGCCGGCGACCCACCACAACGCATCGATGGCACCGGCGGGCGCCGTGCCGGATCACCCGCTCAGGACGCGCCGCCCTCGACCGGCAGCGCCTCGGCGCGCCAGCGCAGCATGCCGCCGGCCAGGTTGGCGACCTGGTCCAGCCCGGCCTTCTGCAGCAGCAGGCTGGCCTGGGCCGAACGGGCCCCCGAGCGGCAGACGGTGACCACCGGCCGCGAGCGGTCCAGCTCGCCCAGCCGCGCGGCCAGCGCCGACAGCGGCACCAGCCTGGCGTCCTTCAGGTGGCCCAGCGCGTCGTTGAACTCGTCGGGCTCGCGCACGTCGACCACCTGGACCCGGGGCCCGCCGTCGGCGGCCAGGCGCTCCTCCAGCGCGGCCGGCTGGATCTCCCAGATGCCGCCGAAGCTGAAGGTCAGCGGCGCCCAGGCCGGCTCCTCGGGCAGCGCGGCCTCTTCGGTCGGCTGGCCGCAGCGCAGGTTGGCCGGCACCGCGACCGCCATCTGCTTCGGGTGCGGCAGACCCAGGTGGTTCATGTAGCCGGCGAAGTCGGTCGCGCTGACGTCGCCGCCCAGCCGCGGGTTGAAGCGCTTCTCCTCGGCCACGCTGGTCACGGTGATGCCGCGGTAGTCGTGGCCCGGATAGAGCAGGCAGCTGTCGGGCAGCGTGAAGATCTGCTCGTGCACCGAGCGGAACAGGGCCTGCGGGCTGCCCTGCTGGAAATCGGTGCGGCCACAACCGCGCACCAGCAGGCAGTCGCCGGTGAAGGCCCGGCTCTGGTCGTCGAGCACGTAGCTCAGGCAGCCGTCGGTGTGGCCCGGCGTGGCGCGCACCTCGAGCCAGCGGCGGCCGAAGGCCACCCGGTCGCCATGCTGCAGCCCCCGGTCGGCGCCCGCCGCACCGGCCACCGCGGCCAGCGCGATCGTGCTGCCGCTGCGCTGCTTCAGCAGCCAGGCGCCGGTGACGTGGTCGGCATGCACGTGGGTGTCGAGCGTGGCGACCAGTCGCAGCCCGAGCTCGCGCAGCAGCGCCAGGTCGCGCCGGGCCTGCTCGAACACCGGGTCGATCAGCACCGCCTCGGCGGCCGCGCTGTCGCCGAGCAGGTAGGTGTAGGTGCTCGACAGCGGGTCGAACAGCGGGCGGAAGACCAGCATGGCATCGACTCCGTCAAAGCAGCCACTCGATCGGCAGCCAGGACATGAGGCCCACGCCGAGGCGCCGCAACGCCGAGGTGCCGGGCTCGGTGTCGTGGCGGACCTCGCCCTGCGGCGTGCGCTCGATCCATTCGAGCGACCCGCCGTCGGGCTTCAGCCGCACCTCGTAGGCGCCCAGCGGCGCCACCTCGTCGAACATCCGGCTCACGCCGGCGGCCAGCACCGGGCTGTCGATGACCAGGCCCATCTCGGTGTTCAGCAGCGCCGAGCGCGGGTCGAAGTTGAACGAGCCGACGAAGACCTTGCCGCCGTCGACGCTGAAGGTCTTGGCATGCAGCGCCGACGAGCTGCTGCCCCTGGACTTCTCGTTCGATTTCACGTCGGACAGCGCGGTCGGCTTGATCTCGTAGAGCTTCACGCCGGCGGCGAGCAGGTCGGGGCGCCGCTTGGCATAGCCCGAATGCACCGCGCCGACGTCGGTGGCAGCCAGCGAATTGGTCAGGATGCGCACCCGCACGCCGCTGCGCGCCAGCGCGGCGATCGCCTCGGTGCCCTTGGCGGCCGGCACCAGGTAGGGCGAGACCAGGTCGAACGAGGCCTGGGGGTCGCCCATCGCCTTCAGCAGCGGCAGCAGCAGCAGCTGGTCGGCGCTGACCTCGGGCGCCAGCGTCTTGGCCGGATCGTCGACGACCAGCAGCGTGCGGCTCCACTCCAGTTTCAGCGTCGCGTCCATCAGCTCGCGCACGAACGGCGCCGTGCGCAGCGCCTGCTGGTAGCTCTGCGCGGCGGGCGAGTCCCGGGTCTGGGCAAAGCGCGCCTGCAGCGCCTGCTCGGCTCCGGGCGCCGCGGCGCCGACGAGTGCGCGCGCCGGGTAGGCCGAGGCGCTGTTCCAGTAGCGGTCGAAGGCCGCGGACACCTCGCGCACCGCCGGGCCGACCACCATCACGTCGGCATCGGCGAACTCGACCCCACTGCCGATGCCGTAGTACTCGTTGCCGACGTTGCGGCCGCCGACCACGGCGACCTGGTTGTCGGCGGTGAACGACTTGTTGTGCATGCGGCGGTTGACGCGGCTGAAGTCGGTCAGGAAGTTCAGCGCCCGCAGGCTGCGCTGGGCCACCGGGTTGTACAGCCGCACCTCGATGAAGGGGTGGGCGTCCAGCGTCGCGATCAGCGGGTCCATGCCGCCGGTGTTGTTGTCGTCGAGCAGCAGGCGCACCCGCACGTTGCGATCGGCCGCCTTCCACAGCGCCTCGAACAGCGACAGCCCGGCCTCGTCGGGGTGCCAGATGTAGTACTGCACGTCGAGGCTGCGCTCGGCCGCCGCCGCCAGCAGGCCGCGGGCGGCAAAGGCATCGGTGCCCTCGGTCAGCGCATGGACGCCGCTCAGGCCCGGATGCGCGGCCTCCAGCGGCGCGATCGCCTGGCCCAGCCGGGTGCCGGCGGTGTCGTCGATGGCCCGGGTCGGCAGGCGGCCGTCCAGCGCCGGCAGCGAGGCGCAGCCGGCGAGCCCGACCAGCCCGAGGACCAGCACCCTCGCGGCCCAGGTTCTCCAACTCGACATCTCGCCCCTCCTGATCGGCCCGGCGGCGCGGTCACCGCGCTGCCGCGCGGATGTTGCCACGCGCGCGTTCAGCCGCCGAGCGCGATCACCACCGACGTGACGACGGCGCCCAGCACCATCATCACGGCGCCGACCCAGACCGGCCGCAGCCCGGCGTAACGGCCCCAGCTGTAGCCGCTGACGAACAGCATCGCCAGCGCGATCGCGGCCGACACCCGCATCGCCAGCGGCAGGTTCTGGAAGACGATGAACGGCAGCACCGGCGGGAAGGTCGACGCCGTGACCAGCAGGAACACGCCCAGCGCCCCGCGCAGGTCGGCCGCGGTCGGGCGCGCGCGCTGCCGGGGCGCGACCGGCTGGGCGCACAGCCACTCGCGCAGCGCCTCCAGCGCCTTCGGGCCCAGGCCGTCGGCGCTGCCGCGCAGTTCGGCGGCGATCAGCGCATGGGCCTCTTCGGGCCGCGCCGCCCGTTGCACCGCACGGGTGAAGCTGGCCTGGCGACCACGCGCCACCAGGTTGCGCAGCACGTACATCACCGCGTCGACGAAGCCCCAGGCGACGTTGCAGCCGATCGCCGCGATCATCATCTCGCGCACATCGTCGCGCCCGGCGGTGGCCACGCTGAGCGTGCCGGTGAACGTCAATACCATGAACAGCCCGAACAGCACCTCGGAGGTGCGGTCGATCGGGTCGAGCACGGGTCGGCTTTCGGGGCTGTCGGCGGCCGCGGCCATGGCAGGTAGGGCAGGCCAGGGTCCTGCCCTGGGGTCGGAATTTCAGTATAGCCAGCGGCCTGCGGCCACCGGCCGCGCCGATATAGTCCGTTCGCTGCGCAGCCACGGCCCAGCGCTCCGTTCGTCAGCCGGGACGCCCCAGAGATGTCCATCACCCGCCCTGCCACGTGCGTCCTGAGCCTGCTTGCCGCAGCCCTGCTGGCCGGCTGCAACAAGCCGCCGGCACCCCCGGCCGCCGCTGCGCCGCCCGCTGCGGTCGAGGTGGCCGTCTCGCGCGCCGAGACCGTGCCGGTGGTCGACGAGTTCGTCGGCCGCGTCGCCGCCTACCGCTCGGTCGAGGTTCGCGCCCGCGTCGAAGGCATCCTCGAGCGACGCCATTTCGTCGAGGGCAGCGAGGTCAGGCGCGGCGACCTGCTCTACACGATCGACGCGACACCGTTCCAGATCGCGCTGGCCGACGCCCAGGCCGACCTGGCGCGCGCGCAGGCCAACCTGGCCAGCGCCCGCTCGCGCGAGGCCAGGCTGGCGCCGCTGGTCAAGGAGAACGCGATCAGCCAGCAGGACTACGACGACGCGCTCACCGCGGTCAAGCAGACCGAGGCGCTGCTGGCGGTGTCCAGCGCCAACGTCGACCGCGCCCGGACCAACCTGGGCTACACCCGGGTGCTGGCCACCGAGAGCGGCAAGATCGGCGCGACCCTGGTGCCCGAAGGCCGGCTGGTCGGCAAGGGCGAGGCCACCCACCTGACGACGATCGACCGGCTCGACAAGGTCTATGTCAACTTCACGATGGCCGACCGCGACGCGCTGGTGCTGCAGCGCGAACTGCAGCGCGGCACCGTCAAGACCGGCGCCGGCACCTCGGTGGCACGCATCTTCCTGCCCGACGGCAGCGAGTTCGAGCGCACCGGCCAGCTCGACTTCACCGATTCGCGGGTCAACCCCGGCACCGGCACGCTGACGCTGCGCGCGGTGATGCCCAACCCGCGCCAGCAGCTGCTGCCGGGCATGGTGGTGCGGGTGCTCTACACGTTGGCCAGCCGGCCCGACACGGTGCTGATCCCGCAGGCGGCGGTGGTCAAGACGCCGACCGGCCACATCGCCTGGGTCGTCGACGCCGAGCACAGGGTGCAGCGGCGCGACCTGGTGGTCGGCGCCTGGCATGGCAGCGACTGGATCATCGACCGCGGCCTGGGCGCCGGCGAGACGGTGGTCGTCCAGGGCCTGCAGCGGCTGCGCCAGGGCGCGGTGGTGGCGCCGTCGCCCTGGCCAGCGCCGGCGGCCCCGGCAGCGGCCGCCGCCGCGTCGCGCTGAGCGGGGCCGGCGATGGGATTCTTCGTCAAGCGCCCGGTCCTGGCGACCGTCATCTCGCTGATCTTCATGCTGGTCGGCGTGCTGGCCGTGCGCGAGCTGGCGGTCGAGCAGTACCCGGTGGTGGCGCCGCCGCAGGTGATGATCACCGCCACCTACCCCGGCGCCAGCCCCGAGACGCTGGAGACCACCGTCGCCGCGCCGCTGGAGCGCGAGATGAACGGCGCCAAGGGCCTGCTCTACATGCAGAGCACCAGCTCGGCCAGCGGGCTGATGCAGCTGTCGGTGTTCTTCGAGCCCGGCACCGACCTGGACCTGGCCGCGGTGGATGTCAGCAACCGCGCCAAGCGGGTCGAGCCGCTGCTGCCGCCCGAGGTGCTGCGCTCCGGCCTGCGGGTGGACCGCACCAACCCGCAGATCCTGCAGGTGGTGGTGCTGCGCAGCGAGGACCCGCGCTTCGACACCACCTACATCGCCAACCTGGCCAACAGCCAGGTGCTGAACGAACTGAAGCGGCTGCCTGGCGTGGGCGACGTGACGCTGTTCGCCGCGCCCTACGCGATGCGCCTGTGGCTCGATCCGGACCGCCTGGCCAAGTACCGGCTGACCGCCAACGACGTCGGCAACGCGGTGAAGGAGCAGAACCAGAACTACCCGGTCGGCGAGCTCGGCCAGGCGCCGTCCGGGCAGGGCCAGCTGCTGACCTTCCCGGTGCAGACCAGCGGTGGACTGGTCGAGGTGGAGCAGTTCCGCAACATCGTGGTCCGCGCGCTGGCCGACGGCTCGGTGGTGCGGGTGCGCGACGTCGCCCGGGTCGAGCTCGGCAAGGACGACTACCAGATGGATTCGCGCCTGAACGGCCAGCCGGCGGTGGCGCTGGGCGTCTACCTCAGCCCCGGCGCCAACGCGCTGGAGCTGGCCGAGGCGCTGAAGAACAAGATGGACGAGCTGATGCGGGCCTTTCCCCGCGAGATCAAGTGGTCGGTGGCGTACGACACCACGCGCTTCGTCACCGCCTCGGTCGAGCTCGTCACGCACACCTTCATCGAGGCCTTCGTGCTGGTGCTGATCGTGGTCTACCTGTTCCTGGGCAGCCTGCGCGCCACCGTGATTCCGCTGCTGGCGATCCCGGTGTCGATCATCGGCAGCATGGCCGGGCTGCTGCTGGCCGGTTTCTCGATCAACATGCTCACGTTGTTCGGCCTGGTGCTGGCGATCGGGATCGTGGTCGACGACGCGATCGTGGTCGTGGAGGCGGTCGAGAAGATCATGCACGACGAGCACCTCGATGCCACCAGCGCCTCGATCAAGGCGATGCAGGGCATCGGCAGCGCGATCGTCGGCGTCACCGCGGTGATCTGCGCGGTGTTCGTGCCGATCGCCTTCCTCGGCGGCGTGACCGGCACGCTGTACAAGCAGTTCGCGATCACCATCACCTTCGCCACGCTGCTGTCGGCGATCACCGCGCTGACGCTGACGCCCGCGCTGTGCGCGCTGATCCTCAGGCCCGGCGAGAAGAAGATCGCGCCGCTGCGGGCCTTCGACCGCTTCTTCGACCAGGTGACCCGGGGCTACGTCGGCGGCGTCCAGGCCATGCTGGGCCGCAAGCTCGTGTCTGCCGTGGCCTACGCCGCGATGCTCGGCGGCGTGTTCTGGCTGTTCGGCACGATCCCCGGCGGCTTCGTGCCCGAAGAGGACAAGGGCACGATCTACGTCGTGGTCGACGCGCCGTCGGCCGCATCGGCCGAGCGCACCCTCGAAGCACTGAAGAAGGCCGAGGCCATCCTGGCCAAGGAAGACGCCGTGCAGGAATACGTCTCCATCCTCGGCTACTCGATCTTCTACCGCTATGCCAATCAGGCCTTCGTGTTCGCCACGCTCGCGCCCTGGAGCGAGCGCACCACGCCCGAGGCGCATGTCTTCGGCGTGCTGCAGCGGCTGAATCGGCAGCTGGCCGGCATCACCGAGGCGCGGGTGTTCGCGCTGAACGAGCCGCCGATCTCGGGCATGGGCAGCACCGCCGGCTTCGACTACCGGCTGCTGTCGCTGGACGGCGACCGCGCCAAGCTCGACGAAGCCGCGCTGGCCGTGACCGCCGAGGCCGCGCGCCACGACAAGCTGCAGGGCGTGCGCAGCGTCGCGGCGCCCCAGGTGCAGACGCTGTTCCTCGACATCGACCGCAACAAGGCCAAGGCGCTGGGCGTGCCGCTGCCCGAGCTGTACGCCAGCGTCGGCACCCTGCTGGGCTCGAGCTTCGTCAACCAGTTCAGCGCCTTCGGCACCAACCTGAAGGTCAAGGTGCAGGCCGAGCAGGCCTTCCGCAGCGACCCCGCGGCACTGCAGCGCTTCCAGATCCGCAATGCCGACGGCGGGCTGGTGCCGCTGGCCGCGCTGATGTCCACCGAATGGCGATCGGCGCCGATCGCGCTGGCGCGCTACAACGGCTACCCGTCGATCCAGCTCAACGGCGCGGCGGCGCCGGGCAGGAGCTCGGGCGAGGCGCTGGCGGCGATGGAATCGATCTCTTCGACCAAGCTGCCCGAGGGCACCTCGTACCAGTGGTCGGGCCAGTCGCTGCAGGAGAAGCTGGCCGGCGGGCAGGCCGCGGGCATCTTCGCGCTGTCGCTGGTCTTCGTGTTCCTGTTCCTCGCCGCGCTGTACGAGAGCTGGACGCTCCCGGTCGCGGTGTTCCTGATCGTGCCGATCGCGGTCCTCGGCGCGCTGCTCGCGCTGCTGCTGCGCAGCGCGCCGAACGACGTGTTCTTCCAGGTCAGCCTGATCACGCTGGTCGGGCTGGCAGGCAAGAACGGCATCCTGATCGTCGAGTTCGCGAAGCAGCAGCATGAAGCGGGCATGGCGGTCGTCGACGCGGCGATCGAGGCCGGCCGCGCCCGGCTGCGGCCGATCGTGATGACCTCGCTGGCCTTCATCCTCGGCGTGCTGCCGCTGGTCAAGGCCTCGGGCGCGGGCGCAGCGACGCAGCATTCGGTGGGCACCGGCATCCTCGGCGGCATGCTGGCGGCGACGCTGGTCGGCGTGTTCTTCACGCCGATCTTCTACATCGCGATGATGAAGCTGTTCGGCCGCCGGCCGCCGGCCGTGGCCCCAGCGGCCGCCACGCCCACCACGGCGGAGGGCGGGTCGTGAGCCGGCAGATCGCGGCGCTGGCCAGCGCAGGGCTGGCAGCAGCACTGGCCGGCTGTAGCGCGCCGCCACCGGTGCCGGCCGCGGCCACGCTGCCGGCGCTGCCCACCGCCTGGCGCGGCGCGGCCGACCCCGCCGACAACCTGGCCGAGCGGCCCTACGGCGACGTGTTCCGCGACGCCGAGCTGGCCGCGTTGATCGCCGAGGCGCTGCGCAACAACCGCGACCTGCGCATCGCCGCGCAGCGCGTCGAACTGGCGCGAGCGCAGTACGGCATCCAGGATTCGGCGCGCTGGCCGACCCTGGCGGCCGACGCGAGCGCCACCCGCCAGCAGGCGCCGTCGGTGCTGTCGGCCACCGACAACCTGAGCTCGACGGTCTACCGCGCCGGTCTCGCGCTGCCGGCCTGGGAGATCGACCTTTGGGGGCGGCTGCGCGCGCTGTCCGACAGCGCGCTGCGCAACCTCGAGTCGACCGACGCGCTGCGCCGCTTCGTCCAGGTCGGGCTGGTCTCGCGCGTCGCCTCGGGCTGGCTGGACCTGCTGGAGATCGACCAGGCGCTCGAGATCTCGCGCCGTACCGCCCGATCGCGCGCCGAGTCGCTGCGCATCGTCGCGCTGCGCTTCGACGCCGGCGTGGTGTCCAAGGTCGACGTCACGCAGGCGCAGACGGCATTGGCCCAGGCCGAGGCCGCCACCGCGCAGCTGCTGGAGCGCCGCGGCAGGCAGGAGAACGCGCTGTCGACGCTGGCAGGGCGCTACCCGGGCCCGCTGCAGCCGAGCCGGCCGCTGGCCTCGTACCCGCTGCCGCCGTCGCTGCCAGCGGGCATTCCGGCCACACTGCTGATGCGACGGCCCGACGTGCGCGCCGCAGAACTGGCACTGGCGGCCAGCCAGGCCAGCGTCGAGGCGGCGCAGAAGGCCTTCCTGCCGGCAATCTCGCTGACCGGCTTCCTCGGCTTCGTCAGCCCGCAGCTGAGCCAGCTGATCGACGCCGACCGCATCGGCTACACCGTGCAGCCGGCGATCACGCTGCCGCTGTTCACCGGCGGGCGGCTGACCAGCAGCCTCGAAGGCGCGCAGGCCCAGCAGGCGCTGGCGACCGAGGACTACGCCCGCACCGTGCAGGCCGCGCTGCGCGAGGTCGAGGACGCGCTGGTGCGCTTCGAGCAGCAGCGGGCACAGCAGGCGGCCATCTCCCGGGTGGTCGACGCCAGCCGCGAGCGGCTGCGGCTGGTCGAGCTGCGCTACAGCAACGGCATCTCGGGCTACTTCGAGGTGCTGGATGCGCAGCGCCAGCTGTTCGACGCCGAGCTGCAGCTGACCCAGCTGACCAGCGGTGCCTACGCGTCGGTGATCGAGCTGTACCGGGCGCTGGGCGGCGGCTGGACGCCGCAGTAGGGTCCCGGCCATGCCCCATGCCGCGCAGGACCGCCGTCGCCACCGCATCGCCCAACTGCTCTTGTGGACGGTGCCGCTGGTCTGGTCGTCGAACTACCTGATCGCCCGCGCCGCGGCCGGCGTGATCCACCCGCACCTGCTCGCACTGGCGCGCTGGAGCCTGGCCTTGGCGATCATGCTGCCGCTGGCCTGGCGCGGCCTGGCGAAGGATGGCGCGCCCTGGCTGCGCGACGAATGGCAGCAGCTGCTGGTGCTCGGCGGCCTGGGCATGTGGATCTGCGGCGCCTTCGTCTACATCGGCGGGCAGACCACCTCGTCGGCCAACATCGCGCTGATCTACGCCGCCACGCCGATCGCGATCGCCGTCGTCGGCGCGGTGCTGCTGAACGAGCACATGACGCGCTCGCAGGCCGCTGGCGTGGCGCTGGCGCTGGCCGGCCTGCTGTTCGTGATCGCCCGCGGCGAGCCACGCAACCTGCTGGCGGTTCGCTTCGCGGTCGGCGACCTGTGGGTGCTGGCCGCCGGGCTGTCGTGGACCGCCTACTCGGTGCTGCTGCGGCGCTGGCCGACGCGGCTGGGCACCGCCGAGCGGCTGGTCGCGATCACCGCCGGCGGCATCGTCGTGCTGCTGCCGTTCACCGCGCTCGAGTGCGCGCTGCTGCCGCCGCTGCCGTTCACCTGGAAAGCCGCCGGCCTGGTGCTCGCCGCCGCGGTGCTGCCGGGCGTGCTGGCCTACCAGGCCTATTCGTACATGCTGCGCGAGCTGGGTGCCGCGAAGTCGGGGCTGGTGCTGTACCTGGGGCCGGTCTACGCCGCCTTCACCGCCTGGGCGCTGCTGGGCGAGCCGCCGCAATGGTTCCATGCGGTCGGCGCGGCGCTGATCCTGCCGAGCATCTGGGTCGCGACCCGGGGGCGTTGAGGCGAGGCCGCGCCGCGGCCTCGCCGTGGGACCTCAGGACATGCCCTTGTAGTCGGCCTCGACGGCCTCGACCTTGGTCTTGCCCTTGCTCCACTCGCTCACCTTGTGCAGCTTGTAGGCGAAGGTGCTGCCGGGCGACAGTGTCAGCGTCTGCGTGCCGCGTGTGCCGCCGCTGACACTGATCTTGGCGGTGCTGCCCAGCGCCTCGACGCCGACGCCACCGGCGCCGCTGGTCACGAAGTGCTCGGCCAGATCGGCGTCGACGACGATCCACACCTCGGAGACGATGCGCGCATCGCTGCCCTCGTCGGCCATGAACTTGCGCGCGACGTTGGCATCGGTGTTGAGCATCGCCTTCAGCTTGAGCTCGTCGATGCTCAGGTTGATCAGCTCGAGCTTGGCCGACTTGGCCTCAGCATGGCCGAACGACAGCGCGCCGCTCTTGCCGAGGCCGAAGAAGTGGAGGTCCGCGTCGGCCTCCAGTTCGGACTTGGAGACCGTGTTCCAGTCGATCTTCACGCGGCCGTTGAACTTCAGCCGCCCGTCCAGGTGCTCGGGCTTGACCTTGCCGGCCGGCTCCACGAAGGCCTTGGCGCCGATCGGGTCCTTCTTCTCGCCGAAGTGCGCGGCCTCCAGCAGGTGCGCGTTGCCGCGGAAGTACTTGTTGACGCCGTACTCGAAGTAGTGCGTCGTGATCTTGGTTCCCATGATGTCGCTCCGTCTGTCGAAAGCCGCCGGGGCTTGGTCTTTCGCTCCCGCGACGGCGGGTCGGCCCGTCGTCGCCGGATCGCGCCGGCGGCAGCCGCGATCCGTGAATCCAGCTTAGGCTTCGCTCAGCTGCGCGGCGTCCCACCGCGGTGGGGGGTTTGCCTGGGCGTCGGCCAGCAGCAGCGCCGCCAGCTCGCGCTGGCTGTTGATGGCCAGCCGCCCGTAGATCGCCTTGAAGTGGTCCTTCAGCGTGTGCGGGCTCAGGCCCAGCTGGTCGGCGATCTCGGCGTTGCTGAGCCCGCGTGCGGACAGCAGCGCGATCTCCTTCTGGCGCGGCGACAGGTCGATCGCATTGACCCGCTCGAGCAGGCGTGCCTCGACCGGCACCGATTGCTCGATCAGCAGGCCGATGCGGCCGGCGCCCTCGCCGTGCAACCGGTAGCCCCTGAAACTGAACTCGCCCCAGCCGTTGCGCCGCTCGATCAGCGGCAGCGGCGCATCGGCACGCGGGTCGTCCAGCCGGCTGGCCAGCGCCAGCGCGATCTCCCGCAGCCCTTCGCGCACGCGTTCGAAGTCGCCGCCGCCGATCCGCGCATCGGTGTTGATCTCGTCGAGCAGCGCATAGACGGCCAGCCGGTGCGCTTCGTCGGACCATTCGATCGGCTCGCCGTCGCCGCTGCACACCAGCATCGCCGACCTTCCGGTGCGCACGAAGCGCGACGGCCGCGCGCTGTCGCTGCGCAAGGCATGCACCAGGTAGGGCAGCACCCGCGCGAGCAGGTCCTCATCGGCGGCACTGAAGTCGGGCGCGTCGCGCCGGCGGATCAGCGCCACGCAGCCATAGGGCCGCTGCCGGTCGCGCACCACGCCGTCGAGCATCCACTTGAAGCCGAAGGGCTCGAACACCGCCCGGTAGGTGGCGCTGTGCTCGAAGCCCTCGCGCCACCAGCGGCGCAGGTTGCCGGTGGGCTGGCCGAACAGCACCAGGTCACGGAAGCTGGTGCCGGCGTCGGCCTCGTAGCGCGCGCGGTGCAGCACGATCCAGGCCATGCGCCGCGGCATGAAGGTGTCGGACCAGAAGTTCGTCAGGCGTCCGGCTTCCGATGCCCAGGTGAACTGGGCGCAGGCGGCCGGAATCAGCGCGCGCAGCTCGCGCATCACGATCGGCATCACGCTGCGGCTCGGAAGCCCCAGGCTGCAGGCCTGGCGGATGCGCAGCAGCGCAGAGGCGTGTTTACAGTCCATGGCCCATCACCTGCCGGGTCGTCGAGGTCGTCGTGCCGCGCGAGGCTAGCGCGACGGCCGTCGCCGGCGCTGTGCGGTATTCACCCGCTGGGCGTGGGAAGGGTCTGGACGGATTCCCGGCCGGCGACCCGCCTTCGGGTCGCCGGCTCCGCCGCGGCACGGTCGGCAGAACGTTCAGCGCTGCACCGCGATGGTCTTCGTCCCGACCCGGCCGGTGAAGCCGGTCAGGTTCACGGTCAGCAGGTGCCGGCCGGACTGCAGGCCCGAGGTGTTCCAGATCCAGCCGATCGGCACGTAGCCGTTCTCCTCCTCGGACACGAAGTCGCCGTTCACGAAGAACGCCACCTCGTAGAGCTGCTCCTGCATCAGCCAGCGGTCGTCCGGGTGCAGGTCGACCGACACGCGCACGTCGTCCGGCACCGGCGCGGCGGCGGCCAGCGGCTGGCCATCGCGGGTGGCCAGCGTCACGGTGATGCGGGGTTCGCGGTCCTTGTAGCGCGGCATGTAGTGCTGGCGGGCGATGCGCTGGCCCTTGCGCTCCAGCGGCCGCGCCGTGCCCTCCGTCGCGGGCGGGTCGGGCGCCTCGGCCCAGCCCTGCGCGATGCGCCAGCTGCGGTATTCCAGGCCATCCTGCCCGGTGGTGACGACGGTGAAGTCCGGCAGCCGGAACGCGGTCACCAGCAGCGCCAATCGGTCGCTGCGCAGATCGATCAGCCCGCTTTCGTCGAAGCCGTTCCAGCGCTGCAGGTTGCGGCCCGCCGGCCGCGGCCGCCACACCGACAGCGAACGCAGCATCGCGCCGCCCTTCACCCCCACCCGGATCAGCACGCGCGCCGGCTGCGCCAGCGTGTAGACGATGTCGCCGTTGGCGGCCAGGCTGGGCTGCAGGCCGGCGAGCACCTCGCCGCCCGAGCGTGCACAGGGATCGTCCAAGGCCTTGCCGTCGTCCGCATCCAGCGTGGCGCGGGCGCAGTAGGCCTCGTCGGGCACGGCCTGACCGCGCTCGTCCCGGCCGTCCCAGACCAGTTCATGGTCGCCGGCAGCGGCATCGGGCAGCGACAGGCGCCGCACCACGTCGCCATCGCCGGTCAGCAGTTCGAGCGTCAGCCGGCCGGGCCGGGCCGTGCGAACGGTGTAGGTGATGCGGTCACCGCGAACCGCGGCCAGTTCGGTGGCGCTGATGCGCTGCAGCGAGACCTGGCTGCAGGCCAGCAGCGGCAGCGCCGCCAGACCCAGCCCCAGGCACCCGATTCGAAACCAGTTCATGACAGACACCTCAACGCACGCACCGCCTCGAGCCCCGGCAGCGGCAGCTCGGCCACGCTGCCGTCACCGGAGCGCCGCGCCAGCACCGTCCGGTCGGGCCCGGACTTCACGAAGTACAGCTCGCCACCGCACAGCGCCGGGTGGATCGCCTGCGCCGGGCCGTCGGTCAGCCGGCGCAGCCCGTTGCCATCGATGCCCACCTGCCAGAGCTGGTGGCTGCCGCTGGCATTGCTGCTGAACACCACGTGCCGGCCATCGGTGACCGGGCCCTGCGACAAGGCGTTCAGCAGCGTCAGCTGCCGCGCCTTGCCGGCCAGCAGGTCGCGGCCCCAGATCTCGACCAGCAACTCGTCGCAGCCATCGGAGCAGCCCACGCTGGCATACACCAGCCAGCGCCCCTGGTGCAGGAACGGGTCGTGCTGGGCTCCGGGCTGCCGGGCAATGCGCTCGGGCTCGGCGGCGCTGCCGAAGCGCAGGATCTCGGTCTCCAGGCTCTTGCCGTCGGCCATCTCCACGGCCACCACGTCGCGGCCGCCGCTGTCCAGGCAGGGCTGGGTGTAGCTGCGCCTGGCATCGGGACGGGCGATCACCGTCTCGCTGCCGCCGGCAGGCAGCGCCACGCGCAGCGTGCCATCGGCGGCCGAATACACCGCCTTGCTGCCATCGGCGGCCACGCAGGCCTGGCGCGGCTCCAGTTGCGTCGCCACGCGCTGTGCCTGGTGGCGCTGATCGACGAAGTAGAGAGCCCAGGCACCCGCGGCGTCGCGGGCGACGAAGCTCATGCCCGCCGGCAGTTCGGCGGGCGACTGTGCCCAGGCGGCGATCGCGCAGCCGTACAGCGCCGGCAGCAGCCAGCGCTGCAGTCGTCGGTCCTTCGGGTCCAGCGTCATGGTGGCCCTCCTTCCTTGCAATACCGTTCCACTTCAGCCAGCGCCGGCGCCAGCCCGCCGCGCATCGGCTGCGCCGGGATCACCGCCAGCACGCGGGCTTCGAAGGCTTCGACCGCCGGGAACTCGGGCTTGCGCCAGGCGGCCAGCTCGACCACGCGCACAGCATCGCGCAGGAGCGGCACGCAGCGGTGCGTCAGGCCGCTGTGGCGCACGGCCTCCTCGAACGCGGTGCGCTGACCGGTGCGGCGGAAGGGCGAATCCGGCGTGTCGATGGCACGTCCGGGCGGGATCGGCTCGCCGCGCGGCAGTGATTCGAACACCGGAGGCGGCGACTGAGCCTGCGTCAGTGCCCAGGCCACCAGCACCGAATCGAGCTGCCAGGGGTGCCAGGTCTGCATCACGGGTCCGGCCGCGAGGGCGCGCGGCAGCAGGCTCGCAGCAAAGCTCAATGCTGCAAGGCGACGAAGCGTTCGATCCATGGCGTGGCGGGTTGGCGCTGCAGTTCGTCCCAGCGGCCGGCCTGGGTCAGGCGACCGGCTTCGATGACCCAGAAAGGCTCGTCATCGCGGGCCGTGCGCTGGTGCCGGCCGACCTGGTGCGTGACCTGGATCAGGCCCATGCCGCGCTCTCGCGCCAGCGCGAAGAACGCGTCGCCCAGTTCGTCGGCGATCACCGGGTCGAGGTTGGAGAAAGGCTCGTCGAGCACGGCCCACGCCGGGCGCTGCGCGATGACCCGTGCGAAGGCCAGGCGCTGGCGCTCGCCGCCCGACATCTGCGCCGGCAGGGCCCGGGCCCGGTGACCGATGCCCAGTTCGTGAAGCAAGGTTTCGTCCTCGGCCGCCGCACGCAGCTGGCGGCCGCGTGTGCGCGCGAAGGCGACATGCTCGATCGCCTTCAGCTGCGGCCACAGCCCCAGCTCCTGCGGCAGCCAGCCGAACGGGCGCCGGTGCACCGGCAGCGCCGCCAGGTCGGCCCCGAGCCAGCGCAGGCCCCGCAGCCGCACCGAGGGTTCCAGCCCCAGCAGTCCGCGCAGCAGCGTGGACTTGCCGCCGCCCGACGGCCCGATGATCGTCAGGCGCGTCCCGGCGGCCAGCCTGCGGTCGGCCAGATGCAAGGCGAAGCCGGGGCGCCGGACGCAGAGTTCATCGATTTCCAGCACGCCGCCTCCCGATCCAGGCCAGCCCGATGGCCATCAGGCCCGCCACCGCCAGCGCCTGGGCCAGTGCCAGCATCATCACGCCACGCTGATCGCCATAGTGCAGCAGGTTGTACAGGCGCAGTATCGCGGTCTCCATGCCCGGCGGCACGGTCAGCACGGTGGCGCTGAGTTCGGCCAGCGACAGTCCGGCCGCCAGCACGAAGGCCGCCAGCAGGCCCGGCGCCGAGGCCGGCAGGTGGACATGCCACCAGGCCGATCGCGCCGGCACGCCCAGCAGCCTGAGCTGATCGAGGCCCGACGTCGGCCGTACCTGGCGCAGCGCCAGCAGCACCCAGGACGCGAACGGCAGCACCCGCAAGGTGTGCGACAGGATCAGCGGTGCGGCCGCCCCGGCGCGGTCGGCGAAGCCGCTGCCGGCGATCGCCAGGCCGGTGAGTGCCGAGGGCCACAGCAGCATCAGCAGCAGCACCAGGTTCAGCGCTGCCGCCACCCGCGGGCCGGCCCGCACCGCCCCTTCGGCCAGCGCCAGGCCCCACAGGCAGGCCAGCGCCGCCGCTGCGGCCGCCACCCACAGGCTGTTGAACACCGCCACGCCGGCATGCGCCGGCCAGCGGCCGGTGGCCGTGAGGCAGCCCCAACCCAGCAGGACCAGCGGCAGGCCTGCCAGCAACAGCGCCAGCACCGGCAGCAGTCGGCGCAGCGGCTGCGGCGCGAACGTCCAGCGGCCGAGCCAGCCGGGGTCGACGCTGCCGTCGGCCGCGGCGCGCAGGCGCGGCGCACCGGCGAGCGCAAGCGCGCACAGCAAGGCGGCGGCCATCAACGGCCAGCCCAGGGCCGCGGCCGAGCCGGCGTCGGGCTCCAGCGCCACCTGGCTCAGGAACTCCTCGGCGTAGACATGCACGCCCAGCAAGGGCGGCAGTTCGGATTCAGCGAACACCAGCGTGCCCACCGCGGCCATCGCCATCGCACCGACCCTGAGCAGCCGCCCGCGCGCCATGCGCAGCAGCGCGCGCGGGCCACCGGTGGCCAGGGCGGTCTCCAACTCGCTGCGGTCCATCACCGCCAGTCCTGCCGCCAGCAGGGCCACCGCCAGCGGCAGGTAGCGCCCGGCCAGCACCAGCACCGCCAAGGCCCAGCCCTGCACGCCACCGGTGACCCCCGGAAACACCACCCGCCAGGCCATCAGGTGCACCACCGTGCCGAGGCAGAACGACGCCGCCAGCAGCGCCACCAGCGCCAGCCGCCAGCGCGCGCGATGCGGCAGCATCAAGCCCAGCGCCACCACGGCGGCCGCCGCGATGGCCAGCGTGGCAGCCAGCAGCGACAGCCAGGCGCCTTGCCACAGCAGGACCTGCACGCGTTCGCCCGGCCACAGCGAGCCCCCGCCGACGAAGCGCGAAGCACCGATCGCCGCGCCGAGGGCACCGGCCACGCCGTGGGCCAGCGGCAGCACTGCCGGCAGGCCCAGCGCGACGGCCACCAGCAGCGCGCAGCGGCGGCCGTCGGCTTGCGCTGCAGGCATCGGCAGCCGGCGCCGGGTCAGAGGCTGTGAGGAGTTCGAGCGTGGCCGAGCAACGCACCCAAACGCACCCGATCTAGGCGCAAAGCGCAGCCATAGCTCGGGCTATGGCGAGCATTTGCAACGACGAGCGGGGGTGTTTGGGGGTGTCGAGCGGGCATGATCGAAATACTCACAGCCTCTCAAAGCAGGTGCTTGCGGATCAGCTCGACCGAGGGCTCGAGGCTGGCATCGATCCTGGCCGGGTCCATCAGCCACAGCTTGGGCCGCACCGGTCCGATCTCCCTGGCCATCGGCAGGTGCGGGCGTACGGGGATCTGCACCGCACCGAGCTCGATCAGGCGGGCCTCGGTCTTCTCGCTGGCCAGGTACTCCACCAACTGCTGCGCGCCGGCCGGGTTGGGGCCGCCGGCGACCCTGGCCACCGTCATGTGGACCGAGAAGGCGCCTTCTCCATCCTGGTCGGGAAAGACCATCGCCAGCGGCTGGCCGCGCCGGATCGCGCCGATCGCGTCGTCGGTGTCGGTCAGGCCCACCGCGGCGCGGCCTGCGGCCACGGCGTCGCGCACGTCGCCGTTGCCGGGCAGGATCATCACCTCGTTGCGCTTCAAGGCCTGCAGGAACTCGCTGAACCGGGCCGCGCCCAGCTGGGCATGCAGGGCGGCGAAGTGGGTGGAGGTGGTGCCGAACAGCGGCCGCGCGATCGCGACCTTGCCCTTGAAACGCGGGTCGGCGAGGTCCTGCAGCCGCGTCGGTCGCGCCGCCTCGGGAACCGAGGGCGTGTGCACGGCGATCACCCGGCTTCGCACGCCGAAGCCGACGCTGTGCGCAGTGACTGCGGCGGCGGGCAGCGCCAAGGACTTGTCCACGGCCGTCGGGCCCAGCACGCCCTGCTTGTCCAGACGGTGCGTGCGCAGCATCTCGGAGTTCCAGAACACGTCGGCCCTGGGCCTGGCCTTCTCGGCGACCAGGCGGCGCTCGAGGCCCACCGTCTTCGACGCTTCGGCGTCGAAGACTGCGGTGATCTCCCGGCCCAGCGCGGCCTGGGCTTCCTTCAGCACCACCTCGGCATACTCCTGGTCGGTCGAGGTGTAGAGCACCGTTGGCTGGGCCAGTGCCTCGAAGGACACGAGGGTCCCGAGCAGCAGCAGGCGCGCGACGGAGGAAGCGATCATGTTCATGTCTGCGGGAAGGGTGGCCAGGAGCGGTGACGGACGCTCGCGACGGGCTCAGGCCCGGACGCGGCGAAGATGCGACGCGAAGGGCAACGCCTTCGTCTCGTCGAAGGCCGACTCTATCTCGGGCAGCAGCGCCGCTGCGCGCTCGACCAGCGCGCGGTAGTCGGCCTCGCTGGGCGATGCGCCCGGCCAGCGGCTCAGCTTGAACCAGGTCCTGGTCCAGGCGCGCTGGTAGAGCTCGCAGTAGCGAGGCAGGTATTGGACCCAGGCCTGTTCGGGCTCGACATGGGCCACGGGGTGCGCGATGCCCTGCCGGGGGATCACGCCCATGTTCAGCCGGAACGCCGGGCTGCCACGCTTGTCGAGCTGGATCTCGACCTGGTCAAAGCCGTCGCCGCGCGCCCGGCGCAGGCGACCGAACGGAAACGCCGCGCGAATCTCGGCGCTGGAGGCGTCCGGGCCCGACAGAGGCAGGCGGGTGAAGCCTGCGCCCTCCAGCTTCGGCAGCAGCAGGTCCTGAAGCGCCTTGGCGAGCCACTTTCTCTCGGGCTGGGTCATGCCGGTGGGCTGGGTTGGGCGCTCGCCAGGACGGTTCCCGCGGGCTAGCGGCAGTCGCAGTCGCCGCCTGCGGCGCCTCCGGCGGCCGTCCCGGCAGCGCCACCGGCTGCGCCGCCGCCATACGCACCCACGCGCTCGAAGAACGGGTAGCCCCAGCGTTCGACGTGATAGGCATCGCCCACCGCATTGGCCGCCGCCCGTTGTGCGCTGGTGAGGCCCGAAGTGCCGAACTTCGATTCGACATAGTAGGTGTTGCCGGTCAGCGAACGCCAGGTGCTGTCGACGATGGTGCGCTGGCCCGGGATGCTCCTGGCCTGGGTGCTGACGAGGCGGCTGCCCATCAGGCGATTGTTCGCGATCGACAGCGTTTCGCCGATGCTGCCCTTGGTGCCGTTGGACAGGCCGCGCACGGCGCTCGTCAGGCCCTTGCCGCCCAGGCCGCCGCCGACCGCGCCGAGCGCCGTCGACGCGAGCAGGCGGCCGACGCTGATGCAATGCCAATTGCCGCCGTTCTCGATCAGCTGCATCGCCAGGTCGAGGCCGAAACCGATCGCCGCACCGATGCACCACGGACACCTGCCGGTGGGATCGACTTCGTTGACCGGGTCGGCGCCGGCGTAGCCATAGGGGTTGATGCCACCCAGCACGCCGAACGGATCGGGCGAGAGGAAGCGCTGCTGCGCTGTGCTGTAGTAGCGGGCGCGGTAGTGGTAGAGGGACTCGGTGTCCTTCTCCCGGCCCGTGTAGCCGAACGGGGTCGCATCGGCACTGCTCGGGGGGATCGCAGCACCATACGGTCCATAGCGGTAGGCATGGGTCAGCGTGGACGCATCGCCGACGGCCGCCACGCTGCCCTGGTGGTTGGCGTACAGCAGCTTCGTGGCGCCAGCCGGCAACGTGGCCAGCACGTCGTCGGCGGCACCGCTGAGAACATGCGTCGAGACCACGCTGCTGCCGGCGTCGAGTATGCCGATCAGATCGTCACCATCGTGCACGAAGCGCTGGACGACGCCGTTGTCGGTCTTGCTGGCCCGCCGGCCCAGCGGGTCGTAGCTGAACTGCAGGGTCCGCGTCGGTGTCGTGGCGACCGCATCGGCAAAGTGGTCGACCCGCAGCAGCTGGTTCTTCGCGTTCCAGCCGTAGACCACCCGCGCGCCGGAGCCGCGGTCCTGCTCGAGCGTCAGGTTGCCCCGCTGGTCGTAGCCGTAGGTCTTGGCGGCATCGCTGACCAGGCGGTGGTTCACGTCGTGCGTGCGCCCCCCGTCCAGGATGTTGCCCACCTCGTCGAGGGTGTAGCTGAAGGTCGTGGCGCCCTGGACCGCCCGGGTCAGTCGCCCCATCGCGTCGTAGCTGTAGGCCCAGTCCGGTCCGTCGCCAGCGATGCGGACGATGCGTCCGGCGGCGTCGTAGCTGTGCGCATAGGGCGCGTTGAAGACACCCGCATGGTTCAGACTGGTGAGCTGGCCCGCTGCGTCGTAGGCATAGCCGGCGGTCGAGCCGTTGGGGTAGGCCAGTTGCGTGCGGCGGCCCAGGGCATCCAGGCTGAAGTCGAAACTGCCTGCCGGCGAGCCGATGCGCGTGACCAGGCCCCGCGCATCGCGCGCATAGGTCTGGGTGCTGCCCAGCGCCGCCAGCTGCACGCGTTCGCCTTCGGCATTGCGTGTGATGGTGTGGGTGCGGCCGCCACTGGTCTCGGTCACCACCCGGCCGGCGTTGTCGTAGCCGTAGCCGACCGTGCCGCCCGGCCCGGTGGCGCTGCTGAGCTGGTTGAGGGCGTTGTAGCTGTAGTTGATGACTTCGCTGCCTGCCGTTTCGCGGGTGACACGCTTGTTGTTGTCGTACAGGTAGCTGATCGTCGTGTTGTCGGGCCAGGTGATGGTGGCCAGCAGGTTGTCGACCCGGTAGGCGAAGCTCGTGCGTCGCCCGTCGGGCGCCAGCTCGGCACTGCGACGGCCGAAGCCGTCGTACTGGTACTGGGTGACCGAACCCCTGGCGTCGGTCACCCGGGTCAGGCGGCCGGCGGCGTCGTAGCCGAAGAACGTGGTGTGGCCCAGCGGGTCGACGACCGCGGTGACGCGGTCGAGCACGTCGTAGCTGTACTGCGTGCGCTCGCCGGCGGCATTGGTCGCGCTCACCACGCGGCCCAGCGCGTCGTAGACCATCGTGCCGGCGCGACCCAGCGGGTCGGTCATCTGGACCGGCAGGCCCACGGCGTTGTATGCGATGCTGGTGGTCTGGCCCAGCGCATCGGTGACCCCGGTGACATCTCCGCGAGCGCCGTAGGCCATGCGGCTGACGCCACCCGCCGGGTCGGTGGTGCTCACCAGGTTGCCGCGGGCGTCGTAGCCCAGGCTGACCACGCGACCGGTCGGCGAGGTCATGCGCACGGGACGGGGATCGTTGCCGGTGTACTGGATGCTGCTCGTCTGGCCCAGCGGGTTGCTGCTCGACACCATGCGGCCCAGCGTGTCGAAGCTGCTCGTCCACACCCGTCCGAGCGCATCGGTGGTCTGGGTGATGCGACCGTTGCTGTCGTAGGTGTAGTTGGTGATGCCGCCGATGCCGTCCACATCCCGCGTGACCAGGCCGAGCGCACCGTAGTTGAAGCTGGTGGTCACGTTGAGCGCGTCGCGCTTGCTGACCGTGCCGCTGAGCTTGGTGTTGCTCGTGCCGCGGGTGTAGGTGAAGCGGTTGGCGCCTTCGGTATACGAGGACACCTGGTTGCCGGCGTAGGTGAAGCTGACCTGCACCACGCCGCTGGGATCGGTGACCGACAGCAACTGGTAGTACGTCTGCGCGTCGGCCGGCGGCCGGTAGCCCTGCCAGGTGTGGGTCGTGACGCCGCCCGCCGGGTCGGTGACGCTCGTCAGGTTGCCCGACGCGTCGTAGGCATAGCGCCAGCTGCGACCGGCATGGTCGACGATCGTGCTGACGAAGCCCTGGCCGTTGTACAGCAGCGCCAGCGATCGACCGAGGCCATCGGCGATGGCGTTGAGCCGCAGCGAAGCGTCGTAGTTGAAGGCGACGACATTGCCGTTGGTGTCGATGCGCTGCAGCAGCCGGCCGTCGAGCGCGAAGACGTTGCGTCGGCCGTCCGGCGCCGTCATCGTGACCGTGGTGGCAGCCTCGGTCACGGTGTCGAATCGGCCGTCGGGGGCCTTGAAGCTGCCGTCGGCCTGCTTCGTGTAGACGAATCGCTTGCCGTTGGCGGCCTTGAAGATGCGCTGCTGCACGCCGCTCTGGCTGGCCGGGTAGAGCGCGATGTCGAAGTCCACGCTCCAGCCGTTGCCGAACAGGCCGATCACCGGGTCGGCGCAGTTGTAGGCGCGATAGATGCCGATGTAGGGCCGTCCGCGCAGGACCACGTCGGTCGCGCGCCAGAAGGCCTGGCCGTTGGTGGCGTAGACCGGTGAGCGGCCGGAGTTGCCGTTGCAGTCGGGATCGTTGGGCCCGCGATCGTCGGGCCCCGGCGGCGGCGGATCGCTGGACGTCGTCGTGTCGTGCCCCTGGTCCCAGGGGAAGTGGAAAGCCGCGGCCGGCGCGGCAGCGACCACCAGCGCCGCCGCCATCAACGGTCTCAGCCAGCCGGCGACCCGTTGCAGATCGAGCTCGAGCATGTCCTGGTCTCCCCAAACGGACGGCGCTGCGTCAGCGCTCGACAGCCGGCGCCGCTGCCGCCGGCATCTGCGCCGACAGGCTGGCCACGCGCCTGGCCAGCGCGTCCAGGCGGGCCCGCACCTGCGGGTTGGCGTTGAGCCAGGTCTGCAGCTCGTCGGCGTTGCGGTGGCCGTAGGCGCCCAGCGTGCTGGCGGTCTGCCTGCCGCAGTTGTGCAAGGCCAACGTCACGCGGTGACGCGACATCTCGCCGGCCGCCCGCCGCTCGGCATCGGACACGCCGGCCTTGTTGAGCTGCGCAGCGCGCTGCTCCAGCCCCTGCACCGTGGCCTGCCGCGCAGCGATCTGGCATTCGAAGTACTGGGCCGGCGTCAGGACCTCCTGGATGACGGGCGCCGCGGCGGCCATCGCGGGCGGCAGCGCCAGCAGCCAGCAGGCGATCGCGATCTTGCACATGGGGCTGTCCTCCCGGATCGTCAGTAGTAGACCCGCTGCAGCACGTAGCTCGACAGCGAGCGGAAGCCATTGGCCTGGATCGCCGTCACGCCCAGCCGGTAGGTGCCGGGCGCCGCATAGCGGCCGTCGCTGGTCTTGCCGTCCCACAGCACCGTGTTGGCGCCGGCCGGCAGGCCGGGGTACTGCAGGCGGCTGACCACCGCGCCGGTGATCGAGTCCTGCACCACCAGTTCGGCCGTCGCGGGCAGGCTCAGCGTGAACTGCACGGCGCACTTGTTGGGCTGGGCGGCCGCCGTCAGGCCGGTGGGGTCGAAGATCGGCGGTGCCGCGCTCATCGCGCTGAGCTGAACCCCGTTGCGCACGAAGATGCCGTTGTTGGGCAGGGTGTAGCCGAAGATCCCGAACAGGAACGCATCACCCGGCGCCGGCTTGATGATCTGGCCTTCGGCGTTGTCGCCGTTCCAGGTGATGCGGTGGGTGCCGCGCCCGAAGGCCTGGCGGGTGTAGAAGGTGACGTAGCGCGTATCGACGTTGAAGCTGCCCATGAAGGCGGTGACTTCGGAGGCACGGGTCAGCGAGAAGTCGATCGTCAGCGGCCGGTAGTTGTAGGGCTCGAAGGTCGACGGGATGCTGGTGCGCGACGGGTTGTATTCCTGGCCCCCGGTGGTCGTCGACAGGTCCAGCCGCTGCGGCACGCCGTTCAGCTCGTACAGCAGAACGGCCTTGTAGATGCCCTCGGGCACGTACTGGCCGCCGCCGTCCTTGCCGTCCCAGCTGTCGGTGTAGCTGCCGGCGGCCCGATCGGTGAACGGCAGCACGGTGCGCACCGCGGTGCCGCCGCGCGTCTCGACGACCACCGACACCCGCGTCGCGGCCGACAACGTGGTGTTGATGCTGACCGTCTGGGCGAGCTGCGCATCCAGCGTGTCGGTGTTCAGCGCCAGCGAGGCCGTGGCGGTCACGCTGACCTGCTTCACGTCGTCGGCCTGGCTGCCGTCGGACAGGTTGATGCGCACCCGCGGATAGAACGTGCCCGCGCCGGGATAGGTGAAGGCGAAGCTGTTGGTCGTCGTGGTGGCGTCGAAGCTGCCGTTGCCGTCGGGATCCCACTGGTAGTTCTGCACCGTGCGGCCGAGCAGGTTCGAGGCGCTGGCGCTGAGCGTCACGGCCAGCGGCGCCGGCCCGCTGGTGCGCGACAGGCTCAGCGTGGCCTGGGCGCTGCCGACCGGCGCCGCACGCACTTCCATCGTCGGCACCGAGACCAGGGTGCTGGCGCCGAGGCCGTCGGTGACCCGCAGCTTGGGAACGAAGGTGCCGACGGCGGTGTAGGCGAAGGTGGTGTTGCCCGACGAGCCGTTGATGACCCGGTCGAAGGTACCGTCGCCGTCGAAGTCCCATTCGAAGCGGACGACGCCGTTGCTGTCGGTGGCCGAGGCCGTGAAGTTCACGGTCAGCGGCACCTGACCATTGGTGGGCGACGCCGCCGCGGTGACGCTGGGCGGGGCGTTGCCGATGACGACGTTCTTGACCCGGGTGTCGGTTCGGCCCTGCGAGTCGGTGATCTTCAGCGACACGGCGAAGGTGCCTGGCGTGCTGTAGGTGCGGGTCTGGTCGCGGCCGACGGTGTCGACGACGTCGATGCTGCCGTTGCCGTCGAAGTCCCATTCGAACCGGTTGATCGCCGTGTTGGTGATCGGCGTCGGGGTGAACCGGATCGTGACCGGCGCGTTGCCCCCTGGCGGCGAGACCGTGAAGTCGGACTGGATCGGCGTGGCCGGCGTGCCGTTGACGGTCCAGATCAGCCTGCTGGCATCGAAGGGTTGCGAGCGGTTGTGACGGAGGGTGAAGGTGTCGACGCTGGTGACGGTGCCGCCGGCGGCCACGTCGCCGAAGCTGAGCGTTCCCTCCAGGATCATCGTCGCCGGATTGGTGCTGACGACGGTACCGACCACGCTGCGCAGCGCGGGCCCGGTATTGGTGACCTGGGCCTTGTAGACGATCTCGTAGTCGGTGAGCGACACGCGCTTGCTGGACACCAGCGTGTACGTGCCCACGGTCAGGTCCGCAGCCCATGACACCGTGCTCACCAGGGCCAGGAACCACGCCAGACAGAGCGCGCGAATCTTCATGTGACTCTCCCCTTGCCGAGACCGGCGCCTGAGCTGCGCTGCCGAAGCCAGGCGCGTCGACCGCGTCGCCGCCGCGTCAGGTCGTGCGCAGCTCGGCGCCCTCGCAACCAGATCGCTGCCGCGTCGCCGCCGCCGCGCCGAGCAACGCCAGCGCCGTCAGCAATGCGGCAGAGGGCTCGGGCATCGGATTGGGCGGTGACCCGGCGAGGGTGGTCGACCCGCTGTCGAGCACGTCGAAGTTGGCGATGTCGTAGATCTTGAACGGCTGGCTGCCGGGCGTGCCGGTTCCCAGCCAGACGAACTCGACCGCAAAGCCCGTCGCCGACTCACCGATGTCCAGCGGATCGCTGAGGTTGTAGACGTCGTAGACTGCCGGCAATCCCGGCGGCTGCGGCGTCGCCGAAAAGCTCTCGACCCAACCCGCGATGCCGGAAGACTTGCTGGTCAGCGAGGTTTCGTCGTAGAGCGCGGTGTCGAACTCGATGCTGAACAAGCTCACGGGTGTCGCCAGTGACACGTTCGTCACCGTATACCGGTACTCGTAGGTCGACCCGCCCAGGGCCACCAATTCGTAACCGATCGTCACCGGCCCGGCAGTGGCTGGCACCGACACGCCAGCGACCCCCGCAACGACCGCAAGGGCCGCAACCAGACGCCTGCACAGTGAACGCATCGAGCCCCCTTGATGCCGATGACCCCGTTGCGGATCATCATTGCCGAGGTCCTGGTCGATTGCAAGCCCGGTCGTCGGCCGCCGAACGCTGGAGTGCAGTCGCGATGGCCCGATCGATCCGTTCATTGAGCAGGGTCAACGGATTCGCGCGCACGAGGCGCCCCGGGTCCGATCAGCGCAAGCGCTTGCGGAAGATCCATGCGCCGCGACGCGATCGGCGAGCTGCGTGCAACGCTGCCGCCGACCCAGGCGCCGCCGCTGACGCTGGATGCCGAGGACTTCCCCGGCGTCGGGAAGCCCTGGCCGCCGACCTGTACGGGACGGCGGTCTGTGCGTCGTTGACCTGAAGCCGTCCGGCGACCGGGACCGGGTGCAGTCTGCGAGACTGCCGCCCATGCGCATGCCCGACCTGCTGGCCACCCGGCTCGGCCGCCTGACGGCCTTCTTCTTCCTCTACGTCACCGAAGGCATTCCGCTGGGCTTTGCCGCGACCGCGGTGGCCACCCAGCTGCGGCGGCAGGACGTCGGCCCGGCCGAGATCGGCGCCTTCGTCGGCAGCTTCTACCTGCCCTGGGCCTTCAAGTGGGCATTCGGGCCATTCATCGACGTCTTCACCTCCGAGCGCCTGGGCAAGCGCCGCGGCTGGATCCTGGGCACGCAGATCATGCTGATCGTCACGCTGCTGGCCTGCACCGGGCTCGACCTGCCGGCCCAGCTGGGCCTGCTGACCGGCGTTCTGCTGATCCACAACAGCTTCGGCGCGATGCAGGACGTGGCGATCGACGCGCTGGCGGTCAGCACGCTGCACGAGGACGAGCGCGGCCTGGCCAACGGCGTGATGTTCGGCGGCGCGGCGATCGGCACCGCGGTGGGCGGCAGCGGCGTGCTGTTCCTGATGCCGGCGATCGGGCTGACCGGCGGCTTCGTCTTCGTCGCCGCCTGCATCGCCGCGGTCACGGTCTTCATCGTGCTGCCGCTGCAGGAGCCCGCCGCGCCGGCGGCCGGGCGCCGCGCCGCCGGGCTGGCCGCGGCGGCACGCGAGATGCGGCAGTTCTCGATGGAGGCCTTCCGCAGCTTCCTCGGCACGCGCGGCGCCTTTGCCGGGCTGGGCTTCGCGCTGCTGCCGGCCGGCGCGGTCAGCCTGGGGCTGGCGCTGCAGTCGAACCTGGCGGTCGAGATCGGCATGAGCGACGACAGCGTGGCCTGGCTCGCACTGTGGACGAACGTCGTCAGCGCGGCCTGCATGGTCGTCGGCGGCGCGCTGTCCGACCGCTTCGGCCGCCGCCGCACACTGTTCGTCTACCTGGCGCTGATGAGCCTGCCGGTGCTGTGGCTGATGGGCGTGCTGATCGAGCACCAGTGGATCATGCCGGCCAGCCAGTCCGGCGCAGCCAAGCGCGCGGCGCCGGTGGCGCTGGTCAGCGCGCTGTGGATCGCCACGCTGACCTATTCGGCGGCCCAGGGCCTGATGTACGGCACCCGGGCGGCGATCTTCATGGACGTCACCAACCCGGCGGTGGCGGCGACCCAGTTCACCGCCTACATGGCGATGATGAACCTGGCGATCGCCTACTCGGCCACCTGGCAGGGCATCGCGATCGAGGCGCTGGGCTACCCGAAGACGCTGCTGATCGACGCCGTCACCGGCCTGCTGTGCCTGGCGCTGCTGCCCTTCATCAAGCCCAGCGCGGCGCCCCAGGGCGACGGCGGCGGCGCCCGCCGGGCCCGCGCTCTGGCGCTGCTGCTGGCGCTGGGTTGCCTGGGCTGGCTGCCGTACCGCGCCGGGATGATCGGCAGCGGCGCCGCCGCGCCGATCTTCGAGACCCTGTTCACGCTGATCTTCGTCTCGGCGGCGGTGTTCCTGGCCGCCGGCGCGGCGGTGCTGGGCGACAGCGCGCGCAGCCTGGGCCGTGCCGGGCTGGCGCTGGCGCCGCTGCTGCTGGCAATGTATGCGCGGCGCTGGTGGCCGCAGGCCGGCGTGCTGTACTACGCCGTGCCGGCACTGGCCGCGATGCTGCTGCTGGCCCAGGCCCGCCTGCCCTGGGGCGTGCTGCGGCCGGACCCGCTGTCGGCCTGATGCCGGCCGGCGCCTGGACGAACCGAGCGGGGCCGCGAATGGAACAGGCCGACGCCGGCGCCACACAAGGCCGTGCGCGCGACGACGCCGCTACGATGCGACTCCCGATGCCCGACTGGAAGTTCGACCCGAAACGGCCCTGGCTGGTGCACTGAGAGACCAACGATGTTCAAGAACCTGATCAACGGCGAATGGGTGGAAGGCGCACGCGTCTCCCGCAACATCAACCCCTCGGACACGCGCGACCTGGTCGGCGAGTTTGCCCAGGCCGACGCCGCGCAGGCCCTCGAGGCGGTCGCTGCGGCGCGCGAGGCCTTCGCTGCCTGGAGCCTGTCCACGCCGCAGCAGCGCTTCGACATCCTCGACGCGGCCGGCAGCGAGATCCTGGCCCGCAGGGCCGAACTCGGCGACCTGCTCGCCCGCGAGGAAGGCAAGACGCTGCCCGAGGCGATCGGCGAGGTCGCCCGCGCCGGCAACATCTTCAAGTTCTTCGCCGGCGAGGCGCTGCGCGTCGGCGGCGAGCTGATCGGCTCGGTGCGCCCCGGCGTCGGCGTCGAGGTCAGCCGCGAGCCGCTGGGCGTCGTCGGCCTGATCACGCCGTGGAACTTCCCGATCGCGATCCCGGCCTGGAAGCTCGCGCCGGCGCTGGCCTTCGGCAACACCGTGGTGATGAAGCCGGCCGACCTGGTGCCGGGCAGCGCCTGGGCGCTGGCCGACATCCTGCAGCGCGCCGGCCTGCCCAGGGGCGTGCTCAACCTGGTGATGGGGCGCGGTTCCGAGGTCGGTGCCGTGCTGCTCGACGACCGCCGGGTCGATGCGATCAGCTTCACCGGCAGCGTGGCCACCGGCCAGAAGGTGGCGGCGGCGTGCGCCGCCCGCATGGCCAGGTTCCAGCTCGAGATGGGCGGCAAGAACCCGCTGGTGGTGCTCGACGACGCCGACCTGCCGGTCGCCGTCCACTGCGCGGTGCAGAGCGGCTTCTTCTCGACCGGCCAGCGCTGCACGGCCTCCAGCCGCGTCATCGTCACCGAGGGCCTCCACGACCGCTTCGTCGCCGCCTGCATCGAGAAGATGAAGGCGCTGACGGTCGGCGACGCGCGCAGGGCCGGCACCGACATCGGCCCGGTGGTCGACGACCAACAGCTCGCGCAAGACCTGGAGTACATCGGCATCGGCCAGCAGGAAGGCGCGACGCTCGCCGCCGGCGGCCGGGCCTTCGAACGCAATGCCGACGGTGCGCCGGGCTTCTACCTGACGCCCGCCCTGTTCACCGAGACGACGCCGGCGATGCGCATCAACCGCGAGGAGATCTTCGGCCCGGTGGTCAGCGTGATCCGCGCCAAGGACTACGACGAGGCGCTGGCGCTGGCCAACGACACGCCCTTCGGCCTGTCGGCGGGCATCGCCACGACCAGCCTGAAGCACGCCACGCACTTCAAGCGCCATGCGCAGGCCGGCATGGTGATGGTCAACCTGCCCACCGCGGGCGTGGACTACCACGTGCCCTTCGGCGGCCGCAAGGGTTCGAGCCACGGGCCGCGCGAGCAGGGCCGCTACGCCGCCGAGTTCTACACCACCGTCAAGACGGCCTACACGCAGGCCTAGCGTCCAGGTCGCGGTCCGCACGACGCGGACGAGCCTGCACGCTGCGCCAGCGGCCAGCGCCCCCTCATTCACGGGGGTCCGGCGGTCTGCAGCCAGCGTGCGGGCCAACGATGCGTAGGATCGGATCGAGAAGATGCGCCCGTCGAGCTGCCTGCGTCCCGCGGCACCATCGGGCCCGTCACACCGGAGGAAGATCGTGATGCATCGATGCAAGCGGATGTTGGCGGCGGCAACGATCGCCGCATCCTGGGCCGTGACGGCGAACGCGGCCAGCTTCCAGTCGCTCGTCGTCTTCGGCGACAGCCTGTCCGACAACGGCAACGCGGGCGCGCTGACGGCGAACTATTTCCCGCCGTCGGTCAATCCGCCGGGGGTGTACTACTACCCGGGCCGGTTCAGCAACGGGCCGGTCGCCGCCGAGTACATGGCGAGCGCGCTCGGCGCGACGCTCCACGACCACGCCGTCGGCGGGGCGACGACGGGCACGCTGAACTACAACTACGAGGTCAACAGCCCCGGCTACCTGGCTTCGTTTCCGGCCCTGGCCACGACCGGCATGGCCGCGCAGGTGGCCGGCTTCAGCATGGGCAGCCTGAACCCGTCGCGCACGCTGTTCATGCTCTGGGGCGGACCGAACGACATCTTCCTCGAGCTGAGCAAGACGGTGCCGGACCTCAGTGCCGCGATCGGCGGCGCGATGCACAACATCGCCGGCGAGATCCAGACGCTGGCGCTGCAGGGTGCCAGCCACTTCTTCGTGCCGAACATGCCCGACCTCGGCAAGACGCCGGAGGCGGTCGCCAACCCCGACCCGACGGTCGCGCCAGGGCTGACCTTCATCAGCAATCAGTTCAACGCCGCGCTGGCGGCGACGCTGCAGGGCGTGCAGCTTGCGCTGCCCGGCGCGACGGTCTACAGCTTCGACACCGCCGCCTACATGAACGGCGTGATCGCGGGTGCGCCGGGCAACGGCTACAGCGACGTCACCCACGGTTGCCTGTTCGCCGGCGCCGCGCCCGACTGCACGGGATTCCTCTACTACGACAGCGTGCATCCGACGACGGCGGCGCACGCACAGCTCGGCAGCGCCTTCGCCGCCGCCGTGCCCGAGCCCGAGACCTATGCGCTGATGCTCGGCGGCCTGGCGCTGCTCGCGGTGTGGGCGCGCCGGCGCGCAAGCCCGGCTCGGTAGCCCCAGCAGCAGCGGGCGGCCGGGCGATGCCGGTGCGCGGCGGCCGGCCGGTTCAACCGACCCGCAGCCGCAGCGCGCTGGCCACCGCCGCCAGCGCCGCGGTGCCCGCGCCCAGCGCCAGCGCCCACACCGGCCCGCGCTCGCCGGCCAGGCCGAAGCACAGCGCCACCAGCGCGGCGCCCAGCGCCTGGCCGCTCAGCCGCGACACCGCCACCATGCCGCTGGCGCCGCCGCTGCGCTCGGGCGGCGCGGCCGACATCAGCGCCTTCAGGTTCGGCGACTGGAACAGGCCGAAGCCGGCGCCGCACAAGGCCATGCGCGCGACGATGTCCGGCACCGAGGCCTCGGGCGTCAGCAGCGCCAGCGCGGCCATGCCGGCGCTCAGCAGCGCCAGCCCCAGGCCGCCCAGCAGCCCCGGCGGCACCCGGTCCGACAGGCGCCCGGCCAGCGGCGCGGCCGCCGCGACGACGATCGCCCAGGGCGCGAGCAGGAAGCCGGTCTGCAGCGGGTCGCGCTGCAGCACCGCCTCGAAGAAGAACGGCAGCGAGACGAAGGCCAGCCCCTGGGTCGCGAACGACGACACCGAGGTCAGCACCGACAGCGCGAACATCGGCCGGCGCAGCAGGTCCACCGGCAGCATCGGCGCCGGGTGGCCGGCCTGGCGGCGCAGCAGCAGCGCACCTGAGCCCAGCGCCAGCGCTGCCAGCCCCAGCACCAGCAGGGCCGGCGCATGCTGCGCGCCGGCGCCCAGCGCAGCGATCAGCGCGCCGAAGGTCAGCGCCGTCAGCAGCGCGGCCAGCGGGTCGACGCGGTGGCCAGGCCGCGGCAGGCCCGGCAGGCCCGGCAACGCGAATCCGAAGGCCAGCAGCCCGAGCGGCAGGTTCAGCGCGAACAGCCAGCGCCACGAGCCGAGGCTGAGCACGATCGAGGCCACCGTCGGCCCGGCGGCAAAGGCCACCCCGACCACCAGCGCGTTGACGCCGACGCCCTGGCCCAGCCGCGCGGGCGGGAAGATCAGCCGGATCAGCGCGATGTTCACGCTCATCAGCGCGCTGGTGCCCACGCCCTGCAGCGCGCGGGCGATCGCCAGCGACACCAGGCTGTCGGCCGCCATGCTGCCCAGCGCGGCCAGCGTGAAGAAGGCCAGCCCGCCCAGGTAGACCGGCCGCGGGCCGAAGCGGTCACCCAGCGCCGCGAACGGCAGCAGCGTGGCCACCACCGCGAGCTGGTAGGCATTGATGACCCAGATCGCCGCCTTCGGCGACGCGTCCAGCGCCGCCGCGATGCCCGGCAGCGCAGTGTTGACCAGTGTCGTGTCCAGCGTCGCCAGCGCCACCGCCAGCAGCGTGGCCGCCAGCGCTCGGCGCTGCGCGCCGCTCAGGCGCTCTGACGTGGCATGCGGATCGGGCATCGCCCCCCGACCATAGCGGCTGGCGCCACCCGCCAGCGGCGCGCGGGTGACAGCGCGCCGGCATCCCTAGCTTGGCCCTGGAGCAGCGACCGAAGTTGCCTAAGATCGACCGGCCGACACTCCCGATGCAGCGTGATGGCCGAACCCGCACGACGCCGGATCCAGGACGCCATCACCCGGGTGCTGGGCGCGGGCGCGCGCTGGTGCGCACGCCTGACGGTGCTGGTCGGCGAACTGAAGGAGACCTTTTGCATGGCCGATGACCTGAACGCCGCCTCCGAGGCGCTGGTGGCGATGCCGCTGCCCACGATGCTGAAGAGCCTGGGGCTCGCCGTCGCCGAGGCGAACAAGGCGATGTCCGAGAACAAGGGGCCGAACAACACCGTGATGACGGTGACCGACGCGACGATCAAGCTGAAGATCGCGATCTCGGTCAACAAGACCGAGGACCTGAAGGTCGGCGGCGGCATGGCCTTGCAGGCCTTCAACGTCAACGCGAGCTACGCCCGCACCTTCGGCTTCAAGGAAGATGCGTCGAGCGAGATCACGATGACGCTGGCGGTCAGGACGGCCTGAGCGCCACGCCGGCATGGCCACGCGGCGCAACAAGCCGGCCGGCGGCGGTCCGCGGCCGGGCGGCCCGCCGAAGCCGCCGCCCTCGGCCCGCACGCTGGTGCCGTCGTCGGGCACGGTGACGCTGGAGGAAGTGCTCGTCGGCTTCCAGCGCAGCCTGGCCCGCGCGACCCGCAACAGCCTCGAGACCGCGCGCGCGGACTGGCAGGTCGGGCTCGGCCAGCGCTCGCTGTACGTCGTCGACAGCATCGGCGTCACCTTGCAGACCGGCGTCATCGCCGCGGTCGACGCCGCCGGCCAGGTGCAGTCGCTGTCGCTGGACCTGGGCCAGACCCCGGCGCAAGGCGCGGCGACGCTGCAGTTCAGCGTGCAGTCGCGGCCGATCGAGGCGCTGAGCGGCGAGCAGCTGGTGCTGGCCGACGCCGACCCGCTCGGCCACCGGCGGCCGAAGCACGCGCTGCGCTTCACGCTGATCGGCGATCGCCATCGGGCCGGCCCCGCGGACGCACCCCGCGCGCCGAGCTGGATGCCGCTGGACGGGCGCAAGATCGCCGTGACCCTGATCGGCGGCGACACCGGCCAGACCGAGACCCTCGAGCTGGTCACCAACCCGGTCGGCCAGGTCGATCTGGAGATCGATGCCGCGACCAACCGCGTGACCGGCCCCAGGCTCGACAGGACGCTCCAGACCCTGGACCTGATCGAGCGCGACGACGACTTCTTCGTCTATGCGAGCTGGGACTCCGAGCTGCCGGTCGAGAAGGACGGGAAGCCGCGGAAGATCACCTCCAACGTCGTGCAGTTCTGGGTCACGCGCGACCGGCCGGCCGCCCCGAAGGAGAACCGATGAGCGAGATCGCCGAGAACCTGGTCGACGTCGACAGGCTGCTGAAGGACCTGGGCGAGAGCTGCGTGAACACCGCCAGGTGGGTCGAGTTTCACAGCAGCTCGGGCAACGACGGCGCGACGCGCTACGTCGTGCCCGAGTTCAGGATCAGCGTGAAGCTCTCGTTCACCAAGACCGGCGAGACCGTCAAGGGCATCCTGTTCTGGAAGAAGTCCGAGGGCAGCAGCACCGAGGCGCTGAGCGAGATCCAGATGAGCATCGTCGCGGTGCCGCGCTCGCCATAGTCGAGCTTGCCGCCGCCCCGGGCTACAACCCCCTGGCCGGGTTGATCAGCACCTTGCTGCCGGTGTTGCGGGCGCCGTAGAAGCGGATCGCCTCCAGGCTCAGCGCCTCGGCCAGCGACAGCTCGCGGGCGTAGTGGCTGGCGAAGGTGGTCTTCAGCTCGCTGGCCACCCGCTGGCGCAGCGCCTGGGCACCTTCCGGCCCGATCTTCTGCAGGAACGGCGTCAGCAACCAGCCGCCGACGCCCCAGGCCATGCCGAAGGTCCGGTGGATCTCGGTCGGCCGGGTGTCGAGGTGGCCGTACAGGTAGACCTGCTTGTGCACCGCCGAGCCATAGCGGCTGTATTCCTTGGCGCTGCGGTTGATCGCCGCTTCCATGCCCTGCAGGATCTGCCCGGCCAGCGTGCCGCCGCCGGTGGCGTCGAACGCGATCGTCGCGCCGGTGGCGGCCAGCGCATCGGTCAGCTGCGCCATGAAATCCGGCGCCGTCATGTTGCAGACGTGCTTTGCGCCCTGGCTGCGCAGCAGCGCTTCCTGCTCGGGCTTGCGCACGATGTTGACCAGCCCGATGCCGTCCTTCAGGCAGATCCGGTTGAGCATCTGGCCCAGGTTGCTGGCCGCCGCGGTGTGCACCAGCGCGGTGTGGCCCTCGCGCTTCATCGTCTCGGTCATGCCCAGCGCGGTCAGCGGGTTGACGAAGCACGACGCGCCCTCGGCCGGCGTCGTGCCCTCGGGCAGCAGCAGGCACTGCGCCGCGGCGATCGCGCGGTACTGCGCGTACATCGCGCCGCCCAGCACCGCGACCGTCCTGCCCAGCAGCGCCTGCGCGGCGGGCGAGTCGCCGGCGGCGATCACCACGCCGGCGCCCTCGTTGCCGACCGGCATCGATTGGCCGACCCGTGCGGCCATCGCCGGCATCGCCCGCTCGGGGATGCGGGCGGTGGCCACCGGCGACGCGGCCGGGCCGGTCACCTCGAAAGTCGCCGGGTCGGCGGCGCCGAACAGCAGGCCGATGTCCGACGGGTTGATCGGCGTCGCCTCGATGCGCACCAGCACGTCGGCGGCGGCCAGCGCGGGCACCGGGGTCGGTTCGAGCGACAGGCGCAGCACGCCGTCGGGTTGCACCAATGAACGCAGTTGCAGGCCGGTGGTCGGCAGGGTCATGGGATGTCTCCAGTGAAAAGGTCGAAACTCACAGACGATAGACGCGCCGCGCCGTGCCGGCGAACAGCGCGGCCTTCTCGTCGGCCGACGCGCCGGCGGCCAGGCGCTTGAAGGCGTTCCACAGCACCGCGTAGCCGGCGCTGATCTTGTCGACCGGGAAGTTGCTCTCGAACATGCAGCGATCCGGGCCGAAGGACTCGATGCAGGCGTCTGTCCACGGCCGCCAGGCGTCGGCGACCTGCTGCGAGCTCGGCGGATCGGGCAGCGCATGGTGGCCGATCGGCCCGATGCGCATGCCCAGGCCGCCGAGCTTGACGTTCACGTTCGGGCAGGTGGCCAGCTCGGCGATGTCGCGCCGCCACTGGGCGAAGGTCTCGTCGCCGCGGCCGGCATAGGGCCCGACGCCGAGCGGGCCGCCGCAGTGGTTCAGGATGATCGCGGTGTCGGGGAAGGCGCGCGCCAGTGCGGTCACGTCGGGCAGTTGCGGGTGGTACTGCCAGGCCTCGAACGACAGCCCCAGCGGCGCCAGCTGGGCAAAACCCTGGCGGAAGCCGGCCTCGCCGTACAGGCCGCGGCTCGGCTTGGTGTGGCTGTTGTGGATCATCGGGCTGGCATCCCAGCCGCCGGCATGGCGGATGCCCTTGAACCTGCCTGCTGGTCCACCCCCGGCCGCGACGTGCGCCTGCAGCACCTCGGCCACCGCGGCGCCCAGCGTCAGGTCGGCGAAGCTGACGATGCCGGCGCAGGCGCGCAGCTCGCCGTAGACGCCGCTGGCGCACATCGCCGCGACGCCGTTGGCGAACTCGGTCTCGCCGACCGGGCGCAGCGCCGCCGGGCCGTCGGCGCGGTAGAAGGCCATGCAGTCGACGAACACCGTCGCGACGATGCGGTGGCCGGACCCCGTGTCGGCGCGCAGCTCGTCGAGCAGGTAGCGGTGCCGCTTGTGGTCCCACAGGTGGTGGTGCGGATCGACGATGGCCAGCTCGGGTTCGAGGATCTGCTCGGGCGGGCGCCTTGCCAGCCAGGCGTCGTTGCCGACCACCGCGGTGCCGATGGCATCGGGGGACTTGGGCGGGGCGGTGTCGTCGGCCATCGGGGTCTCCTGGGTCAGTCGGACGCAGCGGCCCGGGCAGGCCGCCGCGGGCTGCGCGATGATCATGGCTGGCGGCCGCCCAGGCTGTCACCGAGAGGTCTCTTCCGCCATGCCCACCCTGCCCCCGATCTCGCGCCGCCGGGCGCTGGCCTTCGCCGCCTGCGCCGCGCTGCCCGCCCGGGCCCAGACCAGCGCCGACGCCCTGCTGGCCGCCGCGGTCGACGGAGCGCACCGCAGCCCCGCCTACCGCCAGCGCGATGCGGCACGGCACCCGCTGGAGACCCTGCGCTTCCTCGGCATCCAGCCCGGTCACCAGGTGATCGAGCTGGCCCCCGGCGGCGGCTGGTACACCGAGATCCTGGCCTACTACCTGCGTGAGCGCGGCCAGCTCCATGCCGCCCATTACGCCCGCGACGACCCGAATGACGGCCGGCGCAAGTCACGCGCCGCGTTCGAGCAGCGGCTGGCCGCCGACCCGGCCCTGTACGGGCGCGTGAAGCTCGGCACCCTGCCGACCCCGCCGGCCTGGGACCGGATGGCCGACATCGCCCCACCCGGCGGCGCCGATGCGGTGCTGACCTTCCGCAACATCCACAACTGGCTGGAGGAGAAGCACCTCGACGAGAGCCTGCGCACCTTCGCGCGGGCGCTGAAGCCGGGCGGCATCTTCGGCGTCGAGGAGCACCGCGCCGCGCCCGGCACACCACTGGCGCAGATGATGGCCAGCGGCTATGTCACCGAAGACCTGGTGATCGAACGCGCCAGGGCCGCCGGGCTGAACCTGGTCGAACGCAGTGAGATCAACGCCAACCCCCGCGACACCAAGGACCATCCCAAGGGCGTGTGGGCGCTGCCGCCGACGCTGAGGAACGGCGAGGTCGACCGCGACAAGTACCTGGCGATCGGCGAATCCGACCGCTTCACCCACCGCTATGCCAAGGCCGGTTAGGCCGCGGCCGGGCTTGCTGCCGCGGCCGAGTTCCCGCAGAGTTGCGCCGTCGATTGCGCCAACCACGCCGGCCCTGCCGGAACCGCCATGAAGATCGAATCCCCAGCCGCGCTGCGCCAGCTCTACGCCCTGCCCCAGGAACGGGCCGTCAGGAAGGAGATCCGCTCGCTCGACCGGCATTGCCGCAGCTTCATCGCGCTGTCGCCGTTCGTGATCCTGGCGACCAGCGATGCCGGCCACCACGTCGACGCCTCGCCGCGCGGCGGCGAGCCCGGCTTCGTGAAGGTCACTGCCGAAGGCGACCTGCTGATTCCCGATGCACCGGGCAACAACCGGCTCGACTCGTTCGAGAACATCGTCGCCACCGGCCAGGTCGGGCTGCTGTTCCTGATCCCCGGCTTCGACGAGACGCTGCGGGTGAACGGCGCCGCCACGCTGTCGCTCGACCCGCAGGACATCGCCGCCTGCACGACCGAGCGCCGCGCGCCCAGGCTGGTCGTTCGCGTGGCGGTGTCCGCGGCCTACCTGCACTGCGCCAAGGCCTTCATGCGCTCCAAGCTGTGGTCGCCCTCGGCGCTGGTCGACCGCTCGGCGCTGCCCAGCGCGGGGCAGATGATCAGCGACCAGACCGGCATCGTCGTCGCGCCCGAGACCCGCGAAGAGATGGCCCGGCGCTACGCGCCCGACCTCTGACCCGGCGTGACCGAACCCGCCCGCAGACCATGGACCTGCTCGCCGTCTACACCACCGTCGGCTCGCGCGAGGCGGCGCTCAAGCTCGCGCAGGCTGCCGTCGAGGGCCGGCTCGCCGCCTGCGTGCAGATCACCCCGATCGAGAGCGTCTACGCCTGGCAGGGCGCGCTGCAGCAGGAGGCCGAATTCAGGCTGCTGTTCAAGACGACGCAACGCGCCCATGACGCGCTGGTGCAGGCGATCCGGGCCCTCCATCCCTACCAGCTGCCGGCGCTCTACACCCTGCCGGTGGCCGCCTGCACCGACGAATACCGGGCCTGGGTGATCGACAACACGCTCGCAGCGTCCGACCGCCCGGCCTGAGCGGCGCCCGAGCATGTCGCCCCGGGCCCTGGCCGACGCGGTGCTGGTGCTTCACTTCGCGATCGTGGTGTTCGTCATCGGCGGCCTGGTGCTGATCGTCACCGGCAACCGCCTCGGCTGGGGCTGGGTCAACCGGCTGGGGTTCCGGCTGGCCCACCTGGTCGCGATCGCGGTCGTCGTGCTGCAGTCGTGGCTGGGCATCGACTGCCCGCTGACAACGCTGGAATCCTGGCTGCGCATGCAGGCCGGCACGGCGGGCTACCAGCAGAGCTTCATCGAGCACTGGGTGCAGCGCCTGCTCTACTACTCGGCACCGGGCTGGGTATTCGCCACCGCCTACACCCTGTTCGGGGCGCTGGTCGCGGCTTCGTGGTGGTACTTTCCACCCCGGCGGCGCCCGCCACGGCGCTGAATCCGGCTGCAGGCCCCATGGACACCTACCTCGTCATCGGCAATTCGAACACCCGCAAGGCCTCGGTCGTGCGCAGCCTGACCGGCTGCTTCAACCGCAGCGTGCGCGACATCCAGCTGGCGAACCGGTCGGCGCCGCTGCGCCTGTATGCGCGGGTCGGCGCGCTGCAGGAGTCGAAGACCAGCGCGGCCGATTTCCAGCAGGAGGCGGCCGGCAAGCGCTGCGGCGCGGTGATCTGCTGCCTGTGGCCGTCGGCCAACCCGCTCGACCCGCTGCGCTACCCCGGCGCGCAGGACTACCTGGAACAGTTCGAGGCTGCCGGCTGGACGATCCGCCGCATCGCGGTGCTGGGCCAGAACGCCGGCGGCATCCGCTCGCCGCTGCTGCGGCAGTTCCCGCAGGCCTCGACCGACCCGATCAACCTCACCGCGCAGCAGGTGCGCAGTCACTTCGGCTGGTGCTGACGGCAGCCCTGCGCAGCGGCGCGCGCCGCTCACTGCGCCTCGAGCCTGGCCGCGGCCATCAGCCTGTCGGTCAGGCCGATCTCGGCGCGCAGCGCGGCGGTGTAGTCGTCGGCCGAGGCCCAGTCGGCGCCGGCGCCCAGTGCGTCGAGCCGGGCCTGGACCTCCGGCCGGTCCAGCGCCGCCTTCAGCGTGCCGGCGATGCGCGCGATGACGGGCTTCGGCGTGCCGGCCGGCACCGACAGCCCGCCGATCGACACCAGCGCCACCGGCACGCCGGCTTCGGCCAGCGTGGGCACCCTGGGCAGCTTGTCGTGCCGCTTCGGCGCACTGGTCGCCAGCGCCACCAGCTTGCCGCTGCGGATGTGCGGCAAGGCCACCGAGGTGATCGCCAGCGCGAAGTCGACCTGCCGGCCGACGACCGCCTGGGTCGACTCGGTCGCGCCCTTGTAGGGCACATGGGTTGCCGTCACGCCGGCGGCACCGAGCGTCAGCTCGGCGCCCAGGTGCGCCGGCGATCCGATGCCGCCGCTGGCGTACATCAGCGCCCCCGGCTGCTTGCGCGCGCGCTCGACCAGCTGGGCCATCGACGCGATGCCGCTGCCCGGGCTGGTGACCACCGTCAGGTCCGAGCTGCCGATGCGGCCGACGTGGACGAAGTCCTTCATCGCGTCGAAGCCGGGCTTGCGGTACATGCGCATGCTGGCCGCCATCGGCGAGCCCGAATACACCCAGGTGTAGCCGTCGGGCGCGGCGCGCGCCGCCGCCTGGGCGCCGAGGTTGCCGGCCACGCCCGGCTTGTTCTCGACGACGACCGGCTGGCCGAGCGACCTGGCCATCGCCTCGGCGACGACGCGCACGGTGTTGTCCGGCGAGGTGCCGGGCAGGTAGGGCACGATCCAGTGGATCGCGCGGCTGGGGTAGCCGTCCTGCGCATGTGCGCCGGTGCTCAGGACCAGGCCCAGTGCGATCGTGGCCAGCGCGGTGCGGAAAGTGGTTCTCATCGTGGTCTCCTCGACGGTGTCGGTCTCGGTGGGGGGTCAGGCCGCGGCGGGCTCGAGCAGCTCGCGGGCGATCGTGTTGCGCTGGATCTCGCTGGTGCCGGTCAGCACGCGGTACATGCGCAGCATGCGGAACAGGAACTCGACCCGGCTGCCCTGCACGATGCCTTCGCCGCCGAGGATCTGCACCGCGCGGTCGGCGATGCGGAACGCCGTCTCCGAGCAGAACAGCTTGGCCATCGAGGCCTCGGCGCGCGCCTCGCCGCCGGCATCGAGCCGGCGCGCGGTGGCGAGCATCAGCGCGCGCGCGGCCGCCAGCTCGGTGGCCATGTCGGCGATCAGGTGCTGCACCGCCTGGAACGCGCCGATCGGCTGGCCGAACTGGCGGCGCCTGCAGGCATGGGCGCGCGCATCGTCCAGCGCCAGCCGCGCCAGGCCCAGCATCGCCGGCGTGTGCAGCAGCCGGTTGACGGTGATGCGCCCGAGCGCCAGCGCCAGCCCGCGGCCGCGTTCGCCGATCTGGTTGGCGGCCGGGATGCGGCAGTTCTCCAGGTGGATGTTGCCGGTGTGCGACTGGCCGGCCATCGTCTTGTAGCCGGCCTCGATGCGGAATCCCGGCCGCTCGCGCTCGACGACGAAGGCGGTGGTCTCGCGCCGCGCCGGGTCGTCGCCGGTGGCGGCGATGACGATCGCCATGTCGCAGAACGGCGAGCCGGAGATGAAGCGCTTGACACCATCGAGCACGAAGCCGTCGCCATCAGCGCGCGCGCGGGTCTGCAGCGCGCCGGCGTCGGAGCCGGCCTCGGGCTCGGTGATCGCGAAGCAGATCGCCTTCTCGGCCCGCGCCACCGGCAGCACCAGCCGCTGCATCTGCTCGGGCGTCGCGCTCCTGACCAGCGCGCCCAGCCGCGGCGGGCCGGACAGCTCGCCCAGCACATGCGGCGCGAACGGCGAGCCGCTGGCGTAGATCGCCTCCTTGATCAGCACCTGGTCGACCAGGCCGAAGCCGGCGCCGCCCAGCGCGCGCGGCAGCGTCATGCCGTAGAAGCCGCGATCATGCGACAGCTTCCACACCTGCTTCAGCAGCGTCTTGTCGGCGCCCTTCTCGTGGCTGATGCCGTGCGCGGCCGCCAGCGGCACCAGTTCGTCGGCAATGAAGCGCTGCAGGCGCGCGATGACATCGGCAGCGGCCGGCGAGCCTTCGAAGGCGGCGCTGCAGGCGGCTTTCGTGGAGGTGTCCATCGTCGTCTCCAGGTTCAGTTGACGCGGCGCTCGCGGCCCTGCCAGTAGGGCTCGCGGACGTCCTTGCGCGAGAGCTTGCCGTTGCCGTTCTTCGGCAGCGCGGGCACGAAGTCGACCGAGCGGGGCCGCTTGAAGCCGGCCAGGCGCCCGTCGCAGAAGTCCATCAGCGAGCGCGCATCGGCTTCGCGGCCCGTGCGCAGCACGACGACGGCCTTGACCGCCTCGCCCCAGTGGTCGTCGGGCACGCCGACCACGCAGGCCTCGTAGACCGCGGGATGCTGGGCCAGCACCGACTCGACCTCGCGTGGGTAGACGTTGAAGCCGCCCGAGACCAGCATCTCCTTCTTGCGGTCGACGATGTAGACGTAGCCCTCGTGATCGACGCGGGCGAGGTCGCCGGTGCGCAGCCAGCCGTCCTGGCCGCCGATCTCGCCCAGCGCCTCGCGCGTCGATTCGGGCGCCTTCCAGTAGCCGGCGAAGACGTCGGGGCCGCGCACGCAGATCTCGCCGATCGCGTCGCCCTGCACCGGCCGGCCGGCATCGTCGAGCACCCGCACCTCGGCCTCGCCGATCGCGCGGCCGCAGGCCGCCAGCAACTCGGGGCGTTCGCCGCCGATCGCGCGCCGGTGGTCGTCGATCGACAGGCTCAGCACGCCGCCGGTCGTCTCGCCGGCGCCGTAGCCCTGCGCCAGCACCGGCCCGAAGGCGGCCCAGGCCTCGCGGATGCGCGAGGGCGACATCGGCGCCGCGCCGTAGCTGACCAGGCGCAGGCTGGACAGGTCGCGGCTGCGGATCGACGGCTCGGCCAGCAGCGCATGGATCATCGCCGGCACGAAGAAGCACATCGTCACGCGGTGGCGCTCGATCGCCTCGAGGATCTCGGCCGGCCTGAAGCCTTCCATCAGCAGGATCGTCGCGCCCTGGAACAGCATCGGCTGCACGAACATGCCGCTGGCATGGGTGATCGGGCCGCACAGCAGCAGCACGTCGCCGGGGCCGGCCTGCATGCGGCCGGTGACGATCTTGCGCAGCGAGGCGAAGCGGTTGCCCACGGTCTGCATCGCGGCCTTGAGCTTGCCGGTCGAGCCCGAGGTGTAGTGCAGCACCGCCAGCTCGTCGTCGCGCAGGTCCTCGCGGATCGGCGTGTCGGGTTCGCCGCGCAGCAGCGCCTCGTAGTCGGCCCAGCCGGCGCTGTCGCCGTCACCGTCACCGTCGAGCGCGATCCGGGCCTTCGGCGCCGGCAGCGCGGCCACGGCGACATCGACCAGCGCCCGGTGCTGCGCCGCGGCGACGCAGGCCGCCGGCTCGGCGTTGGCCAGCTCATCGGCCAGCTCGGCCGCCGCCAAGCGCGAGTTCAGCGCGACCTTGACCAGGCCGAGCTTGTAGAACGCGCATTCGAGCTCGACGATCTCGGGCCGGTTCGGCGACACGATGGCGACGCGGTCGCCGCGCTGCAGGCCGAGCCGCCGCAGCGCCTGAGCCAGCCGGTTCGAGCGCTGCTCGAGCTGGCGGTAGCTCAGGGCGTGGTCGCGGAACAGCACGGCCGGCCGGTCGGGCCAGAAGGTCGCGCTGCGTTCGAGGTAGAGGCCGAGGTTCATCGCATGTCTCCGTTCGGGGTGGCCGCACTCTAGGGATTCGGTGCCTGCGATTGGATAATCGAACAGCCAGTTTTGATAACGGATCGGCATACCACCGAACCCTCGCTATGGCGCTTCGCCTCGACGACATCGACCAGTTCCTGCGGGTGGCCCGCCACGGCCAGGTGCGCCGCGCCGCGCTCGAGCTCGGCGTGTCGCAGCCGGCGGTGACCAAGGCCATCCAGCGCCTCGAGCAGGAGCTCGGCTTCCCGCTGTTCACCCGCAGCCGGCGCGGCATGCTGCTGACGCCGGCCGCCGAGCCCTTCCACGAGCGCCTGCGCACGCTGCGCGGCAGCTTGGCCGAGGCGATCAAGGAAGCGGCCGACCTGCACCTGGGCGCGCTGGGCACCTTGCGCGCGGGCGTCTCGCCGCTTTACGCGAAGCGGCTGTTCGTGCCGGCCTGCCTGCGCCTGCAGCGCGAGCGCCCGGCGGCGCGGGTGTCGCTGCAGATCAACCTGAACGACGCGCTGCTGCTGGCGCTGCGCCGCGGCGACATCGACCTGAGCCTGAACGCGCTGCCGGCCACGCTGCCCGAGGACCTGGCCGCGCTGCCGCTGATGGCCGACGACCTGGTGATGGTGGTGCGCGACGGCCACCCGCTGCTCGCGCGCCGGCGTCTGCGCCTGGCCGACCTGGCGTCCGCGCAGTGGATGCTGCCGGGCCCCGCGGTGGCGGCGCGGCGCGCCGTCGAGGGCCGGCTGGCCGACGCCGGGCTGCCGCCGCCGCAGGTGGTCGTCGAGGTCGGCAACACCGCCGGGCAGCTGATCGGGCTGGTCGTCCAGAGCGACCTGGTCTCGCTGATGAGCGAATCGATGCTCGGCAGCGCCGACGCCCGCGGTGTCGTCGCGCTGACCATGAGCGACGCGCGCTTCCAGCGCCAGATCGGGCTGGTCACGCGCGCCGACGGCCGCCTGCCGCCGCTGGCGGCGCGGCTGCGCGAGATCCTGGTCGAGCAGGGCCGGGGGCGTTGACGATCGCTGGCCGGCGGCGCGCAGGTCGCCATCGGCCCAACGGACCCGGCAGTGGGCAGCCCGGCGGGCACCCGCGCCGCACCCGTTGGCGCAGCCCTTGCGGAGTCTCGGATCGTGAGCGGCAGCGTCTGGTTCATCGGCGGCAGCCGCCGGCCGGCGGCCTGCACCTTGGCCTGCGGCTGCAATTCGCGCTCGGCAAGGCCGCCGCGGTTCACACGAAACGGCGTCAAGCCACTCGGGACCAGCGCGATGGCTTCGGAAGCACCCCGCTCGCTTCGAATCAGCGTCGGCGCAGCACCCATGCACCCAGTGCTGCGGCACCAGCGAGCATCAGCCAGGCCGATGCGGGTTCCGGAACCGCAACTACGCCCAGGGCAAAGCCCTGCCCGGCCTCGACGACCAGGCCGGACATATCGACGCTGATGCTGCTCGACGTGAAGCTGACGCGCGAGCTGTCCATTCCGGCGATGGAATGGGTGAACGTGATCCCTGCAATCGGGATGGCCAGATTCAAGAAATTGAAGCCGTTCGGCGAGACGGCGGTGAAGGCTGCGGTCCCGCTCGTCAACGCGTAGGCAATGCCGTCATCGCCGATGTCGACCGTGTGCACACCCGCATTGAGCAGTTGGCAGACATTCGCATTGCCATTGCCCCCACCGGTGCAAGTGATCTCCACGCCGGGCCCGACGATCAAGCTGTCGACAGTCGGTGTCCAGCTCGAGTAGTCATATCGCAGCGTCATCGAAGTCCCCGAAAGACCGGCCGACGCGGGCGATGCAAGCAAGCCCGCGCCTGCTGCAATCAACGATGAAACCAGGACTGCATTCATGATGACCCTCTGTCGTCGGGCGTTGACACGGCGACCGCAAGATACCTTTCCGACCGGGCTTCAGGCAAGCCCTGGCCCAGCAGTGCCTTGGCCCCGCGCGCTGACGATCATCGTCGTGCGTGCTGCTGCAAGGGTGCATGAGATCAAGCTGCCCTCACCCGCGGCCCGCAGGCGGCGACGCATGCTGCGCAGGGTCAAGGTGCGCCGCCAGGGAAGATCGAGCTTTTCCAGACAGGGTCGCTGCGGCCCATGGAGAAAGCAAATGACGCCCCGTCGGCGCCTGGCCCTTCGCAATCTGAACTTCGCGGCTGGCATGCTCGCGCTGGTCGCGGCCGGGGTCCAGGCGGCGCCGGTGTACTTCCAGGGCAGCGCCTACGAGGTCGTCGACGCCTCGATCAAGTGGGAAGATGCGCTGCTGGCCGCCGGCCAGCGCAGCTTCCTGGGTGTACCGGGTCGGCTGGCCACCGTGACTTCGGCAGCCGAGAACGCCTTCCTGGCCGCCCTGGCACCACCCAGCGGCTACTACTTCGTCGGCGGCAGCGATGTCGCGGTCGAAGGCACCTGGACCTGGGTCACCGGCAAGGAAGCCGGCACGGTGTTCGACTCGGCACCCGGCACCCCCGGCACCGTGGTGACGGCGCATTTCCAGCTCGGCGAGCTGCAGTCCCTGAGCACCGCCACCGTGCAGGCCAGGCAGGCCGACATCCTGGGCAACAGCTTCAGACATTCGGTGCACAGCGAGGTCGCCGCACCAGTGCCCGAGCCCGCCGCGTGGGCGCTGTTCGCCGCCGGCGGGCTGTCGCTGGCGCTGCTGGGTCGGCGCCGCCGGGTTGCGCGCGTCGGCTGACGCGTACTGCGGGTGAACGGGCAGTCGCGGGCGTGGCGGCACGGCAACGCCGCAACGCGGGAGGAATTCGCAGCGCCGGCCCTGTCCCCAGGCGGTCATTGCAGCGCCCCTGGGCCGCGATAGCGTGAAAATCCGCCCCGCATCCGATGGACCCCTTCGCCCACCTGCCCGACCTGCGTGATCGCCTGACCCCGGCGGCCGAGTCGCCGGTGCGCGGCACGCCCGAGGCGCTGGCTCGCTGGGACGAGCGGGCCCGGGACCAGGGCCTGCCGGCCAGCTGGCGGCTGTCGGACCGCCAGCTGGAGGACACCCGCCGCGCGCTGCTGTCCCGGCGGGTGCCGTCCCAGGACCTGTGGGTGTTCGGCTACGGCTCGCTGATGTGGGACCCCGGCATCCACTTCGCCGAGCTGCGGCGAGCGCACCTGGCGGGCTGGCAGCGGCGTTTCAGCTACCGCACGATCCTCGGCCGCGGCACGCCCGAGCGGCCGGCGCTGACGCTGGCGCTGGAGCCGGCCGACGGCCATTGCAGCGGGCTGGCGTTCCGCATCGCGGCGGCCGACGTCGAGGTCGAATCGGCGATGCTGTGGCGGCGCGAGATGCTGCGCAACGGCTACTGCCCGACGCTGCTGCCGCTGGCCACGCCGCAGGGCGAGGTCATCGCGCTGGTGTTCGCGTCGAACCCGGCGCACCACGACCATGTCGGCGAGCTGCCGCTGGCCGAGGCGGCGCGCATCATCGCCGGCGCCAGCGGCGCGGTCGGCAGCAACCGCGACTACCTGGCCCAGGTCGCCGCCCAGCTCGACGCATTGGGCATCGAGGACCGCTACATCACCGACCTGCTGGAACGGGTGCGGCGGCTGGCCGGCGATTGAGCCCGGCCGGCGGTCAGACGGTGCGCCGCAGCGCCTCGAAGAACAGCTCGGACTGCAGCCGCTCGCCCAGCGTCTGCGCGCCCACGCGCGCGGCCAGCGCCTCGTCCACCGGCGCCAGCGGCCGGCCGCTGGCCAGCGCCAGCAGCTGCAGCTGGCAGGCGCGCTCGAGGTAGTACAGGTCGTCGTAGGCGTGGGCCAGCCGGTCGGCGCAGACGACGACGCCGTGGTTGCCGAGGAACACCACGTCGGCGCCCCGCATCGCGCCGGCGATGCGCTCGCCCTCGGCGACATCGAGCGCCAGGCCGTTGTACCGCGCATCGACCGCCACCCGGCCGTGGAACCGCATCGCCGTCTGCGACAACCGGGTGTCCAGCGCGCGGTCGGCGGTCAGCGTCAGCGCGGTCGCGTGCGGCATGTGGGTGTGCAGCACGCAGGGCTGCCGGGCGATGCGGTGGATCGCGGCGTGGATGAACATCGCCGTCGATTCCACCGGGTGGCGCCCGGCCAGCACCGCGCCCTGCGCGTCGACCATCACGATGTCGTCGGCGCGCAGCTCCTGCCACAGCAGGCCGCGCGGGTTCAGCAGGAAGCGCCCCGAGGCGTCTGGCAGCTCGACGCTGAAATGGTTGCAGACGCCCTCGGCCAGGCCATGGTGGGCGGCGGCGCGCAGCGCCAGCGCCAGGTCGGCGCGCAGCCTGGCGACCGGCGCCGAATGGAAGGTCTTCAGGTCGTCGGGGTCCTGGGTCTCGACGGGATCGACGGTCATCAGCTGCCCTCGGGGCGGCGCGAATCAGGCCGTCGCCCGCGCCTTGACCTGCAGCCGCTCGGGCGACAGGTAGGCCTGGCGGTACTGCTCGAAGAGCATCGTGTCGGCGGCCTCGATGCGCTGTTGTTCGGCCACCGAGGCCTCGGCCATCGCGGCGTAGCGCGCCGCCTGGGCCTCGGTCCAGGGCAGCGCCAGCAGCCGCCCGCGGGTGCGCGCCGACATCGCGCGGATGAAGGCGACGTAGGAGCTGTCGAACTCGGCGGCCATCGTCGCCAGCACGCGCGCCGACGGCAGCTCGGCCGGCTGCGCCAGCACCGCCAGCGCGCCGTTCAGCGCCGCCTGGTAGTCGCTGCCGCCGTGCGCCGCGTCCAGCGCCGCGGCGATCGGCGCGCATTCGGCCAGCAGCTGCGCCGCCCAGTCGGTCAGCAGCACGGTGTGCTCGCCCTGCTCGAGCAGCAGCCCGGGCTCGCGGCCGCGCGCGGCCACCCGGTGCTGGTTGCGGCCCAGCGCGGCGATCTCGGCCGGCGAATCGGGCGGGCTGTCGGCCAGCAGGCAGTGCAGCAGGAAGATGTCGATGAAGCGCATCGTCGGCGCGGCGATGCCCACCGGCTCGAACGGGTCGAGGTCCATGCAGCGCACCTCGATGTACTCGACGCCGCGCTCGCGCAGCGCGTGCAGCGGCCGCTCGCCGGGGAAGATCACCCGCTTCGGGCGGATCAGGCCGTAGAACTCGTTCTCGATCTGCAGCAGCGTGGTGCCGAGCTGGTTGTAGTCGCCGCCCGGATTGCGGATGCCCACCGCCTCGTAAGGACCGTAGGGCCGGGTCAGCGCGTCGTGCAGCGAATTCGCGTAGCTCTCCAGGCTGTTGTAGCTGACCGCCAGCGAGGCCTGGGCGTCGCTCTGGTAGCCCAGCCGGCCCATGCGCAGGCTGGTGCCGTGCGGCATGTACAGCGTGCCGCCCTGCAGGGGCTGCAGCTCGTGCTGGCGCCCGGCGACGAAACTGCCGCACACCGCCGGCGACGCACCGAACAGGACCAGCAGCACGAAGGCATGGCGGCGGAAGTTGCGGATCAGCGCGAAGTGCTCGTCGTTGCTCAGGCCCGGCATCGACCAGTTGTAGTGGATGCCCGAGATCGTCTGCATCCTGCGGCCGTAGCGGTGGCCCAGCCCCATGCGGTAGACGCTCTTGGCGCGGCCGACGTTGGAGGTGCCGTACCGGCCGATCGGGATGTTCTCGTCGGTCGGCAGGCCGCAGGGCATGCTGCCGACCCACAGCTGCTCGTCGGCGATCGCCCGGTACACCGCCTGGTGGATCTCGGTCAGCTCGGCCAGGCAGCCCTCGACGTCGGCGTGCACGCCGGTGATCAGCTCGAGCTGCGACTCGCTGTAGTCGGTGGTGATGTGCGGGTGGGTCAGCGCCGAGCCCAGCGCGGCGGGGTGCGGCGTCAGCGCCAGGCCGCCGCCGGGCAGCGCGCGCAGGCTCTCCTTCTCGATGCCGCGGCGCATCCCCCGCAGCCGCGCCGGGGTCAGGGCACGCAATCGGTCGTGCAGTGCTGTCACCGGCCGTCTCCTCGTCTTTGATCCGGACGACACCCTAACAGAGCCGCGCGACCGTTGCCGTGCTGGGGATTGCCCCGCCCCGTGCCCGCCCTATGATGGACCCGGCGTTCCTCGAGACCGCCCGACGACGGGGGAGAACCGATGCCCGAAGCCAACGCGCCCGACGGCCTGCAGCTCGACGAGATGCAGGTGGTGTCCGACCTGCACCTGGGCGGCAGCGCGGGCTTCCAGATCTTCGCCTCGGGCGCCGAGCTGGCCTGGCTGGCCGACAGCGTTCGCCAGTCGAACGCCAAGGGTCTGGCCGCGCTGGTCATCAACGGCGACTTCGTCGATTTCCTGGCCGAGGAGCCGCCACGCGCCTTCGATCCCGACGGCGCCGCGGCCAAGCTCGACCGGGTGCTGGCCGACCCGGCCTTCGAGCCGGCCTTCGACGCGATGGCCCGGCTCGTGGCGACGCCGAACCGGCTGCTGATCGTCAACCTCGGCAACCACGACCTGGAGCTGGGCCTGCCCTGGGTGCGCGAGCGGCTGCAGCGCGCGCTGTGCGGCGGCGATGCCGCCGCGCGCGCCCGGCTGCTGCTGGTGAACGACGGTACCGGCGTGCTGGCCCGCGTCGGCAAGGCCAGCGTGCTGTGCCAGCACGGCAACGAGATCGACGCCTGGAACGTCACCGACCACGAGCGGCTGCGCCGCATCGTGCGCGACCGCCAGTACGGCCGGCCGACCGACCCCTGGGCGCCCAATGCCGGCTCGCAGCTGGTCATCGAGGTGATGAACCAGGTCAAGGCGAGCTACCCCTTCGTCGACCTGCTCAAGCCCGAGACCCAGGCGGTGGTGCCGATCCTGACGGCGCTGAACCCGGGCCTGCTCAAGCGCATGCAGGACCTGGGCGCGATCGCCGCGCACAAGGCCACCGACATGGCCCGCATGAGCGCCGGCTTTCTCGGCGCCGAGGGTGAAGAACAGCCTGGCGCCGCCGCCGCGGCAGCCGCGCTGCCGGCCTGGCGCGGCGCGGTCGGCGGCGCCAGCGCCCAGGTGCTGATGGACCAGGCCGAGCAGGCCTTCAGCGCCGGCGTGGCGCCGATCAGCCTGGTGCGCGCCAGCCAGGCCGAACAGCTCGGCCTGTGGGAAGCCGCCTGGGACCTGCTGCGCGGCCAGCCGCGCCACGAGGTGCTGCGCGAGGCGCTGGAGTTCCTCGACAAGGACCGCAGCTTCGACCCCACCGCGCCCGACGACACCTTCCGCCAGTTCGACGCCCGCGTCGCACCCGAGATCGACCTGCTGCTGACCGGCCACACCCACCTGATGCGCTCGCTGCCGCGCCAGCGCGGCGGCGGGCACTACTACAACAGCGGCACCTGGGCCCGGCTGATGAAGGTCGCGCCCGAGCTGCGGCGCGACAAGGAGCGCTTCCGCCAGCTCTTCGAACTGCTGGGCCGCGCGCGCATGGCCGACCTCGACGCCAGCCCCGGGCTGGTGATGCGGCTGAACTCCGTGGTCGCGGTCTGGGTCGATGCCCAGGGCGCGACCCAGGCCGAGCTGCGCCAGGTGCAGGCCGCCGGCCAGGCCGGTTTCAGCGCGGTGCCGGTGGCCGGCAGCCGCTTCACCCGCGCTTGAGGCGTGCAGGAGAGACCCCCATGCGCACCCTGACCCTCGAACTGCTGCGTCACGGTCCGGCGCACAACCAGCTGCTGTCGCCGCTGACGCCCTACCTCGCGCTGTGCGAGAACCACCCGGCCGTCACGCTGCAGCTGCCGATGGAACACAACCAGCTGCTGCACCGGCTGGGCGCGCTGAGCTACCGGCTCGGCGAGGGCTCGCGCGGCTTCCAGCTGCACGACACCGCGCGGCTGCTGGCCGACATCCTCGGCGGCATCCCGGGGCTGACCGCCGACATGAACCGGCAGGCCGGCGGCGCGGCGGCCGCCGGCGACGGCATCACCCACCTGCGGCTGGTGCTGTCGGCCAGCGAACTGGCGCTGCTGCCGTTCGAGCTGACGCTGTCGCCGCCGGGCTGCCCGGCCGAGGGCCAGCCGCTGCTGCTGCAGTCGCTGAGCCCGGTGTGCATCACCCGCGAGACCCGCCGGGTGGCCGAGACGCAGCTGGTCTGGCCCGACGAGACCCGGCTGCTGTTCGTCGTCGCCTCGCCCGCCGGCGCCGAGCCGGTGCCGGCGCTGGCCCACCTGCTGGCGCTGCGCCAGCGCATCGAGCCCTGGGTCGGCCGCGCCGGCCGGCTGGGCCGGCACCTGACCGTGCTCAGCCACGCCAGCCTCGAGGACATCGAGGCCGCCTGCGCCGCCAGCGCCTTCACCCATGTGCACATCCTGGCCCATGGCTGCGAGTACCGCGACGGCTACGACACCCGCTTCGGCCTGATGCTGCACCGCGCCGGCGACCCCGAGGGCGCGGCCGACATCGTCAGCGGCGAGCGCCTGGCCAGCGCGCTGCGCACGCCCGGCCGGCCCTCCCAGGCCGGCGCGGGCGGCAGCGCGGCCAGGCTCGGCGGCCCGGCGGTGGTCACGCTGGCCAGTTGCAACAGCGGCGCGGTCGGCAGCATCGCCGGGGTCGGTGCCAGCATCGCGCACGCGCTGCACCAGGCCGGCATCCCGCTGGTGATCGCCTCGCAGTTCCCGCTGTCCTTCGGCGGCTCGGTACGCATGGTCGAGGCGCTGTACGACGGCCTGCTGTGGGGCGAGGACCCGCGCAGCCTGCTGGTCGAACTGCGCCGCAAGCTGCATGCGCAGTTCCCCGACACCCACGACTGGGCCAGCCTGACGGCCTATTCGTCGCTGCCGGCCGACTTCGACACCCAGCTGGCGCAGGCCCAGATCCAGCGCGCGATGGCCAGCATCGACGTCGCGCTCGACATCGCCGACGAAGTGGTGGCGCGGCTGCCGCGCGAGGCGCCGCCGGCGGCCGCGGCCGACACCCCGGCCGAGCTGATGCAGGCGCTGGACAACGCACTGGCCCGGGTGCGCGCGGCCAAGCAGCGGCTGCAGGACACGATGGCGCGCCACAACGCCCAGCGCGCCCGCATCCTGGGCCTGCTGGCCAGCACCGAGAAGCGCGAGGCCGCGCTCAGCCACGAGCGCCGGCTGCGCACGCCCGATGGCGGCCAGCAGGCGCAGCACGAAGCCGACCTGTGGGCCTCGCTGGACCGCGCGCGTGCGCTGTACTTCAGCTGCTATGCGCTGGAGCACACACCGTACTGGACCACCCAGTACCTGTCGCTGACCACGGTGCTGCGCAGTGGCGGCCGGCTGGGCGGCGGTGCCGAGGGTCCGGGCCGCGACAGCGCCGCGCTGTGGACCAGCGCCGAGGTGCAGGCGCTGCACGACGCCGCCAGCGGGGCCGCGCAGGCGCGCGTCTGGGCGCTGGGCAACCTGATCGAGCTGTACCTGCTCGCGCCGGCCGTGCCCGGCCTGGCCGAGCGCGGCGCCGGCTGGGCCGAGATGGCCGCGACGCAGGCGCGCGCGATGGTCGACGGCACGGCCGAGGGCGCCTTCGAGCGGTTCTCGACCCGGCGCCAGGTGCAGCGCTACCTGGACTGGTACGCCGCGCTGCCCGGCACCACGCTGCCGCCGCAGCTGCTGGAGGCCGCCGCGGCGGTGCTGGCGGTGCTGCCGGCGCAGGCGCCGGCGGCCTGGAACTACGGCACGGGCTGACGCCGGCGCCTACGCCTGCCGGTGCGCCGGCACCAGCGCCAGCCGCAGCGCCGCGGCGCAGCAGGCCATCGCCGCCCATTGCACCGGCCCCAGCGGCTCGCCGTGCAGCAGCGCGCCGGTGACCATCGCCACCACCGGCACCAGGATCGACGACAGCCCGGCCACCGTGGTCGGCAGCAGGCCGACGATGGCGAACCACGCCGCGTTGCCGATGGCCATCGGCACCAGCGTGATGTAGCCGATCAGCAGCAGGCTCTGCCAGCTGGGCACGAACCAGCGGCCGTCACCGAGGACCAGCGCGCCGAGGCCCAGCGGCAGCGTGGTCAGCAGCAGCTGCCAGCCCGTCAGCACCAGCGCCGAGACCGCGACGCCGCTGCGCTTGAGGATCATCGTGCCCACCGCCCAGCCGATGCCGGCGACCAGCCCCAGCGCGACACCCAGCGGCGCCTGCGCATAGACGCCCAGGCTGCGCCAGGCCAGCAGCGCCACCGCCGCCGCGCCCAGCACGAGCGCCAGCTTCAGCCGCGGCGTCAGACGTTCGCCGAGCACTGCCCAGCCGATCAGCGCGGCCCACAGCGGCATCGTGAAGCCCAGCACCGCGGCCTGGCCCGACGGGATCATCAGCGCCGCATAGGTGCTGGCGATGTTCCACAGCACCAGGTAGAAGCTGGTGGCCAGCGCCACCGGTGCCCAGTGGCGCCGCGGGATGACCAGCGGCAGCCCGCGCAGCCGGGCCACGATCAGCAGCGCCAGCCCGGCGCCGAGCACCGCGACGCTGCGGAAGGTCCACACCGAGACCTCGCGCACCGCCAGCGGGAACAGCGCCCAGTTGGTGCCCCAGACCAGCGTGATGACCGCCAGCAGGACCAGCGCCCGGGGCGGGATGCGATGGGCGGGCGGGGCGGTGGCGGGCAGCGGCATCGGGCGGTCGCGGGTGGGTCGGCCGCCGAGTATCCCTGCCGGCGCGCCCCTCGCCGGGGCGGCCGCTGCGGCGGCCCCGGGCGCTGCGCTAGCGGCTGCCGCTGCCGTCGAGCACCACGTTCTCGCCCTCGATGCGCACGCGCTGGCCCACCGTGTAGGCGGTCTCGCGGGTGAACATGCGGCGGCTGCCGTCGTCCATGCGCACCTGCACCTGGTAGACGGTGGTGCTGCGCTGGCGCTTCTCGACCTCGTGGCCGGCCAGGCCGCCGCCGATCGCGCCGATCACCGTCGCGACGTCCTTGCCGCGGCCGCCGCCGACCTGGTGGCCCAGCACGCCGCCGAGCACGCCGCCGGCGACCGCGCCCAGCCCGCTGCCCTCGCCCTTCTGCTCGACCGGCGTCACCGCGCTGACCACGCCGCAGTTCGTGCACACCGGCTTGGGCGGCGCGACCGGTTCGGCCGGCGCCGCGGCCTCGCTGCGCGTGCCGGGCAGCGGGGCGTTGTCGGCGGGCGGCGCGGCCGGCGGTGCAGTTGGCGGCGCGGCCGGCGCCTCGACGGCCTGGGGGGTGGCGGGGGCCGGCGCCTTGGCATGCGGCGCGGGCTTGGCCGCCGGGCGTGGCGACGGCGCTGGCGCCGGCTCGGCGACGGCCGGCGGGGCGGTGGCCACCGCGGCCGCCGGGGCCGGCGTTTCGGCCGCTGGCGCTGCCAGCGCCGGCGGGGCAGCGGTCGTTGCGGCTGGCGTCGTCTCGGCCGGCGCCACCGGATTGCGCGGGCCCATCAGCAGCACGGCGGCGAGCGCGCCGACCGCCACCAGGCCCAGGCCGCCGATCACCATCGAGGTCGTGTTCAGGCCCTGCCTGGGCGGCGTGGCGCCGGGTGCGGGCATCTGGGACGGCATGTTCATCGGGCTTTCCTCGGCTGGATCTCGGGTCGCGATCCGTACCTCAACGCGCGACACCCTCGCTGCGGCTGACAAGCGGGCCTCGGACGCCGCTGCGTTGCCGACTTGTCGAATGATCCTAACGTTGTTAGGATATCGTCCTAACAGCATTAGGACCGCCGATGACGACCCGTGACGACCTGCTGCGCGCCTGCACCGAGCTGATCGCCGAGCAGGGGGCGGCTGCGCTGTCGCTGCGCCAGGTGGCCGAGCGCGTGGGCATCAAGGCGCCCTCGATCTACGTGCACTTCGCCAGCAAGCAGGCCTTGCTGGCCGCGGCCAGCGAGGTCGCCGCCGCGGCGCTGGCCGACTTCCTGCGCGCCGCCGACCCCGGCGGCGATGATCCGCGCGCGCGCCTGCTCGCCACGGCGCTGGCCTACCTGGGCTTTGCCGAGGTCCGGCCGCCGCTGTTCGCGCTGCTGTTCCTCGAGCTGCTGAGCGAGCGCCGCAGCCTGGCCGACGCGCCGGCGGCAGGCTCGCCGTACCGCCTGCTGCTCGCCCGGGTGGCCGATTTCCTCGGCGACGCCCACCCGCAGGCCGAGATGCTGGGCTTCGGCATCTGGTCGCTGGTGCATGGCGCCGCGGTGCTGCGGCTGACCCACCTGCGCGACTTCGCCGGGCCCATCGTCGAGGGCACGCGGCTGAACCTGGAGCGGCTGCTCGACGGCTGGCACCCGCCCGCGACGACCCCTGCATGACGCCGCCGCCGCGGCAGAAAGGCCCCCCATGAACCGAGCATCGTTCGAGAACACCGTCGCCCTGCTGTCGGTCGGCGTCGCCGCCTATGCGGTCGCCGCCTACGCGCTGCTGCCGCTGGGCACCGTGCTGCACCCGGACATCCGGGCCTCGTTCGCGACCCACCGGGTGACGGTGGTCTACCTGCATGTCTTCTGCGCCGCGCTGGCGCTGGGGCTCGCGCCGCTGCAGTGGCGCACCGGCCGGCGCCGGCAGCACCCGCGCCTGCACCGCTGGGCCGGCCGGCTGTACCTGACGGTCGGTGTCGGCGCGGGTGGCCTGTCGGGGCTGGCGCTGGCCGTCAATGCCCATGGCGGCGCCGCGTCGCGCAGCGGCTTCGGCCTGCTGGCGCTGCTGTGGCTGGCCACCGGCGCGATCGCCTGGGCCAGGATCCGCCAGGGCGATGTCGCGGCGCACCGGCGCTGGATGGTCCGCAATCTGGCGCTGACGCTGGCAGCGGTGACGCTGCGGCTGATCCTGCCGGCGGCGATCGCCGGCGGCCTGTCTCTGGCCGTGGCCTACCCGCTCGTGGCCTGGCTGTGCTGGGTGCCCAACCTGCTGGCCGCCGAGTGGCTGCTGCGCCGCCGCGGCGCCGCGCCGGCCCTCGCTCACGCCGCCGCGCGGGCCCCGGCCTCGAGCCACTTCAGCACCACCGCGCACAGCCGCGGCAGCTGCACCGGCTTGGCGATGAAGTCGTCCATGCCGGCCTCGGTGCAGCGCTCGCGATCCTCGTCGTAGGCATTGGCGGTCATCGCGGCGATCGGCAGCTGCCGGCCGCGGGCCAGCCGGCGGATGCGGCGCGTGGCCTCGAGGCCGTCGATGCCGGGCATCTGCATGTCCATCAGCACCAGGTCCCAGGTCTCGCGCTCGACGGCGGCCACCGCCTGCAGCCCGTCGTCGACCGCCAGCACGCTGAGCCCGGCCTGCTCCAGCATGCAGCGCGCCAGCTCGCGGTTGGTCGGCTCGTCCTCGACCAGCAGGATGCGGCGGCCGGCATGGTCGCGGCGCAGCCGCTCGAGCGCCGCGTCGGCGACGTCGGCCGCGCCGGCCACCACGGCCGCGGCGCCGCGGCCCGCCGCCTCGTCGCGCGCGGCGGCCTTGCGCAGGCGCGCGGTGAACCAGAAGCGGCTGCCGCTGCCGAGCACGCTGTCGACGCCGGCGCTGCCGCCCATCGCCTCGGCCAGCCGGCGGGTGATCGCCAGGCCCAGGCCGGTGCCGCCGAAGCGGCGCGTCGTCGAGCTGTCGGCCTGCTCGAAGGCGGCGAACAGCCGCGGCTGGATCTCGGGCGCGATGCCGATGCCGCTGTCCTGCACCTCGAAGCGCAGCAGCGCGCCGTCGGCGTCCTGCGACTGCAGCCGCGCGCGCAGCACGATCGCGCCACGCTCGGTGAACTTCACCGCGTTCGACGCGTAGTTCAGCAGCGCCTGCTGCAGCCGCGTCGGGTCGCCGAGCAGGCCCGCCGGCAGCGGCGCGCCCTCGATGGCCAGCGCCAGCCCCTTGGCCGCGGCGGCCTGCTGCACCAGCGCCTGCACCCGCTCGAGCAGGCGCAGCGGGTCGACCGGTGCCGACTCGAGCACCAGCTTGTCGGCCTCGATCTTCGCGATGTCGAGCACGTCGCCGAGGATCTGCATTAGGTGCGCGCCGGCGCTGTCGATGCGGTCCAGCCGCTTCGCCTGCTCGGGCGTCACGCCGTCGATCCGCAGCAGGCTGGCCATGCCCAGGATCGCGTTCATCGGCGTGCGGATCTCGTGGCTCATGTTGGCCAGGAAGGCGGTCTTCGCCCGGTTGGCGGCCTCGGCGGCGTCGCGCGCGTAGACCAGCCGGGCATTGGCCTCCTCGAGCTCGGTGGTGCGCTGGCGCACCCGCTGCTCCAGGTCGGCGTTGAGCTGGCGGATCTGCCCGGCGGCCTGCGACTGGCGGACCATCGAGCGCCACAGCAGCCAGCCGCCCGCCGACGACAGCAGCAGGAACAGGACGCCCAGCGCGATCGTGCGGCGCACGTCGGCGTACCAGCCGGCCAGGTAGTCCTCGCTGCCCATGCCGACGACCAGGTGGAACGGCGCGGCCGTGAGCTTGCGGTAGCTGGAGGTGCGCTCGACGCCGTCGGCGGTGCGCTGCGCATGGAAGGTCACCCGGGTGCGCCCCGAGTCGATCGCCTGCGCCAGCTCGGCCGAGAAGCCCTTGGCGCCGACCCTGCCGGGCGCGGCCGCCAGCGGCGGGTGGCGGGCGATCAGGCCGCGGTCGGCGTCGCGCAACAAGGCGATGCCGTGCGGGCCAAGGTCCAGCGTGGCGAGCAGCTGCTGGAAGTGCTCGATCGGCATCGCCGCCGAGACCACGCCGGCAAAGCTGCCGTCGGGCGCGTTGAAGCGGCGCACGAAGGCCACCACCCAGGTGTTGCTGATGCGGCCGACGATCGGGTTGGTGACGATCAGGCCGGCATCGGGCAGCTCGCGGTGCACCGCGAAGAAGCTGCGGTCGGCCCAGCTCACCGGGTGCGCCGGATCGACCCCGGGGCCCAGCACGAGATCGCCCCGGGCGTCGGCCACGCGCAGGCTGCTCAGGCCGTTGAGCCGCTGCAGGTGGCGCGCCAGCATCGCATCGCCCCACTGCGGGTCGAGGCCGCGGCCCTGCGCAAGGCCGCCCTCGAGTTCGTCGACCACGTTCTGCACCGCCAGGTCGATCTTCTCGATCGCGCTGGCGATGCTCTGGTCCAGCAGCTGGGCCAGGTTCTGCGTCGTCGTCGCGACCTTCTGCTCGTACAGCGGGCGCGCGTCGCGCAGCGCGAGCGTGCCCAGCACGACGACCACCGCGTTCAGCACGACCAGCGCCAGCAGCAGCCTGGCGCCGAGGCCGAGCGGACCGGTCGGTGAGCGGGTGGACATCGGGCTGTGGAGGGCAGGAGGGGGTCGATGGACACCCGGGCAAGGGCAGCGCGACGGCAGGCCCGGCATCGCCGGCAGGATAACCGAGCGACCAGCCCGAGCGACACCCGCCGGCAGGCAGCGGCCGGCTGCGCGCTTGCCCCCATGGCCAGCGGCCGCGCGAGCCGGCAGCATCGGCGGCTCACCCACCCGTTGCCGCCCGCGATGCCCCCCTTGCTGCGCCCGACCGACCTGCACCCCTTCAACCGGCTCGACGTGCCGACGCTGCTGGCGCAGCGCGCCACGAGCCGCCGCGACCACCCGTTCATCGTCTGGGAGCCGTTCGAGGGCGAGGCCCGGAGCTGGACCTACGGCGAGTTCCACGACCAGGTCGGCCGCATCGCCGGCGGCCTGGCGCGGCGCGGCGTGGCCGCCGGCGACCGCCTGCTGATCCACCTGGACAACTGCCCCGAGACGCTGCTGGCCTGGTACGCCTGCGCCTGGCTGGGCGCGGTGGCGGTGACCACCAACGCCCGCGCCGCCGACGACGAGCTGGCCTACTACGCCGAGCACTGCGGCGCGGTGGCGGCGATCACCCAGCCGAAATTCGCCGAGCGTGTCGCGGCGAACTGCCGCGCGCTGCGCTGGATCGTCGTCACCGACACCGACAATGGCACGCCGCCGGCGCGCGCCGTCGAGCCCGGCCAGCGCTTCGCGACGCTGGACGCCGAAGCGGCGCCGCGCCGCGCGCCCGACCCGCTGCAGCCCTGCAGCGTGCAGTACACCTCGGGCACCACCAGCCGGCCGAAGGCGGTGCTGTGGAGCCATGCCAACGCGCTGTGGGGGGCACGCATCAACGCCGTGCACGAGGACCTGCAATCGACCGACGTGCACCTGGTGCACCTGCCGCTGTTCCACACCAACGCCCAGGCCTATTCGGTGCTGGCCACGCTGTGGGCCGGCGGCACCGCGGTGGTGCTGCCGCGTTTCTCGGCCAGCCGCTTCTGGCCGGTCTCGCTGAAGCACCGCTGCACCTGGGTCTCGATGATCCCGTTCTGCATCAAGGCGCTGATGAACCACGAGGTGCCGGCGGCGCACCATTACCGGCTGTGGGGCGCCGCCGCCAACGAGCTGCCGACCGATCCGCATTTCCGCGTCCGGACGATCGGCTGGTGGGGCATGACCGAGACGATCAGCCACGGCATCGTCAGCTGCCGGCATGTGCCGAGCCCGCCGCTGGCGATCGGCCGGCCGGCGCCCGAGTACGGCATCGCGGTCGTCGACGACGACGAGCGGCCGGTGGCGCAGGCGCGCGCGGTCGAGCCCGGCGGTTCGGGCCAGCTGCTGGTCAGGGGCGTGCGGGCCTTGAGCCTGTTCCAGGAGTACCTCGGCAACGCCGCGGCCACCGAAGCCAGCTACACCGCCGACGGCTGGTTTCGCACCGGCGACCGGGTCGACCTGCTGGAGGACGGCTCGATCCGCTTCGGCGACCGCAGCAAGGACATGCTGAAGGTCGGCGGCGAAAACGTCGCGGCCAGCGAGATCGAACGGGTGGTCGCCGCGGTGCCGGGGGTGCATGAGTGCGCGGTCGTCGCACGCAAGCACCGCATGCTCGACGAGGTGCCGGTGGTGTTCGTGCTGCCGGTCGACGCGGTGCGCGCGTCACCGCAGGCCGGCATCGAACTGGCCGCCCGGGTGCAGGCCGCCTGCGCCGCCCAGCTGGCCGACTTCAAGCGCCCCCACGAGGTGCGGCTGGTCGATTCGCTGCCGCGCTCGACGCTGGAGAAGATCGCCAAGGCGCAGTTGCGGGCGGCGCTGGCGGCCGAGGGCGAGGCGCCTTGATCACGCGCCGCCGGGCAGCACCAGGTCCAGGAACTGGCGGCGCGACGGCTGGTCCTGCGTCGCGTTCCAGGCGCAGAAGACCTCCGACGGCATCACCGCCTCGGCCAGCGGCCTGAAGACGGCGCCGGCCATGCCGGAGCGCTGCAGCGGCGCCGGCACCACCGACACGCCCAGGCCCTGCGACACCAGCGACACCACCGACAGCCAGTGCCGCACCTCGTGGCGCACGCGCGGGTAGAAGCCCTGGGCGCCGCACATCTCGATGATGCGCGTGTAGTAGTCGGGCGAGCCCTTGCGCGAGAACAGCACGAAGGCTTCGTCGCGCAACTGCAGCAGCGAGACCTGGGCGCCGGCGGCCAGCGCGTGCCCCGCCGGCAGGCAGCACAGGAAGTCGTCGGCGTGCACCCGTGCCGTCTGCAGTTCGGCCGGCACGCGCCGCGTGTGCACGAAGCCGACATCGAGTTCGTCGTGCATCAGCGCGTCGATCTGTTCCTGCGAGTTCAGCTCGATCAGCTGCAGGTCGATGCGCGGGTGGCTGGCCTGGTAGCGCGCCAGCCATTGCGGCAGGCCGCGGAACAGCACCGATCCGACGAAGCCGACGCGCAGCCGGCCGACCGCGCCGGCCTCGATCTCGCGCGCCAGCAGCCGCGCCTCGTCGGCCCGCGCCAGCAGCGCCTGCGCCGCGTCGCGGAAGGCCAGCCCGGCGGCGGTCAGCCGCACGCCCTTGCTGTCGCGATCGAACAGCCGCGCGCCGACCGAGGCCTCGAGCTGCTGGATGTTCAGCGACAGCGGCGGCTGGGTGATCGACAGGCGCTGCGCCGCCCGGCCGAAGTGCAGCTCGTCGGCGAGCGCGAGGAAATAGCGAAGGTGGCGGAACTCCATGGCGATACAGCATTTAAATGGACGAAGCCAATTATTGAATTGGACGTGAATGGACGCGCTGCCGATACTGGCCCCGCAGACAAGGAGACATCGATGACGACGACCCCGGCCCATCCGGTGCCCGACCAGCACGGCAGCAACCTCTTCAGCACCGACCCCGACCTCGGCGCGCTGCTCGCGCTGTACCTGCCGGCGCCGGTCTACCGCCACCTGATGCCGCACCTGCAGCACCTGGGCGGCCTGGCCGGCGGGGTGCTCGATGCGCTGGCGCAGACCGCCGACCGGCATCCGCCCGAACTGCTGCACCGCACGCGCAGCGGCGTCGACGCGCAGCGCATCGTCAAGCACCCGGCCTATGTCGAGCTCGAGCGGATCGCGTTCAGCCAGTACGGCCTGGCGGCGATGTCGCACCGCGGCGGCGTGCTCGGCTGGGACAGCCCGTGGCCGGCCGCCGCCAAGTACGCGCTGACCTACCTGTTCGTGCAGGCCGAGTTCGGCCTGTGCTGCCCGCTGTCGATGACCGACTCGCTGACGCGCACGCTGCGCAGGTTCGGCGCGCCCGCGCTGGTCGAGCGCTTCCTGCCGCAGCTGACGACCCAGGTCTTCGACGACCTGTACCAGGGCGCGATGTTCATGACCGAGCAGGGCGCCGGCTCCGACGTGGCGGCCACCGCGACCCGCGCCGTGCCCGACGCCGACGGCTACCGCCTGTACGGCGACAAGTGGTTCTGCTCCAACCCCGACGCGGCGCTGGCGATGGTGCTGGCGCGCATCGAGGGTGCGCCGGCCGGCATGAAGGGCGTTTCGCTGTTCCTGCTGCCGCGCACGCTGGCCGACGGCTCGGCCAACGCCTACCGCATCGTGCGGCTGAAGGACAAGCTGGGCACCCGCTCGATGGCCAGCGGCGAGATCCGGCTCGAGGGTGCGCAGGCCTGGCTGGTCGGCGAGGCCGGGCGCGGCTTCCAGCAGATGGCCGACATGGTCAACAACTCGCGGCTGTCCAACGGCGTGCGCGCCGCCGGGCTGATGCGCCGCGCGCTGAGCGAGGCGCTGTTCGTGGCCCGCGAGCGCCGCGCCTTCGGCCGCCGCCTGATCGAGCTGCCGCTGATGCGGCGCCAGCTCGCCAAGCTGATGCTGCCCACCGAGCAGGCGCGCACGATGGTCTTCCAGACCGCCGAGGCGCTGCGCCGCGCCGATGCCGGCGAGGCCGCCGCCTACCCGCTGGCGCGCATCCTGACGCCGCTGATCAAGTTCCGCGCCTGCCGCGACGCGCGCAAGGTCACCGGCGACGCGATGGAGGTGCGCGGCGGCTGCGGCTACATCGAGGACTGGAGCGACCCGCGGCTGGTGCGCGACGCCCACCTCGGCTCGATCTGGGAAGGCACCAGCAACATCGTCGCGCTCGACGTGCTGCGCGCGATCCGCCGCGAAGGCGCGCTGCCGGTGCTCGATGCCCATCTGCGCGGCCTGCTGGCGCAGGCGCCGCTGCACGCCGACGCCCGGCGCGTGTTCGAGGCCACGCTGGCGCGCTGCGTCGGCCGCGCCGCCGAGGTGGCCGAGGCCGGGGCGCGCGGCGACGCGCTGGCCCGCCAGGTCGGCTCGTCGCTGTACCACCTGAGCAGCGCGGTCGCGATGGCCTGGGAGGCCGGCGGCATGCGCTCGGCAAGGCGCATGCGGCTGGCGCAGCTGGTGCTGCGCCAGCGCCTGCTGCCGCAGGACCCGCTGGGCGGTGACGGCGGCGACGACGCCGAACCGGACTGGCTGCCGGCGCTGCTCGACCCCACGCTCGACGACGGCGATGTCGCCGGCGTCGACCTGTTCTGACCCAAGACCACCGAGGTGACAACGATGAAGCTCCTGCCCCGCATGATCCTGGCGGCGGCCTGCCTGGCCCCGGCGCTGGCGGCCCGGGCCGCCGACTTTCCGGCCAGGCCGGTGACGATGGTGGTGCCCTTCGCCCCCGGCGGCCCGACCGATGCGATGGCGCGCACGCTGGCCGGCGCCGACCGCGACGGCCACGCGCTGCTGCAGTCGGAAGTGACGAAGTGGCGCGCGGTGGTGCAGTCCTCCGGCGCCGAGATCGATTGAGGGCGGCGCAATGAACAAGCACTCGAGCGGCGCGCTCGCCGGCATCCGGGTCGTCGACCTGTCGCGCATCCTGGGCGGGCCGTACTGCGGCCAGGTCCTCGGCGACCATGGCGCCGATGTGCTGAAGGTCGAGCCGCCGCAGGGCGACGACACCCGGACCTGGGGACCGCCCTTCAACGCCGACGGTGTCGCCTCGTACTACCTGGGGCTGAACCGCAACAAGCGCCTGATGCGGCTGGACCTGACGACCGAGGCCGACCGCGCGCGGCTGCTGGACCTGCTGGCCGACGCCGACGTGCTGGTCGAGAATTTCAAGACCGGCACGCTCGAGAAATGGGGCCTGGGCTGGCAGACGCTGTCGCAGCGCTTTCCGCGCCTGGTGCACTGCCGGGTCTCGGGCTTCGGCGCCGACGGTCCGCTCGGCGGGCTGCCCGGCTACGACGCCGCGCTGCAGGCGCTGACCGGCCTGATGAGCGTCAACGGCGAGGCCGGCGGCGCGCCGCTGCGCGTCGGCCTGCCGGTCATCGACATGGTGACCGGGCTGAACGCCGCGCTGGGCGTGCTGCTCGCGCTGCAGGAGCGCGAGCGCAGCGGGCGCGGCCAGTTCATCGAATCGGCGCTGTACGACTCGGGGCTGTCGCTGCTGCACCCGCATGGCGCGAACTGGTTCATGGACGGCCGCACGCCGCAACGCACCGGCAACGCCCACCCCAACATCTACCCCTACGACAGCCTGGCGACGGCCACCGATCCGGTGTTCCTGGCGGTCGGCAACGACCGCCAGTTCGCAATCCTGTGCCGGCACCTGGGCGCACCCGCACTGGCCGCCGACCCGCGCTATGCCAGCGCCGGCGCGCGCTCGGTGAACCGGGCCGCGCTGAAGGCCGAACTCGAGGCGCTGATGGCGCCGCACGACGGCCCGGCGCTGGCCGACGCGCTGGTCGCCGCCGGCGTGCCCTGCGCCGCGGTGCTGTCGGTGCCGGCGGCGCTCGAGCATCCGCACACCGCGCACCGCGGCATGGTCGTCGAGATGGCGGGCGGCTACCGCGGCATCGCCTCGCCGATCAAGCTCAGCCGCACGCCCGCCAGCTACCGCATCGCGCCGCTGGCCGAAGGCGATCACTTCCTGCCGCACGAATCCGCCAACGACGATTGAAGGAAACCACCATGTCCGCCAGCTTCCGATGGGATGACCCGCTGCTGCTCGACCAGCAGCTCAGCGACGACGAGCGCATCGTGCGCGACTCGGCGCACAGCTACTGCCAGCAGCGGCTGGCGCCGCGCGTGCTGTCCAACTTCCGCCACGAGCAGACCGATGCCGCGGTGTTCCGCGAGATGGGCGAGCTCGGCCTGCTCGGGCCGACGATCGCCGAGGCCTATGGCGGCGCCGGCCTGAACTACGTCTGCTACGGCCTGGTCGCCCGCGAGGTCGAGCGAGTCGACTCGGGCTACCGCTCGATGATGAGCGTGCAGAGCTCGCTGGTGATGGTGCCGATCGAGACCTTCGGCACCGAGGCGCAGAAACAGAAGTACCTGCCGAAGCTGGCGCGCGGCGAATGGATCGGCTGCTTCGGCCTGACCGAGCCGAACCACGGCTCGGACCCCGGCAGCATGGTCACCCGCGCGCGCAGCGTGCCCGGCGGCTATGTGCTGAACGGCGCGAAGATGTGGATCACCAACAGCCCGATCGCCGACGTCTTCGTCGTCTGGGCCAAGGACGACGGCGGCCAGATCCGCGGCTTCATCCTCGACAAGGGCATGAAGGGCCTGTCGGCGCCGAAGATCGAGGGCAAGGTCGGGCTGCGCACCAGCATCACCGGCGAGATCGTGATGGACCAGGTCTTCGTGCCCGAGGAGAACGCCCTCCCCGAAGTGCGTGGCCTGAAGGGGCCGTTCACCTGCCTGAACTCGGCGCGCTACGGCATCGCCTGGGGCGCGCTCGGCGCCGCCGAGGACTGCTGGCAGCGCGCGCGCCAGTACGTGCTGGACCGCCGGCAGTTCGGCCGGCCGCTGGCGGCCAACCAGCTGGTGCAGAAGAAGCTGGCCGACATGCAGACCGAGATCACGCTCGGCCTGCAGGGCTGCCTGCGCCTGGGCCGGATGAAGGACGAGGGCACGGCGGCGGTCGAGATCACCTCGATCATGAAGCGCAACAGCTGCGGCAAGGCGCTCGACATCGCCCGTGTCGCGCGGGACATGCTGGGCGGCAACGGCATCAGCGACGAGTTCGGCGTGATCCGCCACCTCGTCAACCTGGAGGTCGTCAACACCTACGAGGGCACGCACGACGTGCATGCGCTGATCCTGGGCCGGGCGCAGACGGGGATCCAGGCCTTCGCCTGAGACTGCCCCCAGGCGGCGGCGGCCGCCCTTCGTCCACTCTCGAGGGGCCACAATCCGCCCCATGGAATCCATCGTCATCGTCGGCGGCGGCCATGCCGCCGCGCAGTTGTGTGCCAGCCTGGCCGAGGCCGGGCTGGGCGCCGGGGTCCACCTGGTCTGCGCCGAGGGCGTGCTGCCGTACCAGCGCCCGCCGCTGTCCAAGGCCTACCTGAAGAATCCGGCCGAGCTGCTGCAGCCGCACCGCGCCGACGCCTGGTACGCCCAGGCCGGCATCACCGTGCACCGCAGCGACCCGGCGCTGGCCATCGACCGCGCCGCCAGGACCGTGCGCCTGCGCTCGGGCACCGAGCTGGCCTACGGCCACCTGGTGCTGGCCACCGGTGCGCGCGCGCGCCGGCCGGTCGGCTGGCCGGCCGACCTGGCCAATGTCGCGGTGCTGCGCAACGCCGCCGACGCCGATGCCTGCCGCCGCCTGCTCGACGGCGCCACGTCGCTGACCGTGCTGGGCGGCGGCTTCATCGGGCTGGAAGTGGCCGCCACCGCGCGCGCGCTGGGCCTCGCGGTGCAGGTGGTCGAGGTCGCGCCGCGGCTGCTGGGCCGCTCGGTCTCGGTCGAACTGGCCGAGCATGTGCTGGCGGTCCACCGCGCCGCCGGCATCGAGGTGGTGCTGGACGCCCGGCTCGGCGAGGTCGAGCACGATGGCCAGCGCCTGATCGCCCTCGGCATCGACGGCCGGCGCCAGCCGGTCGAGCGGCTGCTGCTGGGCATCGGCGCCGAGCCCGAGGTCGGCTTGGGGCAGGCCGCCGGGCTGGTGGTGGACAACGGCATCGTCGTCGACGCCGCGATGCGCAGCAGCGACCCGGCGATCCTGGCGATCGGCGACGTCGCCGGCTTCCCGGTCTCGCCGCCGTGGGCGCCGGCGGGCACGCGGCTGCGGCTGGAATCGGTGCAGAACGCCAACGACCAGGCGCGCACCGCGGCGCTGACCCTCCAGGGCCGGAGCCCGGTCTATGCCGCGCTGCCCTGGTTCTGGTCCGAGCAGGGCGCGATGCGGCTGCAGATGGCCGGCCTGATGCCGGCGCCCGGCACCGCCGGCGCGACTCGCCACCGCCGCCCCGGCGCCAGCGCGGCGAGCTTTTCGATCCTGCACTACGTCGGCGAGCGGCTGGTCTGCGCCGAATCGGTCAACGCGCCGATGGACCACATGGCCGCGCGCAAGCTGCTCGAGACCGGCAGGCACCCGGCGCCGGCGCTGGCCTGCGACCCGGCGGTCGCGCTGAAGAGCCTGCTGGCTTGACGCCGCGGCCCAGCGCGGCGGCCTCGACGTGCCGCCGCCGATGAACCCGGGCGTGCCGGCCCACCTGACCGTGCTGGGCCACGATGCGCGCGACTGGGGCGTCGTCGCGGTGTTCGCGGTGGTCTACCTCGGCATGTTCCTCGGCGGCCTGCCCAAGCTCAAGCTCGACCGCAGCGGCGTCGCGCTGCTCGGCGCGATCGCGGTGATCGCGATCACCGGCCAGCCGATCGACGAGGCGGCACGCACCGTCGACCTGCCGACGATCGTGCTGCTGTTCGCCTTCATGGTGGTGTCGGCGCAGATGCGGCTGGGCGGCTTCTACGGCGCGGTGACGCGCGGTGTCGGCGCGCTGCCGCTGTCGCGCAACGGCCTGATGGCCGCGCTGATCGTCGTCGCCGGCGCACTGTCGGCGGTGTTCTCCAACGACGTGATCTGCCTGGCGATGACGCCGGTGGTGGCGCGGCTGTGCCTGCAGCGCCGGCTCGACCCGGTGCCCTTCCTCATCGGGCTGGCCTGCGCGGCCAACATCGGCTCGGCCGCCACGCTGATCGGCAACCCGCAGAACATGCTGATCGGCTCGGTGCTGCAGCTGCATTTCGGCGACTACCTGCGCCAGGCGCTGCCGCCGGTGGCGGTCAGCCTGGGGCTGCTGTGGGCCTGGCTGGCCTGGGGCCCCGGCCATGCCGCCACGCCGGCCGCCCTGCCCCCGGTGCCGCCGGACAATGTCGACGACGAGCCCGCCTACGACCGCGTGCAGACGATCAAGGGCCTGGCCGTGGCCGTCACGCTGCTGCTGATCTTCCTGTTCAGCGGCTGGCCGCGCGACGTCGCGGCGCTGGTCGGCGCCGGCGTGCTGCTGCTCAGCCGCCGGCTGCATTCGGCGCATGTGATGGGCTTCGTCGACTGGCCGCTGCTGCTGCTGTTCATCGGCCTGTTCGTCGTCAACCACGCGTTCGAGGCAACCGGCCTGTCCGGCCAGGCAGTGGCCTGGGGGGCCGCGCAGGGTCTGCACCTGGCCGACCCCGGGCCGCTGCTGGTGGCAGGCGTGGGGCTGTCGAACCTGGTGTCGAACGTGCCGGCGGTGATGCTGCTGCTGCCGCACCTGAAGGGCGGCAACGCCGGCGTCGAACTGGCGCTGGTCACCACCTTCGCCGGCAACCTGCTGCTGGTCGGCTCGATCGCCAACCTGATCGTCGTCGACCTGGCGCGCCAGAGCGGCATCGCGATCGACTGGCGCCGGCATGCGCTGACCGGCATCCCGGTCACGCTGGGCACGCTGGCGGTGGTGTGGGGCTGGATGCGCTGGGCGGGTTGACGCCTGGCAGAACCTCACCGAAGTGCCGACGTCGGCTGCGGCCTCGGGCAAGGTCGACCCGAACGCGCCGCGCTACGATCAGAGTGCAGCACCGGACCTGGCCCCGGCGGCCGCTGGCCGCCCTGACCAGGGTCCCACCCCAACCGACAAGGAGAGATCGACATGAACCATCGAGTCCGCTGGGCGCTCGCCGCGACAGCGCTGCTGGCCGCCGGCGCGCAAGCGCAGCAATACGTCTACCCGGCCAAGGGCCAGTCGGCGCAGCAGCAGACGTCCGACGAGTCGGCCTGCCATACCTGGGCCGTGCAGCAGACCGGCTACGACCCGGCCAAGCCGCCGCCGGCCGCCGCAGCGCCGGCGCAGCCGACCACCGCGACCGGCACCCAGCGCGGCGCCGGCGTCAGCGGCGCGGCCAAGGGCGCGATCGTCGGCGAGATCGTCAGCGGCGATGCCGGCGCGGGCGCCGCGGTCGGCGCGGTGGCCGCACGCAGCCAGAGCCGCCGCCAGAACGCGCAGACCAACCAGGCCGCGCAACAGCAGCAGCAGGCCGCCACCCAGCAGGGCCAGGCCAGCTACGCCAAGGCCCGCGCCGCCTGCCTGGAAGGCAAGGGCTACACCGTCAAGTGACGCTGCGCGGCGGCCGACCCACGGCCGCTCAGCTGCCGCTGCCCATCACCTTGGCGCGCAGCCGGCGCATGCCGCGCAGCCAGCGCTCGCAGTCCTGGCCCTTGCGCTGCCAGAAGCCCAGCACCTCCTCGTGCGGCAGGATCAGGAAGCGGCCCTCGCGCAGGCCCTGCAGCGCGCACTGCGCCACCGCCTCGGGCGTCAGCGCGCCCTCGGCGAGGAAGCTGGCGCGGCCGGTGTCGCCGCCGGCGCTGCGCAGCATCGGCGTGTCCACACCCTGCGGGCACAGGCAGCTGACGTGGATGCCGGCGTCGCCATGGGCGATGCTGAGCCATTCGCCGAAGCCCAGCGCGGCATGCTTGGTCACCGAATACGGCGCGGCATTGACCTGGCTCAGCAGCCCGGCGGCCGACACCGTCTGCAGCAGCCAGCCCTCGCCGCGCGCCAGCATCTGCGGCAGCACCGCGTTGGCGGCGTGCACATGGGCCATCACGTTGACGTCCCAGTGGCGCTGCCAGGTGGCGGTGGGGGCATCGGCATCGACCCGGCTGATGATGCCGGCATTGCTGCAGAAGACGTCGATGCGGCCGAACCGCCCGGTGGCCTGCGCGACCAGGTCCTGAACCTCGGCCTCGCGCGAGACGTCGGTGCGCACCGCGATGGCCTGGGCGCCGATGCCGGCGGCCACCGCCGCGGCACCGTCGCCGTCGAGGTCCGACACCACCACCGCGCGCGCGCCGGCCTGCGCGAAGGCCTGGCAGAGCGCCCTGCCGATGCCCGACGCGCCGCCGGTGACCACCACCACCTTGCCCTCGATGTCCATCACGCCGCTCGCCCCCTCGTCGTCGAGCCGGCATTCGGCCCGGCGCCGGCCGCGGCGGCAAGCACCTGGGCGACAAACGCCGGCCGCTTGCGCTGCTATCGTCGGCGGCCTTCCCGATCGACCCGGCACCGCCCTCGCCTGCCGTGCCACCGCTTGCCAGGACCGCCCGCATGACCGCCCCCGACCCCTCGTCAGCCCCGTTCCGCGACCTGCCCTCGCTGGTGGCCGAGCATGCCCGCCAGCGGCCCCAGGCCACCGCCCTGGTGGTCGGCGAGCGGCGGCTGAGCTATGCCGAGCTCGACGCGCTGGCCGACCGCATTGCCGCCGCTCTGCAGCGCGACGGCTTGCAGCCGGGCGAGCGCGTCGCCGTCTGCGCCACCAGCAGCCCCGAGTACGTCGCGGTGTTCCTCGGCACGCTGCGCGCCGGCGGCGCGGTGGCGCCGCTGGCGCCGAGTTCGACCGCCGAGCAGCTGGTCGGCATGGCGGTCGATGCCGACGCGCGCCGCTTCTTCCTCGACGGCAACGAGGTCGCCGCGCTGGCCGCGGCCGGCGTCGTGGTGCCGGCAGACATGCCGGTCACGCGGCTCGACGCCCACGACGGCCTGCCGGCGCTGGCGCCCTGGCTGCCCGGGGCCGGCGCGAAGCCGGCGCCGGTGGCGATCGACCCGGCGGGGCCGTTCAACCTGATCTACTCGTCGGGCACCACCGGCACGCCCAAGGGCATCGTGCAGTCGCACGGCATGCGCTGGGGCCACATCCAGCGCGCGGCGATGTCGGGCTACGGCCCCGACAGCATCACGATGATCGCCACGCCGCTGTACAGCAACACCACGCTGGTCGCGGTGATCCCGACGCTGGCCTACGGCGGCTGCGTGGTCCTGATGCCGAAGTTCGACGCGCTGGCCTACCTGCAGATCGCCGAACGCGAGCGCGCCACCCACACGATGCTGGTGCCGGTGCAGTACCAGCGGCTGATGGCGCGGCCCGAGTTCGACCGCTTCGACCTGGGCAGCTTCCGGATGAAGTTCTGCACCAGCGCGCCGTTCGGCGCCGCGCTGAAGGCCGACGTGCTGAAGCGCTGGCCCGGCGGGCTGACCGAGTACTACGGCATGACCGAGGGCGGCGGCACCTGCATGCTGCAGGCCCACCTGCACCCGACCAAGCTGCACACCGTGGGCCAGCCGGCTGAAGGGCACGACATCCGGCTGATCGACGAGCAGGGCCGCGAGGTGGCCAAGGGCGAGGCCGGCGAGGTGGTCGGCCGCTCGGGCGCGATGATGACCGGCTACCACAAGCAGCCGGCCAAGACCGCCGAGGCCGAGTGGTTCGACCCGCAAGGCCGGCGCTACATCCGCACCGGCGACGTCGGCCGCTTCGACGAGGACGGCTTCCTGGTGCTGTTCGACCGCCGCAAGGACATGGTGATCTCGGGCGGCTTCAACATCTACCCCAGCGACCTGGAGGCCGCGCTGCGCCAGCACCCGGCGGTGGCCGACTGCGCGGTGGTCGGCGTGCCCTCGGCCGAATGGGGCGAGACGCCGGTGGCCTACGTGGTGCGCCACGACGGCCATGCCGACGACGCCGAGGCGATCCGCGACTGGCTGAACCACCAGGTCGGCAAGACCCAGCGGCTGTCTGGGCTGCGGCTGGTCCACGAGCTGCCGCGCAGCGCGATCGGCAAGGTGCTGAAGCGGGAGCTGCGGGAGGCGTGGGGGCCGGGCTGAGCGATACGCCGATCGTCGGCCACGCAGCCCTATGGCCGATGGCCGCTGCCAGGGCGTTTGCCTCACTGTCTGGCGCGAGGTTGGGCCAATGAGCACGCACGAGTTGCCGGAAGCGTGGGGCAAGCTGGACCGCCGCGCGGTCGACCCCGGCCAGGCGCCGCGCCTGAGCCTGGTCGCGCACTGTATCGACGTCGCGGCGGTCACCCAGGCGCTGCTGGTGCTGCCGACGTGGCGGGCAAGGCTCGACAGCTTGGCGAGACGGCCGCTCACGCCCACTGATCTGGCGCGCCTTTGCGCGCTTGCCTTCCTGCACGACGTCGGCAAGGCCGGCGCCGGCTTCTACGCCAAGGCGCTGCCTGAGCCAGTCGCTTTGGCCTGGCGCCATTCGTCACGGGCCAGTGGCGCGGCGCTCGGGCATGTGGCCGTGGTGGCCCCGCTGTTCGACGGCGATCGCAGCCTGCAGCCGCTGCGCGATGCGCTGGGCGTGGACACGGTGCTGGCCTGGGGCGGCGACCCGGCAGGCCAGGAGCAGGTGCTGTCGCTCTGGTTGGCTGCGATCTCGCACCACGGCAGCCCGCAGACCCGCGACGACCTTGCAAAGCGCGTCACTGAGGCCCGGGCCGCCTGGACCCATCCCGTCGACGGCTACCACCCCGCCCGCGGTCTGGCCCGGCTGCAGACCGCCGTGCGGCGGCTGCTGCCAGAGGCCTTTGCGGCGGATGCGCCACCGCTGCGCGCAGACGCCCCGCTGGTGCATGCGTTTGCCGGGCTGGTATCGCTGGCGGACTGGATTGCCTCCAACACCGACGCAGGCTTCTTCCCCTACCAGCTGGACCCGCAGAACATACAAGGCCCGCAGGACGAGACCCGCTGGCCTATGGCGCAACAGCGCGCGGCCGAGGTGCTGCGCGCGATGCGGCTGGACGTCGAACCCTTGCGCGCGGACCTGCGAAAGCGCCAGCCCAGCTTCCAGACCCTGTTCGACGGACACGACCCGCGCGATGTGCAGCAGCACGCCGGCCGCACCGACCTGGGCCCGCTGGTGGTGATCGAGGCCGAGACTGGCAGCGGCAAGACCGAGGCTGCGCTGTGGCGCTTCAAGGTCCTGTTCGAAGCCGGCCTGGTCGACGCGCTGTGCTTTCTGCTGCCGACGAGGGTGTCGGCCACCGCGATCGCGCAACGCGTGCAGAGCTTCGTCGAGCGGCTGTTCCCGGAACCGGCGCGCCGGCCCAACACTGTGCTGGCGGTGCCGGGCTACCTGCGCGCCAACGGCAAGGAGGGCAAGCCATTGGCCGGCTTCGAGGTGCTTTGGCCGGACGACCCGGTGACGCGCCCGCTGTACTGGGCCGCTGAGCATGGCAAGCGCTACTTCGCCGCTGCCCTTGCCACCGGAACCATCGATCAGTTCCTGCTGTCCGTGCTGCAAACCAAGCATGCCCACCTGCGCGGCACGGCGCTGCTGCGCGCGCTGGTGGTGGTGGACGAGGTCCATGCCTCCGATGCCTACATGACGGCGCTGCTGCGCGCGGCGCTGCACCGGCACGTTCGCGCCGGCGGGCACGGCCTGTTGATGTCGGCCACGCTGACCGGCGAGGCTCGATCTCGGCTGCTGCAAGCCGGGCAGCGCCAACGGGCCTGGGGCGCACCCAGCGGCAACGCGGCTCCGGCGGCAGCAGGAGAGGCGCCCTACCCGTGTATTGCCGACGCCCGGGCCCTGGTGGCCTGCCAACGCGCAGCGCCGCAGCGCCGCATCGGCCGCAGCCTGCTGACCGCAATGCGCGACCCGGAACGTGTGGCCGAGCGGGTGGCCAGCGCGGTGGCCGCCGGCGCCCGCGTTCTGGTGCTGCGCAACACCGTGGCCCAGGCGCTGGCCACGCAGCAGGCAATCGAACAGCGAATGGGCGCAGACCACCCGGCGTTGTTTCGCGCCGGCACGACCAACACGGTCGCAATGCACCATGGCCGCTACGCCTTCGAAGACCGGCGCTGTCTGGACGCCGCGGTGGAGCAGACCTTCGGCAAGCCCGCGGCGTGCGACACCCGGCCGCGCGTGCTGGTGGGCACGCAGACGCTGGAAATCAGCCTCGACTGCGACGCCGACCTGATGGTCAGCGACCTGGTCCCGATCGACGTGCTGCTGCAACGCCTGGGCCGACTGCACCGCCACCGGGACCGTGACGCGTGGCGACCAGCCGGGTACCGCAGCCCGCACGTCGTGGTACTGACGCCCGAGGAACGCGACCTGTCCGGCCTGCTCGTGCCGGGAGGTGGCCGCGGCCTCGGTCTGGGCAGACGCGGCGCCTACAACAACCTGGTGGCCATCGAGGCCTGCCTGCGCCTGCTGGAGGACATGCAGACCCGGCCCGAGTGGCTGATCCCCGACCACAACCGCGGCCTGGTCGAGGCCGGCGCCGACGGCGCGCGCCTGGATGCACTGGCCGGCGAACTGGGCGGCGTCTGGCCCACCGCTCGCCTCGAGTACCTGGGCGAACAGGCCGGCCAGGCGGGCCAGGCCGCGCCGCTGCTGGTGCGCTGGGACGAGGACTGGAACCAGAGCGCCTGGACCGACCTGGGCGACGTGGCGCGCACCCGCCTGGGGCTGGAGGGCGTCGACATCGACCTGCCCCGGCCCTGGACCAGCCCGCTCGGCCAGCAGCTGACACAGCTGACCGTGCCACGCTGGATGCTGCCCAAGCTGACGCCCTCCTCCTCACCCCCGGAGATCGAGTCGCTGGATCGGGGAGAGGTCGCCCTGAGCTTCGCGGTGGCCGGCGCCACGCTGCGCTACGACCGCCTGGGGCTGCGGCCCGCCTGACCCGACGGGCGGATCAGCCCGCAGGCGGATCAGCTGCCAGGCGAGCCTGCGCTGCCCTCAGCTGCGGCAGCAACGCCGGCATGGCGTCGTGCACCGTGGTCCAGACCACGCCGAGGTCGATGTCGAAATAGCCGTGCGCAATGCGGTTGCGCATGCCGCGCAGCCCGGCCCAGGGGATCTCGGGACAAGCGGACACCCAATCCGGCGCGGCCTGGCCCAGCTGTGTCGCCGCCTCGCCCAGCACCAGGATGTTGTGCAGCACCGCCTGCTGGGTGCGGCGGTCGGAAAGAAAGGTATCGCGGTCCATGCCAGCCACGTAGGACAGCGCGGTCTGCACCGCATCGACCATGTGGGCCAGGTAGTCGGCGCGGCGTTCGGGCTTCACACCGGTTGCGCCTGACGCAGCACCTCGTCGCGGAAGGAGGCGGGCAGGTCGAGCGGGGTGCGCACATCCACCGGCACCCCCAGCAGGTCTTCCAGCGCTGCCTGCAGACCGCCCAGGTCCAGCAAGGTGGCCTGGGGCAGTGCATCGACCAGCAGGTCGAGGTCGCTGCCGTCCTGGTCCACACCTTGCGCGACCGAGCCGAATACGCGCGGGTTGGCGGTGTGGAAGCGCGCGGCCAGGCGACGCACCGCGATCCGATGCGAGGACAGAGCTGCGGACGGCTTCATGGCCGCCGAGGATAGCGCCCCGTACACAGGGTTTGAGCTGATTTACCGAGTGGTCGGGCAACAAGCATGATCTGTTTAAGAAACCAATTTTTCAATCAATGGTTCATCAGGGAGCTTTTTGATGTATTCCGACCACAACGATGCCACTCCGCCGCCGCGGAGATGGTCCGCATTGGTTGAAGCCAGAACGGGCTTGTACCCCGCGCAAGCGGGGACCGGAGCCGGCCGGTGCGCGCTCTGAACCTGCTGACCGATCCGCTGATCCTGGTGCGGCCAGCGGGCGGCGCGCCCGCCCGGCTCGACCTCCCCGAACTGCTGGCCAGGATGTCCGCCGGCGAGGCGCTTGACTTCCCCCTGTTGCGGCCGCACCAACAGCCGGCCTGGCATGCCTTCCTGGTGCAGCTGGCCTACTTGGCCCTGGAGCTGGCCGGACGCGACGCCCCACCCATCGACGGCGCCGACTGGCGCAGCCTGCTGCGGGCACTGACGGCTGACCATCCGAACGACGTGTCCTGGTGTCTGGTCGTCGACGACTGGCTGCAACCGGCATTTCTGCAGTCGCCTTGCCTGCCGGGCGGACAGGCCGACTACCGGCGCGTGCTGGACTCGGCGCAGGACATCGACCTGCTGATCACCAGCAAGCACCACGATGAGAAGTCCGGCAAGCTGCCGCTGGCCGGCGCTGGCGAGGTCGATGCGCTGGTGTTTGCGCTCGTCTCGCTGCAGGGCTTCTCGGCTTTCCTGGGGGCCGGCAACTACAACACCATGCGCATGAACGGCGGCTTCAGCTCGCGCCCACAGTTCCGCTTCGTCGTCGAACGGGGATCGGGTCCGGAGTTCCGGCGCGACCTGACGGCGCTGCTGACCCAGGCCGAGAACCTGCGCGAGCAGGCGCTGGACGCGCACGGCATCGGCACCGCGCTGGAGCACCGACTGCTCTGGCTGACGCCCTGGGGCGCTGCACCGCTGGCGCTGGCGAGCGTGCACCCTCTGTGCCTGGAGGTGTGTCGTCGGGTCCGGCTACGGCGCGAGGGTGACACGCTGCAGGCCCTCACCGCGGCCAGTGCCACGGCCCGCGTCGATGCGAAGGACCGCAACGGCGTCGTGATGGACCCCTGGCTGCCTTTGGTCAAGGACAGCAAAGACGGCAGCACCAAGGCGCTGACCGCGCACGCCGGCAGCTTCGGCTACCGCAGCCTGTCACCGATCCTGTTCGACGGCGCGCGCTGCGTGCTGCCGTTGCTGGCCCGCCCGACGCCGCAGGAGCAACACGCCGGCGCGCTGCTGGCCCAGGTGCTGGTAGGCGGCTCGGGCCGCAGCGACGGGCTGCTGCGCCGCGAGATCCCGCTGCGCGGGCGGGCGCTGCGCCACTTCGCCGAGCACCGCGACGAGCTGGCGCAGCGAGCCCAGCGATTCGTCGACATGGCGGGCACACTGCAGGGCAAGGTGCTGCGTCCCGCGCTGCTGCAATTCGTCGATGGCAGCGACGAGCCCGATTGGCAGAACAACGACTTCGCGAAGTTCGTCGCGCCCTGGGTCGCCCGCTTCGACCAGCAGGTCGACGAGGTGTTCTACGGCCTGCTGTTCGCCACGCTGGAGGCCGATCTGGATGACAGCGCAGCCGAGAGCCGCTGGCTGGCCCAGCTGCGTACCGTGGCCGACGCCCTGGTCGCCGAGGCTTGCGAAGCCTTGCCGAGCCGCGACCGCTCGCGGGTATTCGCCCGTGCACGCGCCGAACGGGTGTTCGTCGGCGGCCTGTTCAAGCATTTCCGGCACCTGTTGCCGGCCGCACCGGCCGACGCGCCCGCCACGGAGACCGCCAATGTCGACCTCGCCTGACACGCCCGATCCGCAGGTCGGCCAGCCCGACGCCGCCCGCCAGGTTGACCCGTTGCTGCGCATCGCGCAGCGCCTTTCGGCACCACACGTGGACCGCGGCCTGCTGGCCGCGCTTCGCCGATTCCATCCGGGACAGGAGGGTCGGCACAACGTATTCGAAGTGCAGCAGGTGCTGCTGGACGCCGGTCTGGACCTGCCGCCGGGCAGCGCGCTGCAGCCGCGCTGGGGCCTGCTCGTGCACTGCCTGGCCATCGTGCAGGGTGCGCACCAGCCCCGCCTGGACACCGGTGCGCGACTGGCCGAGCTAGGCCTCAGCGAGGCACGGCTGCGTCAGCTGGTGGAGGCCGACACTCCGCTGCTGGCCGACCTGCTGCCTGCCCTGGCCCGTAGGCTGGCTGCGGCCGGCACCGCCGTCGACTGGCAGCCCCTGGCCGATCTGGCGCTGGCCGACCGCGACGACCCGCGAACCCTGATGCGGGCCGACCACGCACGCCGGCGCATTGTCCAGGGCTACCTGCGGGCCGTGGCGGCCAAGGCCGCGGCGGGCCGGCCCGCCGCAACCTGAACCGCGCGCGCCAAAGCCCTGTGCACCAAGCCGCACGTCCGCACACCAGAGCAACTCACGATCAGGAGGACCCCGCGATGACCCTGCCCCGCTTCATTCAGATCCACAGCCTGGCCAGCTACCCGGCCGCGCTGATCAACCGCGACGACGCGGGCATGGCCAAGCGTCTGCCCTTCGGCGGCAGCACACGGACCCGCATCTCGTCACAGAGCCTGAAGCGGCACTGGCGCTTTGCCGGCGAGGCCGACCATGTGGCGGCGCAACGCGTGCCCTTCTCGCTGCAAAGCCTGGGCCGCCCGATGGGCGAACGCACCAAGGAGGTGGTGCAAGGCGCCATCCTGCCTCGGGCGCTGGAAGGCCTCACCGTGCACCCGGCGGTGCAGGCTGCGGTGGCCGATGCGCTGCTGGTCGCGCTCTATGGCGACAAGGGCAAGGACGCCAAGAGCAGGCAGGCCCTGTTCTTCGGCCACCCCGAGATCGACTATCTGGTCCAGCAGGCCCGAGCGCTGCTGGAGATCGGCCAGGCCAGCGTCGCGGGCTTGGCGGCCGACAGCAAACCGAACAAGGCGCAGGAGAAGGCCCTGGCCGAAGCCCTGAAGGACGCGCTGCAGGACCTGCGCAAGAACCTTCGGGCGCTGGGCGCCGCGGCAGCCGGGCTGGAATCGGCGCTGTTCGGCCGCATGGTCACGTCGGACCCGGCGGCCAACCGCGATGCGCCGGTGCACGTGGCCCACGCCTTCACCGTGCACGCGATGGAGCGTGACCTCGACTTCGCCACTGCGGTGGACGACCTGCGCAACCGCGACCCGGAGGCCGACGCCGGTTCGGCCGGGATGTTCGACGTCGAACTGACCAGCGGGCTGTTCTATGGCTACGTCAACATCGACGTCGGCCTGCTGGTGGCCAACCTCGGCGGCGATGCAGCACTGGCAGGGCAAGTCGCCGGGCGGCTGCTGCAGCTTGTCGCGCGCGTCTCGCCCGGCGCCAAGAAGGGTTCGACCGCCCCCTTCGCCCATGCCGAGTGGCTGCTGGTGGAACTGGGCGACGACCAGCCGCGCACGCTGGCCAATGCCTTCCGCAAGGCCGTGCCGCTGCCGCGCGACGGCGGCGGCGACGACGTGTTCGCCGGTGCGATGGCCGTGCTGCAGACCCATCTGCAGCAGCTTGACGCCGCCTACGGCGTGCAGACCCAGCGGCGCCAAATGAGCGTGACGCCGCCGGCACTGGCCGACATCGCGCAGCTGCCGCTGGGCGGGTTGGTGGACTGGCTGCAGACCGAAGTCGGCAGCCCGGTCGCCGCAAAGCCCGAGGCCTGAACGTGTCCGCGCACCTGCTGTTGCGGCTGGAGGCTCCGATGCTGTCACTGGGCAGCCCGGCGGTGGACCAGCGGCGGCCGGTGCAGCGCTGGCCCGCAGCCTCGCTGCTCACCGGCCTGCTGGGCAATGCGCTGGGCTGCCGCCGCGACCGTCCCGCGGCGCTGGACCGGCTGCAGGAACGCCTGCGCTGGGCCGCCCGCATCGACCGCGCCGGCCATCCCTTCACCGACTTCCAGACCGCCCAGCTGCACGCGGACGAAAGTGGCTGGACCACGCGTGGCACGGTCGAGACCCGGGCCGGCGGTGCCAATACCTACGACGCGCCGCACATCCGCTGGCGCAACTACCGCGCCGACGCTTCCCTGGCCGTGGCGCTGCGGCTGGACCCGACCGACGAAGCGCCGACGCTGGACGACCTGGCCGCCGCGCTGCAACACCCGGCACGGCCGCTGTTCATCGGCCGCAAGAACTGCCTGCCCTCGCAACGGCTGCTGGTCGGCCTGGTCGACGCGGCCGACACGGTGGCCGCGCTGGCGCAGTGCCCGCTGTCGCACGACGCCGACGCCGAACCCGCGCTGTTCTGCCGCGACCCGGCCGTCGCCTGGCCCGGCCCGGAGATCGGCCACCGCAGCAGCGACGAGCGACGCTTCGCGCTGGACGTGCATGCCGGCCAGCAGACCATCCGCGAACTGCTGGCGCCGGCGACCACCACGCCATGACCGACGCGCTCACACTGGTGCGCCTGCAGCCCGACATGGTGCGGCTGGCACGCTGGGCGCGCGCCAGCGGCCTGCGCGACGCCGCCGACGATCCGGGCTATGCCCTGCACGCCGCGACGCGGGCCGCGCTGGGCTCGCTGGCGCCGAAACCCTTCGCGCTGCGGCAACGCGCCGGTCAGGCCGAGCTGGTCGGCTACACCGCGGCGCACCCCGACGAGTTGGCCCGCGCCGCGGCGCTGGACAACCACGACCCCGAAGCCACCGCCGCGCTGCGCCTGCACGATCTGCTGGCCAAGCCGATGCCACAGGACTGGCGCGCCGGCGAACGCTTCAGTTTCGAGGTGCGGGTGGCACCGGTGGTGCGCAGCCGCGCCCGGGCGGAAGGGGCCTATGTCGAGATCGACGCCGCCTACCACCCCGACCTCGCGTCGACCCCGGGCGACCGAGTCGCGGCCTATGCCGCATGGCTGCGCGCCCAGCTGGCTCGCGGCGGCGCCGCCGAGTGGCTGGGGCATGAAACGGTGAGCTTCCACCTGACCGACATGGTGCGGCGCACCCAGGCCGGCGCCGCGCCTCGGCACGGCCGCCGCGGGCGGCTGCCGGACCTGACCGTGCGCGGCAGCCTGCGCGTGGGCGACGGCGCGGCATTCGGCGCGCTGTTGGCGCGCGGACTCGGTCGGCACCGCGCTTTCGGCTTCGGCTGCCTGCTGCTGGCGCCGCCCGGAGCCTTCCACCGGAGCGGCTGATGCTCAAGGGCCGGCTCGGTCTGGAACGGGTGCAGATCGCCCATGCCGACCGGCACGGCCTGCTCTACCTGGACCGCGGCCAGCTGAGCGTGGTCGACGGTTGCCTGGGCTTCAGCTCCGGCGGCGGCGTGCTGCCGGCCGGCGACTACCAGCTGCCGCACCAGACGATCTCGGCACTGCTGATCGGCCCCGGCACCAGCCTGACTCACGACGTGCTGCGCCTGTTGGCCCGCCACGGCACGGCGCTGGTGGCGGTGGGCACCGAGGGCACCCGGATCTACACCGCACCGCCGCTGGGGCCCGACCGCTCGGACGTGGCGCGTGCCCAGGCCCGGCTGTGGGCCGACGACAAGGCCCGCGTGGCCACGGCACGCAAGATGTACGCCCGCCGGCTGGGCGAAATACTGCCGCACCGCGACATCGAGGTGTTGCGCGGCATCGAGGGCGCGCGCGTCAAGGAAAGCTACAAGCTGCTGGCGCAGTCCTTCGGTCTGGCCTGGAAGGGCCGGCGCTACGACCGCCACCGACCCGACGAGGCCGACGCCGCCAACCAGGCCATCAACCACGCTGCGTCGGCCGTGCAGGCAGCCGCCGCGATCGCGGTCACGGCGGTATCGGCACTGCCACAGCTGGGCTTCGTCCACGAGGATTCCGACCAGTCGTTCGTGCTCGATGTGGCCGACCTGTACCGGGAGGCGGTGACGCTGCGCATCGCCTTCCACGTCGCCAAGCGCGTGACGCAGGGCGAGGACCAGCCCATCGACCGCCTGGTCCGGCAGACCGCCTCGCGCGAGTTCAGGCGCCAGCAGCTGATCGCCTCGATGATCGACGACATCAAGAGCCTGTTGGGACTGGGGCTGGAGCGCGATGGGCCTGACGGTGCTGATCACTCGTGACGTGGAGGACCGCTTCCGCGGTTTCTTGGCGTCGGCCATGCTTGAGGCGTCTCCAGGGGTGTACGTCAGCAAGAGCCTGACACCGAAGGCACGCGACAAGCTCTGGCGCGTGGTATCCGATTGGCATGCGGCACTCGGACAGGGGTCGCTCACCTTGTTGTACCCAGACATGTCCTGCGATGGTGGCATCGCGGTGCGGACACTCGGCACCCCGTCGCGCCGACCAGTGCAGATCGACGGCGCATTGCTGATGCATCGGGTTTCCACCAAGTAATGAGCCGCGCTCTTTCAAAATTCGCTTTCTGTTCGTGAAGTTACGATCAACAGGCGGCCCCGCGCGAGCGGGGATGGACCCGCGACACCAAGTCGATGGTGGCCAGCATCGAGGGCGGCCCCGCGCGAGCGGGGATGGACCCACGCAATTCGAGCCGACACCTAGCGGCGCGGCGGCGGCCCCGCGCGAGCGGGGATGGACCCACCGCCGCCAGTCTCACCGCCGCCGGCGGCGGGGCGGCCCCGCGCGAGCGGGGATGGACCCGACCTTGATGCCTATCTGTCGTTCGTTGCCAGGGCGGCCCCGCGCGAGCGGGGATGGACCCTCTGGCGGCGACGCTGGACCGTGATCCGCACAGGCGGCCCCGCGCGAGCGGGGATGGACCCCGGCGGCCAGGTCGAACAGCACCGACGGGAACGGCGGCCCCGCGCGAGCGGGGATGGACCCTGGACCCGCAAAGAGAAACCCCCGCGCTGGTGGGCGGCCCCGCGCGAGCGGGGATGGACCCCCCGCGGCGGCGACGATCGGCGTGACCTGTTCGGCGGCCCCGCGCGAGCGGGGATGGACCCGTTCGGCCTCTTCACAGGTGCGAGAGGTCGGCGGCGGCCCCGCGCGAGCGGGGATGGACCCGCGGTGCAGATCGCCATCGGCCGCGCCCAGCGGGCGGCCCCGCGCGAGCGGGGATGGACCCATCGGCTGGCACGGGCACAGCATCGGCAGCGGGGCGGCCCCGCGCGAGCGGGGATGGACCCCCGAACGGCCTCGGCACCCACAGCCCGCCCAGGGCGGCCCCGCGCGAGCGGGGATGGACCCGTGACCTGCCAGTTCTGCAGCGGCACCGGCGGGGCGGCCCCGCGCGAGCGGGGATGGACCCCGTCGACGTGGTCGTCGGCGGCAGCGGTCTCGGGCGGCCCCGCGCGAGCGGGGATGGACCCACCATCGACTACATGCCCATGAGCGCGCTGGAGGCGGCCCCGCGCGAGCGGGGATGGACCCCGCCGCTGCCAAGGCGGAAAGCCCGCGATGAGGGCGGCCCCGCGCGAGCGGGGATGGACCCTCGGCATCCACGAAGGCACCTGCATCAGGTGGGGCGGCCCCGCGCGAGCGGGGATGGACCCTCATCGGCCACCGACTGCACGCTGTCCTTCACGGCGGCCCCGCGCGAGCGGGGATGGACCCTTGGAGAAACAAGATGAACTCACCCGCCGTTGGGCGGCCCCGCGCGAGCGGGGATGGACCCTGCGCCAGGCCGTGAACGACAGCATCGAGGCCGGCGGCCCCGCGCGAGCGGGGATGGACCCTGGCTGTTCAGCGGGTGCAGCGAGACGATGGTGGCGGCCCCGCGCGAGCGGGGATGGACCCTGCCGGGCACCGCTAGAGCACGAACGGGGCTTGGCGGCCCCGCGCGAGCGGGGATGGACCCGTGAGGGTCAGCGTCGGCACGGCGGACCGAATGGCGGCCCCGCGCGAGCGGGGATGGACCCGGATCGGGCAAGGCCATGGGCCAGCTCGACTTGGCGGCCCCGCGCGAGCGGGGATGGACCCTTGCGGATCATGGTTGCTCTCCTTACAGGCTCGGCGGCCCCGCGCGAGCGGGGATGGACCCCATTTCCCGGTGATCGCCAGCGACATCATCTAGGCGGCCCCGCGCGAGCGGGGATGGACCCGAGATCACCGAGACCGAGGAGACCGAGGAGGAGGCGGCCCCGCGCGAGCGGGGATGGACCCTTGCCGGGTGCTGGATCACCGAGCATCTGTGCGGCGGCCCCGCGCGAGCGGGGATGGACCCCTTCTGCGCATGTGGTGGCGGCGGCGGGGCTTGGCGGCCCCGCGCGAGCGGGGATGGACCCCCGTTCGCGGCCGCGGCGACCAAGCTCGACGAGGCGGCCCCGCGCGAGCGGGGATGGACCCCTTGTCAATGCACCACGTCATCAGGTCAATCGGGCGGCCCCGCGCGAGCGGGGATGGACCCCAGCCATCACGTGGTCGGCTTGGCTTGACATCGGCGGCCCCGCGCGAGCGGGGATGGACCCCTGTTCCGGGTGGTGCGCGAGCGCGGCGAGGAGGCGGCCCCGCGCGAGCGGGGATGGACCTTCACCACGTGCCACAGCGCGCTCAGCGCCTCGGGCGGCCCCGCGCGAGCGGGGATGGACCCGTGCTGCATCTGTTCCGCCAGCTGCGCCCCGGGGCGGCCCCGCGCGAGCGGGGATGGACCCTTCTTTCTGCGGGTCGATGCTGCCGGGGCCGTGGCGGCCCCGCGCGAGCGGGGATGGACCCGGCACCACCTTCGGCGGCCTGGTCGAGGTGCCGGCGGCCCCGCGCGAGCGGGGATGGACCCTGCCGGATGCCCCATGCCGAGGCCCACGCCTCGGCGGCCCCGCGCGAGCGGGGATGGACCCGCCCAACAGCGCCTCTCTCAGGGACTGCACCGGGCGGCCCCGCGCGAGCGGGGATGGACCCCACCGCCTGGTGCTGAAGTCCGGCACCGGCGCGGCGGCCCCGCGCGAGCGGGGATGGACCCGAATCAAGCGTCGCCGTGCTCAATGCCTACATGGCGGCCCCGCGCGAGCGGGGATGGACCCTATCGCGCCGGCTGCTCGAGCTGGCCGCGAGCGGCGGCCCCGCGCGAGCGGGGATGGACCCGTCGAGGACTTCCGCGGCGAAAGCTGCTGGGAGGCGGCCCCGCGCGAGCGGGGATGGACCCTGGTGTTACCGTGCACCGCCTGGCTGTGGCCGGGCGGCCCCGCGCGAGCGGGGATGGACCCACCACGGGCGGCGGGTTCCCAGGCAAGAAGCTGGCGGCCCCGCGCGAGCGGGGATGGACCCGCCAAGCTCACCTGACCACAAGGGCCGCCAATGGCGGCCCCGCGCGAGCGGGGATGGACCCTGCTGCAGGCCCTGCTGGCCGAAGGCCATGCCGGCGGCCCCGCGCGAGCGGGGATGGACCGTACACCGAAAAGGCCGAGAAGAGCCCGAAGATGGCGGCCCCGCGCGAGCGGGGATGGACCCCGAGTCGCTCACGGTGCGGTGAATGAAGTCCTGGCGGCCCCGCGCGAGCGGGGATGGACCCGGGAATGGCCCCATTTGAAGTTATTTGGCCGCGGCGGCCCCGCGCGAGCGGGGATGGACCCTCGGGATGCGATTGCCGTAGTCGGCCAGCGGCGGCGGCCCCGCGCGAGCGGGGATGGACCCCGCGACCGGCGAGCTGATCTACGAGGTGCGCGGGCGGCCCCGCGCGAGCGGGGATGGACCCCGCCTGCGCCCGTGCATCCGCCTCGTCCTTGCGGCGGCCCCGCGCGAGCGGGGATGGACCTTCGGGGGGGGGGCTATCGTGACGGCAGGGCGGGGCGGCCCCGCGCGAGCGGGGATGGACCGTCCGCCAGCCAGCGCCAGCTTCACCACGTCTGGGCGGCCCCGCGCGAGCGGGGATGGACCCTTCGCGATGCACGTCGGCTTGCTCTTGTCACAGGCGGCCCCGCGCGAGCGGGGATGGACCCATGATCGGCTGATCGGCCCGCGGGCCGTGAAAGGCGGCCCCGCGCGAGCGGGGATGGACCCGCACTGGCGGAGTTCAGCCGAGGCGTCGACTGGGCGGCCCCGCGCGAGCGGGGATGGACCCCAGACCACCCTCGAACGGCTGGTCGCCGAGCCGGCGGCCCCGCGCGAGCGGGGATGGACCCTACCGCCACACGCCCAAGGCGCTGCGTCTGCAGGCGGCCCCGCGCGAGCGGGGATGGACCCGCGGTGTAGGCGTCCAGGCTGACGAACTCGGCGGCGGCCCCGCGCGAGCGGGGATGGACCCTGGATCACCGTGGCGCTGTGCCAGCCGGTCTAGGCGGCCCCGCGCGAGCGGGGATGGACCCCGCCGCATCACCATCCAGCAGCGCGCCGACACGGCGGCCCCGCGCGAGCGGGGATGGACCGTACCCACCCGCGCCAGTGTCATACGGCATGGTGGCGGCCCCGCGCGAGCGGGGATGGACCCTTCCTGGGCCAGTCGCCGGCGATGCGCGAATGGGCGGCCCCGCGCGAGCGGGGATGGACCCCGCGAGGCCATGCGGGACACGGTGGTCAGCATGGCGGCCCCGCGCGAGCGGGGATGGACCCCGCAGCCGCGACGACGCCAACACCACGCTGCTGGCGGCCCCGCGCGAGCGGGGATGGACCCTGGGTCGGAGCCGTCATCGACAACTTGGCCGAGGCGGCCCCGCGCGAGCGGGGATGGACCCTCGCCGCCTACCTGGCCGCCGAGACCGCGGTGGGCGGCCCCGCGCGAGCGGGGATGGACCCATGAATTCGACCGCGCACCCCGCGGTGTAACAGGCGGCCCCGCGCGAGCGGGGATGGACCCGCGGTCTCCCACCAGTCCGCGGGCAGCAGCCCGGCGGCCCCGCGCGAGCGGGGATGGACCCCCGCAGATCGACGCGGCCTATCTGGGCCTCAGGGCGGCCCCGCGCGAGCGGGGATGGACCCCGGCCATGACCGGCGAAGACGACACCACGACAGGCGGCCCCGCGCGAGCGGGGATGGACCCCACGCGCTGACAAGGACTGGGGCGCCGACGCAGGCGGCCCCGCGCGAGCGGGGATGGACCCACCTGGGCGTCGACGCGCCTGGCCGCGCTGACGGCGGCCCCGCGCGAGCGGGGATGGACCCACCAGCGCGGCCATCATCGCCGGCCTGCAGCAGGCGGCCCCGCGCGAGCGGGGATGGACCCTCGACGACCGCCTCAGCATGCGCGACGAGGGCGGCGGCCCCGCGCGAGCGGGGATGGACCCTCCCGCGCGAGCGCGTTGCACTCTTCCTGGTCGGCGGCCCCGCGCGAGCGGGGATGGACCCCGGGTTGCCAGCCGGCGCGTGCTGCGGCCTGGGGCGGCCCCGCGCGAGCGGGGATGGACCCCAGTCCCCCGGCTCGGGCCAGTAGGTGCCCGAGGCGGCCCCGCGCGAGCGGGGATGGACCGTCGTGACGGGAGCGGCCGCGTGATCCGCAACGGGCGGCCCCGCGCGAGCGGGGATGGACCGCCTGCCCGCCTGCCGATGAAAGAATCGCTTCGGGCGGCCCCGCGCGAGCGGGGATGGACCTCGTTGTTGATAATCGTCACGGTAGTGGTGTTGGGCGGCCCCGCGCGAGCGGGGATGGACCCGTGGTGCCGCCGACGTCGGCCACGCGCTTGGAGGCGGCCCCGCGCGAGCGGGGATGGACCCATGGCCGCGATGACGCCGAGCCCGATCAACGAGGCGGCCCCGCGCGAGCGGGGATGGACCCGGCGCCGGGTTGGGCGTCACAACGCCATCGGCGGCGGCCCCGCGCGAGCGGGGATGGACCCATGATGTCGCCTTCGGACTGGCGCACGTCGACGGCGGCCCCGCGCGAGCGGGGATGGACCCGTTTTGGTAACCGGCGCCCGAGCCGAGTAGCCGGCGGCCCCGCGCGAGCGGGGATGGACCCCGTGGGAGACGTTGGCGTCCTTGCTCTTCACGGGCGGCCCCGCGCGAGCGGGGATGGACCCTCGGGCAGGTCGACCCCGGCGCGCGGATCGTCGGCGGCTCCGCGCGAGCGGGGATGGACCGTTTCCCCACGCCGAGAAACCCGCCCCGGAGCGGGCGGCCCCGCGCGAGCGGGGATGGACCCATTAGTCAACAATGACAATGCCACTCCCAGCCGGCGGCCCCGCGCGAGCGGGGATGGACCCTGCAGCCGGCGAATGACCCCGGCTGCGGAGACGGCGGCCCCGCGCGAGCGGGGATGGACCCCCGCGAAGCCGCGTCCGGCGATTTCATGGTCGGGCGGCCCCGCGCGAGCGGGGATGGACCTTTACGGGTGCGGGGTGGGGGCTTGGCGCTACAGGCGGCCCCGCGCGAGCGGGGATGGACCCTGTCGGCCGGGATGCATCGTCTGGTCTGCAACGGCGGCCCCGCGCGAGCGGGGATGGACCCGGAGGCGGAACATCGGGCCCGCCCCCCAGCCGGGCGGCCCCGCGCGAGCGGGGATGGACCCTCCACAGAGTGCCGGGGTCGGCGTTGCGTTTGGGCGGCCCCGCGCGAGCGGGGATGGACCGCCGATGCCGAGCTGCACCTGGTGGCCGAGGTGGGCGGCCCCGCGCGAGCGGGGATGGACCCCCAGGCTGCAGACCGTGCCGGTAGACGACCAGGGCGGCCCCGCGCGAGCGGGGATGGACCGTCAGCGGCGCCGGTACGGCGTCCGCTGGACTGGGCGGCCCCGCGCGAGCGGGGATGGACCCAGGTCTCCAGCGGTCCAGAAGAACCGCGAAATGGCGGCCCCGCGCGAGCGGGGATGGACCCCGGAATGCCGCATAGCAGGCCCCCAGGGCGATGGCGGCCCCGCGCGAGCGGGGATGGACCCGATTCACCGAGGGGTACATCATGGCAGCAATGGGCGGCCCCGCGCGAGCGGGGATGGACCCGCCTATCTCTGCGCGCTGGATACCCTCGGCAAGGCGGCCCCGCGCGAGCGGGGATGGACCCCGGCAAGGTGCGATACCACGCATTCAACGCGCGGCGGCCCCGCGCGAGCGGGGATGGACCCCTGGCCGAGATCCGCGCCGGCATCGATGCCTGGGCGGCCCCGCGCGAGCGGGGATGGACCCAACCCGGCCGTGTCGTCGCTGCACAGCTCGGCGGCGGCCCCGCGCGAGCGGGGATGGACCCGCCGGGGCTTTGGCGTCAGCGGCCGTGCCACGGGCGGCCCCGCGCGAGCGGGGATGGACCCGCCCTGCGTGCCGATGCCCGATCGGCTGCCGGGGCGGCCCCGCGCGAGCGGGGATGGACCCATGTTCAGCCAGATCAGCGGCGGCACCTCCACGGCGGCCCCGCGCGAGCGGGGATGGACCCCTGCTGCGCATGTGGTGGCGGCGGCGGGGCTTGGCGGCCCCGCGCGAGCGGGGATGGACCCTGCCGACCTACTGCGCGATGGTCACGCTGACGGGCGGCCCCGCGCGAGCGGGGATGGACCCGATGTGGAGCGGTTTGAAGGTCGCGCTGGCGCGGCGGCCCCGCGCGAGCGGGGATGGACCCGTTCGAGCTGAGCCGCAGCCCGAACACCACACGGCGGCCCCGCGCGAGCGGGGATGGACCCTCGCGCCACATGCGGATGAATGGGTACTTCGAGGCGGCCCCGCGCGAGCGGGGATGGACCCCGGCCAGCCGCAGGCGGGTCCGGTTGAGTGGCGGCGGCCCCGCGCGAGCGGGGATGGACCCACATCGCACTCACCTGCCCCGGCGTGCAAAGCGGCGGCCCCGCGCGAGCGGGGATGGACCCCCGCCGGGTGGCGGGTTGTTCGCTGGGCGGGCGGCGGCCCCGCGCGAGCGGGGATGGACCCCATACCGGAGAGCCATCATGAACCTGCCTTCGGGCGGCCCCGCGCGAGCGGGGTTGGACCCCGAGCGCACGAGTACCGCATGTCTCCGCAATTGGCGGCCCCGCGCGAGCGGGGATGGACCCCCATAGTGCGTGGCGACCTTGGCCCATGGCCGGGCGGCCCCGCGCGAGCGGGGATGGACCCTACGACGGCGGCGCCGGCTTTGCGCGCATGACGGCGGCCCCGCGCGAGCGGGGATGGACCCGACAACATCTTCCCGCGCAAGGCCAAGCCCGAAGCGGCCCCGCGCGAGCGGGGATGGACCCGGACCCGTCCGGCCTGGTCGTGCGGCTCGTCAGGCGGCCCCGCGCGAGCGGGGATGGACCCGCGGCGACCGGTCTGGCAAGGCCGGTAATCGCGGCGGCCCCGCGCGAGCGGGGATGGACCCCCTGCGCGAGCGCTGCGCCGACCTCGAGCGCAGGCGGCCCCGCGCGAGCGGGGATGGACCTTTGAGCGGCCCCGGCCGCCCCAGCGCCAAGCAGGCGGCCCCGCGCGAGCGGGGATGGACCCGTGCTGCATCTGTTCCGCCAGCTGCGCCCCGGGGCGGCCCCGCGCGAGCGGGGATGGACCCCTGGCCGGCATGTCCCCGTACATCACCAATCGGGCGGCCCCGCGCGAGCGGGGATGGACCCGCCGCGCACCGGCGCCGCAAACAGGCGCTGTGGGCGGCCCCGCGCGAGCGGGGATGGACCCACGACGCCGCCCGTCCAGTCGCCGAGCACCGTGGCGGCCCCGCGCGAGCGGGGATGGACCCGAGCTTCGCATCGGCGTGCTCGGGCAGGTGAGGGCGGCCCCGCGCGAGCGGGGATGGACCCTCCTGGACATCATCACCGCCCCCTGGGCCATCGGCGGCCCCGCGCGAGCGGGGATGGACCCTTGCGTAGGCCAGTACGCCGGGGCGAGCTCGGGGCGGCCCCGCGCGAGCGGGGATGGACCCCCGCCAGTACAGCCGCCGCACCGAGCAGGCATGGCGGCCCCGCGCGAGCGGGGATGGACCCCCCAGCTCGCGCGCCGCGTCGCTGGCGGCGTCGGCGGCCCCGCGCGAGCGGGGATGGACCCCGCCACGCATGGCTAAGGCCCCCGATCCCGTAGGCGGCCCCGCGCGAGCGGGGATGGACCCTCCACGCCGCCGCCGACGGTCAGTTCTTCCACGGCGGCCCCGCGCGAGCGGGGATGGACCCGTCGATACCCTTGAAGCGGTCGGCCTGTTGGAGGCGGCCCCGCGCGAGCGGGGATGGACCCCGCCGTCTCGGCGTCACCGACGGCATCGGTGGGGCGGCCCCGCGCGAGCGGGGATGGACCCGACTGAAGGAACACGAAAATGGGCGTGTTCGTGGCGGCCCCGCGCGAGCGGGGATGGACCCACCCCCGTGTCCGTGGCCGGCAGCACCTGGACGGCGGCCCCGCGCGAGCGGGGATGGACCCGTTCTGCTGACGTTTGCCGATCAGGTGCATGCGGCGGCCCCGCGCGAGCGGGGATGGACCCCACTGCGTCGGTTTCTCGACCAGCTCGCGCACGGCGGCCCCGCGCGAGCGGGGATGGACCCATCCATGCGGTGGCCGGGTTGCCGTCGTGGTGGGCGGCCCCGCGCGAGCGGGGATGGACCCCTGGCGTTGGGCGTCACGGGTACAGGTCGTACGGCGGCCCCGCGCGAGCGGGGATGGACCCCCCGCCACTCAACCGGACTTGCCTTCGGCAAGGGCGGCCCCGCGCGAGCGGGGATGGACCCTCGTCGAGTTCGTCCACCCGCAGCTTGCGCACGGCGGCCCCGCGCGAGCGGAGATGGACCCGGGCCCCAGCGTCGCAGCAGCTCGAGGAGTCGGGCGGCCCCGCGCGAGCGGGGATGGACCCCGAAAGACCGGGATCAGCTTGCCGCGGCTGGAGGCCGTCCTGGCGCTAGAGGGGACGGACCGTCCTCGATCGGCCGGCCGAAACGTCCTGCACGCGTGACGGCTCAGCGCTTGCGCGCCTTGGCCTGCGGCTCGCGCTTGCGCCAGTACTGGAACTCGTCCTCGTGGACCTCGATGTCGAGCTCGGTGACGCGCTGCAGCAAGCGCTCCTGGGCGTCGGCGACGCCGCGGTTGTAGATCGTCGGCGCGACCTCGTCCATGAAGAAGCCGAGCAGCGCGCCGGCGGCGATGTTGCCGATGCGCTCGCCGCGCTCGTCCTCGAACCAGCGCTCGATCGAGGCGACCATCTGGGCTCTGAGTTCTCTGGGCAGTTCGATGGCCATCGCCGTTCCTCGTCGTCGGTCGGGTAGTCGTCAGAGCAGCCAGGGCACGAAGCGCCGGGTGGTCCGGACATAGTCGGCATAGGCCGGGTGCTGCGCGGCCATCCAGCGCTCCTCGATCCCGGCCTTGAACCACAGCACCGCGGCCAGCGCGAAGAAGGCCGTGCCCACTGCCGGCCGGTGCGGCAGGTCGACGCCGTACAGGCCGGCCAGCGCGGCGAGCAGGATCGACGTGTACATCGGGTGGCGGATCCAGCGGTAAGGCCCGGCCTGCACCAGCCGGCCACCGGCCTTGGGCAGCGGCCGGATGTTGAAGTTGCCCGGCCGGTTGGCCGACAGCGCCCACAGGCCCAGCGCGGCGGCGCCCAGGCCGATGGCCCAGGCGAACAGCGGCGCCTGCCGCTGCAGGAAGAACGGCGCGGCCAGCCCGGCGATCACCGCCATCAGGCCGAGTTGCAGCGCCACCAGGGCGCTGCCGAGCAGCGCGTCGAGCTTCAAGCCAGTCCCTCCCGGTGCCGCGGCGCTCGGGGCCGAGAACCGGGGCAACCGCCCGCGCAGTGTAGGGCGCGGCGTTGCCGGGCCGGCGCCGCGCCGGCAGCTCGGCGGCCGGGGTCAGGCCGTCGCCGCCTCGGCCACCGGGCGGGCGAAGGCGGCGACGGCGTCGAGCACCGCCGGGTCGGCGAGCAGGCGCCGGTGGCCGAGGCCGGCCACGCGCCGCAGGGTCGCGCCGGGCCAGGCGGTGCTCGACTCGACCGCATCGGCGATCGGCACGATGCGGTCGTCCTCGGCGTGGACGAAGAGCGCAGGCTGGCGCAGCAGCCGGGCGCGCGCCGGCATCGAGACATCGCGCACGTCCACGCCCAGGCGCTGCAGCGCCTCGACCAGGGCCTCGGTCTGCCGGGCGTCCAGGCCGGCCTGGCGCGCGAAGCCGCGTGCGTAATCGAGGTAATGCGCCGGGGCAGCGAGCAGCACCGCGCGCTGCACGTCCAGGCCGAGCGCCATCGCCTCGACGGCGACCGCGGCGCCGACCGAATGCGCGACCACCAGCGCCAGGCTGCCGAGCTGGCGCTGCAGCGCCAGCAGCGCCCGGGCCGACGCCGGGATCGAGGTCTGCAGCCCGTCGGACTCGCCGTGCGCGGGCAGGTCGATCGCGACGACGCGCAGCCCTTCGGCGAGCAGCCGCTGCGCAATCGGCTGAAGATCGGCGGCCGCGCCTTCCCAGCCGTGCACCAGCAGCGCGATCGGGCCGGCGCCGGCGTCGACCGCGGCGACGGCGCCCTGCGAGGTCGGCCAGCGGCGGCGCCGCGACTGCGGCAACACGATCGGCGGCGTGCCGCCGGCGCCGCGGCGCGGGGTCAGGAAGGCCTGCGCAAGGCGGTCGGCGGTGGCGTCGGCGGTGGGGACGGCAGTCGGGGCGGCGGTGGGGACGGCAGTCGGGGCGGCGGTGGCGTCGGCAGTGGGGTTCATCGGTGGTCTCCGGATGGTGTGGCTGCGACTATCGCCAGCCGGGCCAGCCGCGAAAATAGGCGGCCACGAAGCCGGACACTGCAGCAACGCCCATGGAACTCGGCGCGAAGGAACTGGAACTGGTGCTCGCCGTCGTGCGCGGCGGCACGCTCGCCGAGGCGGGGCGGCGGCTGGGCCTGGACACCTCGTCGGTCTACCGTGCAGTCAAGCGGCTCGAGCGTGCGCTCGGCGAGCCGCTGTTCGACCGCAGCCGCCGCGGCATGGCGCCGAGCGAGCTGGCGCAGGCGCTGGCGGCCGACGCCGAGGCGGTCGAGGCGGCGCTGCTGACCGCGCGCGAGCGCGTGCTGGGCGCGCGCGCCGCGCTCACCGGCACGCTGCGCATCACCAGCAACGACGTGATGCTCGCCGGGCTGCTGATGCCGCTGCTGCCGGCGTTTCGCGCCGCGCACCCGCAGCTCGGGCTCGAACTGCTGGCGTCCAACCTGCTGGCGCGGCTCGATCGCCGCGAGGCCGACGTCGCGCTGCGCGGCACGCCGCGGCCGCCCGAGCACCTGGTCGGCGTGCGCCTGGGCACGATCCGCTCGGCGCTTTGGGCGAGCCGCGACTATCTGGCCCAGCAGGCCCCGGGCACGGACCCGGCAGCGATGGACTGGGCAGTGCCCGACGCCGATCCGGCGCTCGCCGTCTACCCCTCGCGGCGCTGGCGCGAGCGGCGCTATCCCGCGGTCGAGCCGCGCATCCGCTGCGACGGCATGCTGTCGGTCGTGCACGCGGTGCGCTCGGGCCTGGCGATCGGCGTCGCGCCCTACTTCCTGATGGCCGGGCAGGACGGGCTCGTCGACCTGAGCGGCCCGCTGCCCGAGGTCGAGGTCGACTGCTGGCTGCTGACCCACCCGGACATGCGCCACCTGCGCCGCGTCAAGGCCTTCTTCGACCACGTTCGGCGCGGTCTGGTGCTGCCCTGAGCGAGGTCTCGCGAGCCGCGATGGCCTGCGCAGCCAGGTCATGACCTGGCAGGTCATCGACCTGATGCGGTCCGGCGGCCAGACTGAAGGCCTCGCCACTGCCGATGAAGGACTGCGATGACCGACCCCAACCCCCTGCTGCCACTGGCCGTCGCGCTGCTGATCGGCATCCCTGCGCTGGGATCGTGCATCGGCATCGGCCTGGCGGCGATGAAGCTGCTGGAGGCCAGCGCCCGCCAGCCCGAATTGATGCCGGCACTGCAGACCAGGTTCTTCCTGGCGGTGGGCGTCACCGACGGCGCCTTCATCATCGCCACCGGCATCGGCCTGTGGTTCGCCACCGCCAACCCGTTCCGCTGAGCTCCGGCGGCCGGCCAACGCGGGTGCGCGGCCAGCGGCGGCGCCGGCGCGCTGTGCGATCGGCAAGGCGCAGCGGCCCGGCATTGATGCAGCGCGGGTACCGCGCACCCGCGGGCTGCTAGGCTGACGCTTCACCCAACGGAGCGAGGCGCCACGATGAGCAGTCACCATGCCAAGACGCTGCGGCTGATCTTTCAGGATCCGCCGAGCCACAACATCCACTGGCGCGACGTCGAGTCGCTGCTGCACCATGTCGGCGCCGGAGTCGAGCCGTTGTCGGGCGCACGGATCAGGGTCACCAAGGATCGCATCGAGGCCGTGCTTCACCGTCCGCACCACCACAACAACGAGCTCGACAAGCAGGGCCTGATGCACCTGCGCGAGTTCCTCGCCCGCGCCGGGGTCACCCTGTCCTTGTACGAGGCCGGTGGCGGCTGACGCCGAGCGGCCCAGATCGGATCTGCCCGGCCGCCGCGCCGGCCGATGCGGGCCTCACAATCGGCGCATGCCGCCCCGCCACGCCGGCCCGTCGCGCCGCGATTGCCTGATCGCCGGCTTGCCGCTGCTCGGCGCTGGCGCCACGGCGCAGGGCAACGCCTTGCAGCAGGCGATGCGCCGCGCCGAGACCCTGCGCGACGAAGCCCTGCGCGGCGGCGATCAGCCCTATGGCGCCGTGGTGCTGCAAGGCGACCGCGTCGTCGGCGCGGCGCCGAGCCGGGTGGTCACCACCGAAGACCCGACCGCGCATGCCGAGATGGAGGCGATCCGCGACGCCGCACGGCGGCTGCGCACGCGCGACCTGTCGGGCTGCGTGCTGGTGTCGACCTCGCGGCCCTGCCGCATGTGCGAGGCGGCGGCGGGCTGGGCCGGCATCGCGCGCATGGTGTACGGCGACGCCCTCACCGATGCGGGAGCGCCGCGGTGAGGCGGCGCCCGCTGCTGGCCGTGGCCATCGCCTGGCCGGCGCTGACGCGCGCCGACGCTGCCGCGCTGGTGTCGGCCGCCGAAGCCGGCGAGCTCGCGACGCTGCGCCGGCTGCTCGATGCCGAGACCCCGGTGGACTCGCGCGATGGGCGCGGCCGCACCGCGCTGCTGGCGGCCACCCAGGCCAACCGCATCGAGGCGGCGCACCTGCTGATCCAGCGCGGCGCCGACGTCAACGCCAGGGACGACATCCAGGACACGCCCTTCCTCTATGCCGGCGCACAGGGCCGGCTGCAGATCCTGCGGCTGACGCTGGCCGCGGGCGCCGACCTGAAGAGCACCAACCGCTACGGCGGCACGGCGCTGATCCCCGCCGCCCACCACGGCCATGTGGAGACGGTGCGTGAGCTGCTGAAGACCGGGATCGACATCGACCATGTCAACCGCCTCGGCTGGACGGCACTGCTCGAGGCCATCCTCCTGGGCGACGGCGGCGCGGCCCACACCGAGATCGTGCGCCTGCTGGTCGCGCATGGCGCGAACCTGCAGCTCGCCGATGCCCAGGGCGTGACGCCGCTGGCGCATGCCCAGGCGCGCGGCCAGCGCGCCATCGCCGAGATCCTGCGCCGCGCCGGCGCCAAGGCCTGACGGCTGCCGATGCGCCGGCGCCGCGTCCTCGCACTGCTCAGCGGATCGGCCATGACCCTGTCCGGCACCGGCACCCAGGCCGACGGATCGGCGCCGTCACTGGCCTCGTACTACGAGCGCCACATGGCGCTGGTCGGCGGCGTGGCCTACGCCTGGCGCGGCCAGGGCCGGCCCGCGTCGCAGCGCGACGGCGTGCGCCAGGTGGGCGTGGGCCGCGATACCTGCTTCGCGCTGCTCGACGACGGCCGGCTGCTGCGCTGGCGCGACGACCCGCGGCAGGCGGACTTGCTGATGTCCGGCGTGGCGGCCTTCGCGGCCGGCGAATCGGGCTGGTTCGCGATCGATGCGTCGCGCCAGCTGTGGCACGGCGGCGCCGCGCCGCGGCGCGTGGCCGCCGACGTGGTGGCGGCCTGCATCGGCGACGGCGCCGACTACTACGTTCGCCAGGACGGCAGGCTGTGGGTCACCGGCCTGGCGCACCGCGGCCAGTACGGCGACGGCCGCCTCGCGGCGAGCCCCGACTTCGTCGGCACTGCAAGCGACGCCGTGGCGGTGAAGGCCCACACCGGCCATGCGATCTACCTGCGCCGTGACGGCATGGTGCTGGGCACCGGCGGGAACCGCTTCGGCCCGCTGGCCGCGCACGGCCTGGGCGACAAGGCCGACCGCTGGGGCCCGATCTTCGACGGTGCACGCGCGATTGCCACCGGATCGCGCCATTCGCTGGCGATCCGCGACGACGGCAGCCTGTGGGCCTGGGGCGAAGGCTTCGGCATCGAGCCGCGCCAGCTGCGCGACGCCGTGCTCGCCGCCGCGGCGGGCGACACCGCGACGCTGGCGCTCAGCGCCGACGGCGGGCTCTGGCAATGGGAACGCGGCGGCGCGCCGCGCCGGCTGGCCTTGTCCTGACACCGGCGCGCGCCGGCATGGCTTCGGCGGTGGCTGGGTCGCAGATCACCGCCATGCGGATGCGGCGGCCGGCGTCCCCGGGTGGCACCGCGCGCGCCTTGCGCGCCCAGCCGATCAGCAGGCCGCCGGCCAGCAGCAGGTAGATCGACCGGGCGTCGTCCAGGGCCAGCGGCAGCTTCGAGTCCGACTTCGCCAGACCGGCCACCGCACCGAGCTGGAAGAACAGAACGACGGCTTCCAGCGCAAGCCCAAGCAGCGCCGCCGAAGCCACAATGTCCCTGCACGATGCCGGCCGACACCCTTCCGCCCTGCCCCGCGGCCGCCGCGCCGCGGCGCGCGCGCTGCCCGCGCTGCGACCGCCCGCTGCCGGCCTGCCTGTGCGCCTGGGTACGCCCCACCGCCAACCGGGTGCCGGTGCAGGTGCTGCAGCACCCGCTGGAGGCCGGCCAGGCCAAGGGCAGCCTGCCGCTGCTGCGGCTGAGCCTGCAGCGGCTCGAGTGCCGCGTCGGCGAACGCTTCGAACCCGACGCGCTGCCGTCGGCAGGCTGGCGGCTGCTGTACCCGGCCGCTGCGGATGACCCGCCGCCCGGCTCCGTCACCGCCGGCCTGCTGGTGCTCGACGGCACCTGGCGCAAGACCCGCAGGCTGCTGCACGACAACCCCTGGCTGGCCGCGCTGCCGCGCTGGCCGCTGCGCTCGCCGCCACCGTCGCGCTATGCGATCCGCAAGGCGCGGCGGCCCGGCCAGCTGTCGACGCTGGAGGCCACCTGCCTGGCGCTGGGCACGCTCGAAGGCGATGCCGGACGCTATGCCCCGCTGCTGGCGGCGTTCGACGGCTGGGTCGCCGATGAAGCGGCGCGACAACGGCGCGGCCACCAGGCGCTGCGGCGCTGACGCCTCGGCGACACAGCGGGCAAGCCCCAGGCCCGGCCGCACGAACCATCCGGACAATCGCCGTCGATCGCGCCGGCCCGGCGGCCCGCGCCCATCCACCGAGGAGCGACCCGATGTACCCAGGCAAGTACGCCCGGCAGTTCGCCGACCGGCCGGCCTTCGTCATGGCCACCAGCGGCAAGGCATTGACCTACGGCCAGCTCGAGGCCCGCAGCAACCAGCTCGCGCACCTGCTGCGCGCGCAGGGCCTGCAGCGGCTGGGCCACTACGCGGTGTTCATGGAGAACAACGCGCACTACCTCGAGGCCTGCGTCGCCGGCGAGCGCAGCGGCCTGTACTACACCTGCGTCAACGGCTACCTGCAGGCCGACGAGCTGGCCTACATCCTGAACAACAGCGAGGCCAAGCTGCTGATCACCTCGGCCGAGAAGCTGGCGGTCGCCCGCGAGGCGCTGGCGCAATGCCCGAACGTCGCGCTGTGCCTGGTGGTCGGCGGCGGCGCGGCGGCCGAGGGCCGCGCCGGCGCGGCGCGGCTGACCGATTTCGACGCCGCGATCGCCGGCCGGCCCGTGACCCCGATCGCCGACGAGTGGCTGGGCACGCCGATGCTGTATTCGTCGGGCACCACCGGCCGGCCCAAGGGCATCCTGCGGCCGCTGCCCGAGAACCCGCCGAGCCAGCCGCTGCCGCTGTTCGACTTCCTCAGCAAGCTGTGGCAGTGCGAGGAAGGCATGACCTACCTGTCGCCGGCGCCGCTGTACCACTCGGCGCCGCTGGCCAACGTCAGCCTGGCGCTGCGCCACGGCGGCACGGTGATCATCATGGAGCACTTCGACCCGCAGCAGTACCTGGCGCTGATCCCGAAGTACCGGGTCACGCACAGCCAGCTGGTGCCGACGATGTTCTCGCGCATGCTGAAGCTGCCGCCCGAGGAACGCGCCAAGGCCGACGTCTCGTCGCTGAAGATTGCGGTGCATGCCGCAGCGCCCTGCCCGGCCCAGGTCAAGGAGGCGATGATCGACTGGTGGGGCCCGATCGTCCACGAGTACTACGGCGCCACCGAGGGCATGGGCTTCACCGCCTGCAACACGCCCGAGTGGCTGGCCCACCGCGGCAGCGTCGGCCGCGTGCTGATGGGCGACATCCACATCCTGGACGAGCAGATGCAGCCGCTGCCGCGCGGCCAGGCCGGCGAGGTCTGGTTCAAGACCGCCAACCCCTTCGAGTACTTCAACGACCCCGGGCGCACCGCGCTGACCCGCTCGCCCGACGGCACGATGACCACCGTCGGCGACATGGGCTACCTCGACGACGACGGCTTCCTGTACCTGACCGACCGCTCGACCTTCATGATCATCTCGGGCGGCGTCAACATCTACCCGCAGGAATGCGAGAACCTCTTGATCACCCACCCGAAGGTCGCCGACGCGGCGGTGTTCGGCGTGCCCAACGAGGACCTCGGCGAGGAGGTCAAGGCGGTGGTGCAGACGGTGCCCGGCGTGCCGCACACGCCCGAGGTGGCGGCCGAGCTGATCGACTTCTGCCGCCAGCAGCTGGCGCACCTGAAGTGCCCGCGCACGATCGACTTCAGCGACCAGCTGCCGCGGCTGCCGACCGGCAAGCTGTACAAGCGCGTGCTGCGCGACCGGTACTGGGCGGGCCACAAGAGCCGCATCGTCTGAGCCGGATCGGCTGATCGGCGGCCGGGCATGCCCTGCCGGTGTGTCCCCCGCGTGCCGGGCCGGTGCGGCGCGATCGCCGACAATGGGGCCCGATTCCGGAACCGGCCGGGCCACGAGGCCCGGCCCCTGCCATGACCGTTCGCCCATCGCCCGCCCGCGCGGGCATCGTCGCCGGGCCGCCGGCACCGCCGCTGCCCGAACCCCTGCCCGCCGGCACGATGGTCAGCTGCAGGCTGCCCACGCGCTGGGGCGAGTTCGACCTGCACGGCCTGGTCGACCCGGCCACCGGCGCCGAACATGCCGCGATGAGCCTGGGGCCGCTCGACGACGGCGAGCCGGTGCTGGTGCGCCTGCACAGCGAATGCCTGACCGGCGACACGCTGTTCAGCCTGAAGTGCGACTGCGGCGCCCAGCTCGAGGCGGGGCTGAAGGCGATCGCCGCGGCCGGCCGCGGCGTGCTGCTGTACCTGCGCCAGGAAGGCCGCGGCATCGGCCTCGTCAACAAGATCCGCGCCTATGCGCTGCAGCAGTCCGGCGCCGACACCGTCGAGGCCAACCGCCTGCTCGGCCTGCCCGACGATGCGCGCGACTACACGCTGGCCGCCGACATGCTGCGCGCACTGGGCGTGCATCAGGTACGACTGCTGACCAACAACCCGGCCAAGGTCGAGGCGCTGCAGCGGCTGGGCATCGATGTCATCCAGCGCGTGCCGCTGCACACGCCGCCGAACCCGCACAACGCCGCCTACCTGCGCACCAAGTCGCGCCGCATGGGGCACTACGGGCCGGACGACAACGACTGACCGGCCTGCCGATCTTCGCCGCGCTGCAGCGCGGCTTGCAGTTCTCGCAAGGCCCGGGCCTGTTCCTTGCCCTCGTCGAACTCGGCCCGGCGGCGCCTGATCTCGTCGGGCGACAGGCGCTCGATGTTGCAGTAGTCGAGCTTCCAGCCGGGGTCGTCGGACCATCGCAGCGGCGACTGCACGGTGGTGCGCGCAGCCGGCGCGGCTTCCAGCGTGCGCAGCGCCAGATCGAGCGTGAAGGCCTGCGAGGCGTGGTCGTTCGGCCGCCCGGCGGCATTGCCGAGCGGGAAGTCGGAGAACAGCAGGCGCGGCACGCCGACCCGCTCGACGATGTCCTTGGCGCAGCCCATCACCAGGCTGGCGATGCCCGAGCGCTCCAGCTGGCGCGCGACCAGGCTGACGGTCTGGTGGCATACCGGGCAGTTGGGCAGCAGCAAAACGGCATCGACGCCATCGGCGCGGCAGCGTTCGACGATCTCGGGCGCGTCGACCTCGATCGTCACGCGCTGGCTGCGGTTGGTCGGCGCGCCGTGAAAGCGCGGCGCGACCGAGCCGATGCGGCCGGCCACGGCCTGGCGGCGCAACTCAGCCAGCGGGAAATACGCCGCCAGGTCGTCGGCCCGGGTGTGCTGGCGGTCGATCGCCACATGCGCGATGCGCAGGTCGGGGTCGCTTGCGGTGTCGCCCGAATAGACGGCGTAGAACTTGGCGCGGGCGTTGTAGGGCGCGCCGGGGCCCTGGTCGCCGGCACCCGGCACGAACGGCGCGGCGGTCGTCACCAGCGCGATGCGGCAGGCGGACAAGGGCTTGCACAACGGCTGGAACGGCACCTCGCCGTAGTGCGCCCACTCGTAGGGCGCGCCGTAGCCCAGCGCCTGGTACCAGCGGCGGGTGCGCTCCAGGTAGGGGATCGGCAGATCGTGCGCCGCGGCGAAGCCGAACCCGGCCTGGCGGGCGCCGCTCGCGTCGTTGGCGATGTCCCGGCTGCTCGGCATCGTCGCCGCATTGTGCGCGCGTCACCACGCCGCGCGGGCCGCCCGGGGGTCCGGCAGAATCGGCGCCGGCTTCGCCGAGGCCATCACCCAGAGATCACCGACAGGCCTCCCATGGACTTGAAACTCACCGGCAAGCGCGCCCTGGTCACCGGCGGCAGCCGCGGCATCGGCAAGGCCGTCGCCCGCGTGCTGGCGCTGGAAGGCGCCGACGTTGCGCTGCTGGCCCGCCATGCCGATGCGCTGAACGCGGCGGCAGCCGAACTGGCCGCGGCGAGCGGCCGGCGGGTGGTCGGCGTGTGCGGCGACACGACCGACGACGAGTCCGTGCGCCGGGCCGTGGCCGAAGCCGTTCAGGCACTGGGCGGGACGATCGACATCCTCGTCAACGCGGCAGCGGAACCCGCCGGCTTCGCGGCGCCGCCGACGCTGGCCGAGATCAGCGGCGCGTTCTTCCACGGCGAGCTCGACACCAAGGTGATGGGCTACATCCGCTGCGCGCGCGAGGTGGTCGGCGGCATGCAGGCGCGGGGCTGGGGGCGCATCGTCAACATCAGCGGGCTGGCGGCGCGCCAGACCGGCAACACGGTGGGCAGCATCCGCAACGTGGCCGTCGCGGCGCTGACCAAGAACATGGCCGACGAGTTCGGCCCGTCGGGCATCAACGTGACGGTCGTCCACCCGGGGCTGACCCGCACCGAGCGCACCGCGCCGCTGGTGGCTGCGCGCGCCGCCGCCCAGGGCGTGGCGGCCGAGGCGGTCGAGGCCCAGATGGCGGCGGTCAACTCGATCCACCACCTCGTCGACGCAGCCGAAGTGGCCGACGTCGTGGCCTTCCTGTGCTCGCCGAAGTCGCGCGCGATCAACGGCGACGCGGTCGCCGTCGGCGGCGGTGCACCGCGCAGCATCCATTACTGACCGATCCCATCCCCAGCCGAACGAGGTGATCTTCATGTTCAGGGCAGCCGTCCCGCTGATCGTCGTGTTGACCGGCGCCTTCCTCGTCGCAGGCTGCGCCACCGAAAGCTCGCGCACCGTCGAGGTGGCCAAGGTGCAGTCGGCCAGCACCCCCGCGCAGGGCCCGCGCATTCCGGTGGCGGTGGGCAAGTTCGACAACCGCTCCAACTACATGATGGGCGTGTTCTCCGACGGCATCGACCGCCTGGGCAGCCAGGCCAAGACCTCGCTGGTCGCGCACCTGCAGCAGTCGCAGCGCTTCAACATGCTGGAGCGCGAGAACCTCGGCGAGATCACCCAGGAGGCGAAGCTGCAGGGCGTGTCGCCGACCTTGCGCGGCGCTGCGTTCCTGGTCACCGGCGACATCACCGAGTTCGGCCGCAAGGAGGTCGGTGACCAGCAGCTGTTCGGCATCCTCGGCCGCGGCCGTTCGCAGGTGGCCTACGCCAAGATCACGCTGAACGTCGTCGACACGCTGACCTCGGAGGTCGTGTACTCGGCGCGCGGCGCCGGCGAGTACGAGCTGTCGACGCGCGAGGTGGTGGGCTTCGGCGGCACCGCGGGCTACGACGCGACGCTCAACGGCAAGGTGCTCGACCTGGCGATGCGCGAGGCGGTCGACAACCTGGTGGCGGCGCGCGACGCCGGCAAGTGGGGCAAGCCTTGAGGGCACGGCGGCCGCGCGTCGTCGCGGTGGCGCTGCTGGTCGCCGGCCTGGCCGGCTGCGCGCAGACGAGCCAGCCGCTGTACCTGTGGGAGGGTTTTCCGCGCCAGCAGTACGCCTACCTGCTGCGCGAGGGCATCAGCCCCGAGCAGCAGATCCAGGAGATCGAGGCGCACGCCGGGAAGGCGCGGGCCGCCAACGCGCAGCTGCCGCCGGGCCTGCGCGCCCACCTCGGCCTGCTCTACCTGAGCGTGGGCAATCCGGGCCGGGCGATGGAGCTGTGGAACGCCGAGCAAACGGCCTTCCCCGAGTCGGCGGTCTACATGGGCCAGCTGCTGAAGCGGCTGGCCGGGCCCGACGCCGCGCCGGCCCGCCCCGACGCCCAGGGCAAGCAGCCGCCGGCATGAGGCGCATCGCCTGGCTCGGTGCCCTGCTGGCGCCACTGCTGCTCGGCGCCTGCGCCACCAGGGCGCCGAAGGACTACTCGGCGTTCCAGCGTGCGCGGCCGGCGGTCATCCTGGTGCTGCCGCCGCTGAACGAGTCGCCCGACATCAAGGCCACGCCGGCGGTGTGGTCCAGCATCACGCGGCCACTGGCCGAGGCCGGCTACTACGTCGTGCCGGTCACGCTGGCCGACGAGACCTTCAAGCAGAACGGCGTCACCACCTCGCACGATGCCCAGCAGATCCCGGCCGACCGGCTGCGGCAGTTCTTCGGCGCCGACGCGGCGCTGTACCTGCGCGTCAGCGAATACGGCACGCGCTACCAGGTGATCGTCAGCGAAACCGCAGTCAATGTCAGCGCCAGGCTGGTCGATCTGCGCGATGGCGCCCTGCTGTGGGAGGGCACGGCGCGCGCCTCGTCGGCCGAGCAGCAGCAGGCGGGCCAGGCCGGGCTCATCGGCTTGCTGGTGCAGGCGGTGGTCAACCAGATCGTCAGCGCGACGACCGATGCCGCCTACGGCTACGCCGGCGTCGCCGGTGCGCGCCTCATCGGCGGACCCGAGGGCGTGCTGTACGGGCCGCGTTCGCCGCGCTCCGGGCAGCCGCCGGCGCAACCCCGCTGATCGATCGTTCAGGCCGTCGCAGCCTTCAGAACCACAGCCAGATCCGAATCAGCCATTCGGGCACGCGGCTGGTCCTGGGCTGGTAATGCTGGCGCAGCAGGGCAGGTTTCATGGCGTCGGGTGCTCCTGATGCAGGACTGTATATATTTACAGTTCCCTGTGCAAGTCATCTCCGGCGCCATGGGCCACCGCGCTCGAGTGGCCGCGCCCGGCACTGGTGCGGCCCCGGCGATCGCGCCGCCGCTCACAGTTCGGCCAGCTGCCCGGCCTGCCACATCTCGCGCAGCCTGAACTTCTGGATCTTGCCCGAGCCGGTCAGCGGGAATTCGTCGACCGCGAACCAGCGTCGCGGCGTCTTGTGCGGCGCCAGGTTGGCGCGCAGGTAGTCGATCAGCGCGGCCTTGTCGATCGTCGCGCCCGGCGCGGGGCGCAAGAAGGCGGCCACTTCCTCGCCCCATTTGGCATCGGGCAGGCCGACCACCGCGACCGCGCCGATGCTCGGGTGGCGGAACAGCAGCTCCTCCAGCTCGCGCGGGTAGATGTTCTCGCCGCCGCGGATGATCATGTCCTTGAGCCGGCCCTCGACGGTGCAGTAGCCGCGCTCGTCCATCGCGCAGAGGTCGCCGGTGTGCAGCCAGCCGTCGGCGTCGATCGCCGCCGCGGTGGCCTCGGGCATCTCGAAGTAGCCGTGCATCACGTGGTAGCCGCGGGTGCAGTACTCGCCGATCCGGCCGGTCGGCAGCGTCTGGCCGGTGGCCGGGTCGATGATCTTGACCTCGACATGCGGCATCGGCGTGCCGATCGTGCCGGACTTGTCGGCCACGGTGTCGTCCGGCCAGGTCATCGACGCGACCGGCGAGCATTCGGTCTGGCCGAAGACGATCGTGAACGGCGCGCCCAGCTTCTCTTCGAGCCGGGTGACCAGCGCCGCCGGCACGGTCGAGCCGCCGGCGCAGATCGCACGCACCGACGACAGGTCGGTCTCGGCGAAGCGCGGGTGCTCCATCATCGCGATCAGCATCGTCGGCACGCCGATCATCGCGTTGCCGCGGTGGGTCTCGAACAGCTCGAGCACCAGCCCGGGCTCGAAGGCCTCGACCAGCACGTTGGTCGCCGCGCGCGACACCGCGCCGAGCACGCAGCAGACGCAGCCGCCGGTGTGGAACAGCGGCATCGTGGTGATCCACACCGCGCCGTCGTCGGCCACGCCCATGCGCTGCGCGGTGTGCGCGCCGTTGTTGGCCAGGCCCTGGTGGTGCAGCAGCGCGCCCTTGGGGAACCCGGTGGTGCCCGAGGTGTACTGGATCATCACCGCGTCGCGCGGCCGCACCGGCGGCAGCGCGATGCTGGTGTCGTCGCCGGCGGCGATGAAGCCCGCCCAGTCGTCGAAGCAGATCACCTCGCGCAGCTCGGGGCAGTCGGGCTTCACCTCATGCACCGTGGCGTGCATCGGGTTGCCGCGGAACTGGTGGATCACGAAGATGCCGGCCGCGCGCGACTGCTTCAGCACGTAGCTCAGTTCCCGGGCGCGGAACGCCGGGTTCACGGTGACCAGCACCAGCCCGGCCATCGCGGCACCGAACTCCAGCATCACCCATTCGGGCAGGTTGGGCGCCCAAACCGCCACCCGCTCGCCGGGCCGAAAGCGCGCCAGCAGCGCGCGGGCGCTGCGCCGGCATTGCGCCAGCAGCTCGGCATAGGTCCATTGCCGGCGCTGCGCCGGGTCGGGCGTGCCGGCGACCAGCGCCAGCCGGTCGGGTGCGCGCTCGGCGGCCTGCGCCAGCAGGTCGCCGAGCGTGATGTCGAGCAGCGCGGGCTGTTGCGGCCCGACGGCCAGCGAGAGGGTCGGGGGCATGTCGTATCTCCGGGTGCCGGATCGGCCGGCGTCAGTCGCGGAACGATGTCGGCGCTGCCGGTTCGAGGCGGCGCAGGAAGCCGCGCCATTCGCGCGCGTTCGCGTCGTCGCTGCCGGCCTCGCGCTTGCTGTCGCCGCTCTCGTACTGGCGTGCAGTCTTCTCGCAGACCTCGGGCGACAGCTCCTTGACCGCCAGCCCGGTGGCCTGGATCGCCAGCTGCACCCGGCAGGCGCGCTCGAGGTTGTGCATCAGGATGAAGGCCTCGGCGACGCTGCGGCCCAGCGTCAGCAGGCCGTGGTTGCGCAGGATCATCACCTGCCGGTTCGGCCCCAGGTCGGCGACCAGTCGCTCGCGCTCGGCATGGTCGAGCGCGAGGCCCTCGTAGTCGTGGTAGGCCACCCGCTGGTGGAACTGCAGCGCCCACTGGTTGCAGGGCTGCAGCCCGCCGGCCAGCGCCGACACCGCGACACCGGCCACCGTGTGGGTGTGCAGCACGCAGGCGGCGTCGGGGCGCGCCGCATGCACCGCGCTGTGGATCGTGAAGCCGGCCGGGTTCACGTCGCAGGGCGAATCGTCGAGGATGCGGCCGTCGAGGTCGATCCTGACCAGCGACGACGCGGTGATGTCGCGGAACAGCCTGCCGAACGGGTTGATCAGGAACTGGTCGTGCTGCCCGGGCACCCGCGCCGAGATGTGGGTGTAGATGCTGTCGTCCATGCCGTACAGCGCGACCAGCCGGTAGGCGGCGGCCAGGTCTTCGCGCACGCGGCGCTCGGCATCGGAAACGGCAGGCGATCGGCGGGTGGCGGGCACGGAGGACATGGCGGCGCTTTCGGGCAGGGGCGGCGCGCGGGCACCGCGATGACGGTTCGGCGGAGCCGGCAGCGGCAGCGCTGCCGGAACCGACGCATCCTAGCGCCCGACGGCGAGCGTTGCGACGAAGATACGCGCCGAACACGGGACGCCGACAGAAGCACTAACATGCTGCACTGCAACATCCATCCATCGACATCCGTCGCCCTGCCCGGGTCCCGCCCGCAGGGCCTGCCCGGTCGACCGCCGGCCATCGCGCTGCGCGCGCCGGCTGACCGCCTCACGCTCGCCTGGAGCCTTCGATGAACCCCCCTCCTTCCGGCAATGAACCCTTGCCGTCGCTGCTGACCCGGCTGTCGCTGGCCTTCGGCGCCTTCTTCGGCGTGCTCGGCGACGCCCGGCTGGCCGCGCGCTTCGCCGCGCTGCGCAGCGGTGCACCCGATGCGCCGGCCCCGGCCGCGCCGCCGCCCCCGCCCCCGCCGCCGCCATCACCGCTGAAGGACAGTGCCCCCGATGCGGCGCTGCAGCTGCTGGCGCTGCTGCAGCGCGAGGCGCGGCTGGTCGACTTCGTCGGCGAGGACCTGGCCGGCTACGGCGACGCCCAGATCGGCGCCGCGGCCCGCGTCGTGCATGCCGGCTGCGCCAAGGTGCTGCGCGAGCATTTCACGATCGTGCCGGTGCGCGCCGAGGCCGAGGGCGCGCGCATCACGCTGCCGGCGGGATTCGACGCCGCCCAGGTCCGGCTGACCGGCAACGTCGTCGGCCAGCCGCCGTTTGCCGGCAGCCTGAGCCACCGCGGCTGGCGCGTCAGCGAGGTGCGCCTGCCGCAGCTGGCCGAGCGCCACGATCCGCGCGTGATCGCGCCGGCGGAGGTCGAGCTGTGAGCACCGAGAACGCCCCGCGCTACGCGATCGGCATCGACCTGGGCACCACCCACAGCGCGCTGGCCTGGGTCGACACCGCCGCCAGCGACGGCGACGACCTGGCCCACGGCGTGCTGCCGGTGCCGCAATTGACGGCTCCCGGCACGGTCGAGGCGCTGCCGCTGCTGCCCTCGTTCCTGTACCTGCCGCATGCCGACGAGCTGGCTCCCGGCGAGCTGGCGCTGCCCTGGGCCGCCGAGGGCCACGACATCGTCGGCCAGCTGGCCCGCAGCCGCGGCGCGACGACGCCGATCCGGGGGGTCGCCAGCGCCAAGAGCTGGCTCAGCCACCCGGGGGTCGACCGCCGCGCGGCGATCCTGCCGCACGACGCGCCCGCCGAGGTGTCGCGGGTCTCGCCGCTGCAGGCCTGTATCCGTTACCTGGAACACCTGCGCCAGGCCTGGGACCATGCGCACCCCGAGGCGCCATTCGCCGAGCAGTCGGTGACGATCACGATCCCGGCGTCGTTCGACCCCGCCGCGCGCGAGCTGACGGTCGAGGCCGCGCATGCCGCCGGCTGCGGCTCGCCGACGCTGCTGGAGGAGCCGCAGTCGGCGCTGTACAGCTGGATCCAGGCCAGCGGCGGCGGCTGGCGCAAGCAGGTGCGGCCGGGCGACATCCTGCTGGTCGTCGACATCGGCGGCGGCACCAGCGACTTCTCGCTGATCGCGGTGCTCGAGAACGACGGCAACCTGGAGCTGCACCGCGTCGCGGTCGGCGACCACATCCTGCTCGGCGGCGACAACATGGACCTGGCGCTGGCCCATGGCGTCGCGCGCAAGCTCGCCGCCGCCGGCACCACGCTGGACGCCTGGCAGCTGCGCGCGCTGACCCACGCCTGCCGCGGCGCCAAGGAGCGCCTGCTGGCCGGCGACGGCAGCGGCCGCGATGCCGAGGCCATCGTCGTGCCCAGCCGCGGCAGCAAGCTGATCGGCGGCTCGATCCGCACCGAGCTGACCCGCGACGAGGTCGCCGCGACACTGGTCGACGGCTTCTTCCCGCAGGTCGACGCCGCGGCGCGGCCGGTGAGCCGCGTGCGCACCGGCCTGGCGCAGCTGGGCCTGCCCTACGCCCAGGACGCCGCGGTCACCCGCCACCTGGCGGCCTTCCTGGGCCGGCAGCGCGGCGCGGTGGCCGAGCTCGAGGGCTTCGCCGGGCGGGTCGCCGAGGATGCCAGCTTCCTGCACCCGACCGCGCTGCTGTTCAACGGCGGCGTCTTCAAGTCGGCCGAACTCGCCGAGCGCACGCTGGCGACGCTGAACGGCTGGCTGGCCGCCGAAGGCGCCGAGCCGGCGCGGGCGCTGGCCGGCGCCGACCTCGACCTGGCGGTCGCCCGCGGCGCCGCCTACTACGGCCATGTGCGGCGCGGCCGCGGCGTGCGCATCCGCGGCGGCACGGCGTTCGCGTACTACATCGCGATCGAGTCGAACCTGCCGGCGGTGCCCGGCGTCGAGCCGCCGCTGCAGGCGCTGTGCGTCGCGCCCTTCGGCATGGAGGAAGGCACCGGCGCCGAGGTACCCGAGCTGGTGCTCGGCCTGGTCGTCGGCGAGCCGGTGAGTTTCCGCTTCTTCGCCTCGTCGGTGCGCCGCCAGGACGCGGTGGGCACCCTGCTCGAAGCCTGGGCCGGGGACGAGCTGCAGGAGCTCGAACCGATCTCGGCGACGCTGCCGACCGAGGGCCGGCACGCCGGCGACATGGTGCCGGTGCGGCTGCACAGCCGGGTGACCGAGGCCGGCACGCTGGCGATCGAGGCGCGCACGCTCGACGGCGCCGAGCACTGGCAGGTCGAGTTCGACGTGCGCGGCGAGCGGCAGGAGGCCGCGGAGGGCGCGTGAGCCAAGCCCGGCAGCCGGCGGCGGCGCCGGCCTACAGCGTCGGCATCGACCTCGGCACGACCCACACCGTCGTCGCGTTCGCGAAGGCGCGGGGCGCAGCGGTGGGCGACCCGATCGCGCTGTTCGCGATCGACCAGCTGGTCGCGCCCGGCGAGGTCGCGGCGCTGCCGCTGCTGCCCTCACTGCGCTACCACGCGGCGCCGGGCGAGCTGGCCGCCGGCGCCACCGCCCTGCCCTGGCCCAGAAGCGACGATGGCTCCGACGACGGCGTCGTGATCGGCCGCCTCGCGCGCCGGCTCGGCGCCCAGGTGCCGGGGCGGCTGGTGGCCAGCGCGAAGAGCTGGCTGTCGCATGCGGCGGTCGACCGGCTGGCGGCGATCCTGCCCTGGGGCGCGCCGGCCGAGGTGCGCAAGGTCTCGCCGGTGGCTGCCAGCGCCAGCCTGCTGGCCCATCTGCGCGCGGCCTGGAACCATCACCACCCGAAACAGCCGCTGGAAGCGCAGGAGCTGGTACTGACGGTGCCGGCCTCGTTCGACGACGCCGCGCGCGCGCTGACGCTGCAGGCCGCGCGCGATGCCGGGCTGCCGCAGCTGCGCCTGCTCGAGGAACCGCAGGCGGCGTTGTACGACTGGCTGTTGCGCCACCGCAAGACGCTGCGCGACGACCTGGCCGGCTGCCGGCTGGTGCTGGTCTGCGATGTCGGCGGCGGCACCACCGACCTGAGCCTGGTGCGGGTCACGCTGCAGGACGGCGAGCCGCAGCTCGAACGCTTCGCGGTCGGCCGCCACCTGATGCTCGGCGGCGACAACATGGACCTGGCGCTGGCGCACCGCGCCGAAGCCCGGCTGGCCGACAGCGGCGCGGCGCGGCTGTCGCCGGGCCAGCTGGCACAGCTGGTCGAGCAGTGCCGCACCGCGAAAGAGCGCCTGCTCGCCGCCGACGCGCCGGAGCGCACGACGGTGACGCTGCTGGGCGCCGGGTCGAGCCTGATCGGCGGCGCCCGCTCGGTCGAGCTGACGCGCGATGAGGTCGCAAGCCTGGTGGTCGACGGCTTCTTCCCGCAGGTCGCCGCCGGCGAGCTGCCGCGGCGTGAACGCAGCGGCGGCCTGGTCAGCTTCGGACTGCCCTACGCCAGCGACCCGGCGGTGACGCGCCACATCGCCGCCTTCCTGCAGCAGCACCGCGACGCCGGCTGGCCCGATGCGCTGCTGCTGAACGGCGGCGTGTTCCGCGCCGAGCCGATCGAGCGGCGGCTGCAGGCCACGCTGGCCGCCTGGCGCGGCGCGCCGCTGCGCCTGCTGCCCAACGCCGACCCCGATGTCGCGGTCGCCCGCGGCGCGGTGGCCTATGCGCTGGCGCGGCGCGGGCTGGCGCCGAAGATCGGCGGCGGCTCGCCGCGCAGCTATTTCCTGCGCCTGGACGAGCCGGTCGCCGGCTTGGCCACGCCCGGCGTCTGCCTGCTCCCGCAGGGCAGCGGGGAAGGCCACGAACAGCGCCTGGCCGACCGCAGCTTCGCGCTGCGCATCGGCAGCCCGGTGCGCTTCCACCTGGTCTCGACCACCGCCGAACTCAGCGGCCAGGCGCCGCCGAGCGCCGGCGAGCTGGTCGACCTGGCCGGGCGCGACGCACAGCCGCTGCCGCCGGTGGCCACCGTCGTGCGCGGCGAGGGCCGGCAGGAGATCCCGGTGCAACTGGCCGCGACGCTGACCGAGGTCGGCACGCTGGCGGTGCATTGCATCGCCAGCGCCGACCCGGCGCAGCGCTGGTTGCTGGAATTCCAGCTGCGTGGCGAGGCGGGCGACGAGCCTGCCGGCGCGGCCGGCCTGCCGCCGCGCTTCGGCGAGGCGGTGGCCTGCCTCGAACGCGTGTTCGGCGCGCGCGACCGCACGGCCGACCCGAAGGCCGTCAAGCGCATCCGGCCGCAGCTCGAAGCGCTGCTAGGCGCGCGCGAGCGCTGGCCCACGCCGCTGCTGCGCGCGCTGTTCGACCGGCTGATGCCGCTGGCCCGCGCGCGCCGCCGCTCGGCCGACCATGAACGCCAGTGGCTCAGCCTGGTCGGCTGGTGCCTGCGCCCGGGCCTCGGCGACCCGTTGGATGGCTGGCGCATCGGGCAGCTGTGGCCGCTCTACGACGCGGGCGTGCAGCATGGCCAGGAGCCGCAGGTCAACAGCGAATGGTGGACGCTGTGGCGCCGCGTCGCCGGCGGTCTGGACGAGGCGGCGCAGGCGCGGCTGCTGGAGGACTTCGCGTTCAACCTGCGCGGCGCGGAGGCCGGCCTGCACGAACGCCCGCCACGCCTGGTCAAGGGCGGCTGGGACGACATGCTGCGGCTGGCCGCCGCGCTCGAACGCGTGCCGGCCGAGCACAAGGCCGAGGTCGGCGACTGGCTGGTCGGGCGGCTGCGCGCGGCCGGCACGGCCGCCAGATCGCGCCCGCAGGACGCCTGGACGTTCTGGGCGCTGGGCCGGTTGGGGGCGCGGGTGCCGCTGTACGGCAGCGTGCATGGTGTCGTGCCGGCCGACACCGCATCGGCCTGGCTGGAAGCGCTGCTGGCGCTGGACTGGAAACAGGCCGAAGGCGCTGCCGCGGCAGCCGCCAACCTGGCGCGGCGCAGCGGCGACCGCGCCCGCGATCTGGCGCCCGAGATCTGCGAGCGGGTGATCGCAGGGCTGCAGGCGCAAGGGGCACCGGCGGGCTGGATCGCGCGCGTTCGCGAGTACGTGCCGCTGGACGAAGCGGGCCAGCAGAGCGCATTCGGCGACGCGCTGCCGCCGGGGCTGACGCTGATCGGCTGAGCCGCGCGGCCGGGATTGGCGCTCTGCGGGCTTGCCGCTGCAACGCATCGGGGATGATGCAGGCCACGCCGCCTGCCAGCACCGCTGCATGATCTTCATCCCCGCCAACCAGCCCGCGTTGCCGCCGTCGACCCAGGCCTGGTGCTTTGCCTTCGTGCAACGCGACTTGCTGCTGCCCGAGGCCGACGCACCCTCGCTGCAGCCGCTGGACTCCGCTTGGCTGGCCGCACTGGCCACCACACGCCACTACCTCGGAACGCTGGCCGGCCAGGACTGCTGGGCGCTGGCGCTGCCCGAGCCGCCGCCGGGCTGGCGCCGCCTGCCCTTGCGCGCGGCGATGCTGGCGCTGGACGCCACGCTGGCTGCGCTGGCCGGCCGCGCATCGCAGGTGCTGGAGTGGGACCGCAGCCACCGCCACTGCGGCGTCTGCGGCACGCCGACCGAACTGCAGCCGGGCGAACGCGCCCGGATCTGCCCGGCCTGCCAGCACAGCGCCTACCCGCGGCTGAGCCCGGCGATGATGGCCTTGGTCTGGAGGCCCGGCGAGTTGCTGCTGGCGCGATCGCCGCACTATGCGGCCGGTATGTACAGCGCGCTGGCCGGCTTCGTCGAGGCCGGCGAATCGCTGGAGGACTGCGTGCACCGCGAGGTGGCCGAGGAAGTGGCCGTCAGGGTGACCGAGCTGCGCTACTACGGCAGCCAGAGCTGGCCGTTCCCGCACAGCCTGATGATCGCCTTCACCGCGCGCTGGGCCGGCGGCGAGATCGTTGCGCAGGCCGGCGAGATCGAGCATGCGCAGTGGTTTGCACTCGATGCGCTGCCGAACATCCCGCCGCGCTTGTCGATCGCCGGGCATCTGATCCGCGACACGCTGGCGTCGATGCGCTCGGCTGCGGCTGTCAACTCGCCAGCTTCGCCCTGACCTCCGTCCAGCGCGGCAGCGGCGCCACCGCGCCGTAACCCTGGGTGCTGAGCGCCGCCGCGACGTTCGCCGCCCGCGCCGCGGTGTCCAGCGGATCGCCGGCCGACAGCCGGGCCAGCAGCGCACCGGCGTAGCAGTCGCCGGCGCCGGTGGCGTCCACCGGCTGCACCGGGAATGGCGCGATGCGGCGCATGCCGGTTGCGTCCGACACCATGCAGCCGGCCGCGCCCAGCTTCAGCGCGACCCTCGCCGCCCCCTGGTCATGCGACCAGCGAACGATCTCCTCGGGCCGGCTCAGCCCGGTCAGCGCGCCGATCTCGTCGACACTGGGGAAGAACAGGTCGCACTGCGCCAAGGTCGCGCGGGCGATCGCCAGCGCACGTGGCGCCGGCCACAGCGACGGACGGAAGTTGAGGTCGTAGCTGACTTGCGTGCCGGCCGCGCGGGCACGGGCGATCGCCTCGAACACCGTGTCGCAGGCCGAGGCGCTGATCGCCTGCGAGATGCCCGAGCAATGCAGCCAGCGCGCGCTTTCGACCGCGCCGGGCGGAATCGTCGCCGGGTCCATGCGGGCGGCGGCGCTGCCAGCACGGCGGTACGAGAAACGATGGCCGTCGGGGCCATGGGTGACGAAATAGATCCCCGTCTCGCCGCCCGCGACGCGGCGCACGGCGCCGGTGGCCACGCCCTCGCGCTGCCACAGCGCCATCAGCTGGTCGCCGAACACGTCGTCGCCGAGCTCGCTCAGATAGGCGCTGCGCGCGCCCAGGCGCGCCGCGGCGATCGCACAGTTCGAGGTGTCGCCGCCGAAGCCGGCCAGGTAGTTGCCCGGTGCGCCCTGCTGCTGGTTGAACTCGACCATCGCCTCGCCGATCGCCAGCAGGTCCAGGGTCTTGTCAGCAGCCATCGTGATGCTCCACCTTGCCGCGGCTGAGCATGCGGCCGGCGCGCGCCAGCACCCGCGGCTCGCCGCCGCCGGCGTAGGCCATGCGGCCGTTGACGAACACCGCGCTGATGCCCTGGCTGGCGCGGATCGGGTCGTCGTAGGTCGCCGTGTCGGCGATGCGCGCCGGGTCGAACACCACCACGTCGGCCATCGCGCCGACCTTCAGCAGGCCGCGCTCGGCGATACGGAAGTTGCGCGCCGTCAGGCCGGTCATCTTGTGCACCGCCTGCTCCAGCGTGAACAGCCGGCGCTCGCGCCAGTAGCGCGCGAAGACGCGCGGAAAGGCTCCCCACAGCCGCGGATGTGGATGGCGGTCGTGCGGCAGGCCGTCCGTGCCTATCATCGTCAGCGGGTGGGCGATCACGCGCTCGACATCGTCCTCGTTCATCTGGAAGTAGCAGGCGCCACCCGGCTGGAGCCGGCGGCAGGCGGTCTTTTGGTCGACGCCCCACTCTTCGGCAATCGAGGCCAGCGATCGGCCGCCCAACTCGGGGTGGCTGTCGCTCCAGGTCAGCATCACGTCGATCACCCCATCGACCAGGTCTTCGCGCAGCACCGTCGAGCCGGCAACATAGGGGTAGACGTCCATCGCGATGGCCTGGCGCTTGGCCAGCGCCTCGACCAGCGGCAGGGTCTCGCGGGTGCGGCCCCAGTTCGCCGGCCCGGCGCACTTGTGGTGCGAGATCACCAGCGGCAGGCCGGCCTCGAACGCGCAGTCGCCAGCCTCGTGGATCGCCTCGATGATCTGCGCCATCTCGCTGCGCAAATGCGTCGCGTAGACGCCGCCATGGCGCGCGACGATGCGCGCCAGCTGGGTCACTTCGTCGGCCGGCGCGGCAAAGGCTTCCTCGTAGAACAGCCCCGAGGACAGGCCGTGCGCGCCATCGGCCATGCAGGTTTCGAGCAGCGCCGCCATGCGCGCACGTTCGTCGGCGCTGGCCGCCTGCGCAAGATCGGCCAGCGTCGCGAAGCGCAGCGTCGTGTGGCCGACCAGCGCCGCAACGTTCAGCGCCGGTTGCGCTGCTGCGACCGCATCGCGGTACGAACGCATCGAGGCATGGTGGAACGAATCGGCGCCGAGCAGGTTCAGCGGCGGCCTGGCCGACGCGGTGGCATAGGGCATCAGCGAGATGCCGCAGTTGCCGGTGACCACCGTGGTGATGCCCTGTGAGATCTTGGGCAGGCAGGCCGGGTCGCGCAGCACGATGGCGTCGTCGTGGGTGTGGGCGTCGATGAAGCCCGGGGCGATGGCCTGGCTGCGGCAGTCCATCACCTCGACGTCGGCCAGTGCCAGACCCTCAGGCAGGCGTTCGCGCAGGCCTTCGCCGAGGCGGGCTATGCGGTCGTCGACCAGCAACAGGTCACCGGGCCAGGATGGCCCGCCCGAGCCGTCGACCACCAGGCCGCCTTCGAGCAGGAAGGCTCTCTTGTTCATGGGA
>JAEUOY010000061.1 GCA_016790515.1 Burkholderiaceae bacterium | reverse complement strand
CACGCCTGGAACGAGCGCGCGCGCCGACTGATCGCTCACCACGACCGCTCCACCTGGGCGCCCGTCGCCTGGGTCTGGCTGACCGAGGCGCGTATCCTCGCTACGAGACTGGCGCGGTAGGTCATTTCGGGGACACCCTCTGAGCGCCGGCGGGCTGTGGCCGCAACGGCCCCATGCCGCCGCGGCCGCCACGGGCAGGGGACAATCCAAGGTCTCGTCGCGCCGCCTACCCGTCTTGTCCGCTGCCGCTGCTGCTCCCGCTGCCCTCGTCGCCAGGCCGCTGACGAGCTGGCGCCCGTACTGGGCCCGCCGCTTCGGCAGCGCGCCGTTCCTGCCGACCACGCGCGCCGAGATGGACGCGCTGGGCTGGGACAGCTGCGACGTCGTGATCGTCAGCGGCGACGCCTATGTCGACCACCCGAGCTTCGGCATGGCGGTGATCGGCCGCGTGCTCGAGGCGCAGGGCTTTCGCGTCGGCATCATCGCCCAGCCCGACTGGCGCAGCACCGAGCCGTTCGCCGCGCTGGGCCGGCCGAACCTGTTCTTCGGCGTCAGCGCCGGCAACATGGATTCGATGATCAACCGCTACACCGCCGACCGCCGGCCGCGCAGCGACGACGCCTACACCCCCGGCGGCGCGCCCGACCGGCGGCCCGACCGGGCCTCGCTGGTCTACACCCAGCGCTGCCGCGAGGCCTTCGGCGACGTGCCGGTCGTGCTCGGCGGCATCGAGGCCAGCCTGCGCCGCATCGCCCACTACGACTACTGGCAGGACAAGGTGCGGCGCTCGATCCTGGTCGACGCCCAGGCCGACCTGCTGCTGTACGGCAACGCCGAGCGGGCGATCGTCGAGATCGCCCACCGGCTGGCCGCCGGCGAGCCGATCGGCCGGATCACCGACCTGCGCGGCACCGCCTTCCTGCGCCGCGACGACGACCCGACCGCGCAGGGCTGGTTCGAGATCGATTCGAGCGACGTCGACCTGCCCGGGCGGATCGACACGCACGTCAACCCCTACCAGACGACTTCCGGGCAGGCGGCCGGGGAGGGCGTGCGCTGCGCGAAGGACGACGATGCCGAGGTGGTGACGGCGCGTCCGCTCCACTTCGTGCGCCAGGCCGATGCCGGCGGCCGAATCCGGATGCCGCCGCGCGAGCGCAGCGTGATCCGGCTGCCCGGCTTCGAGCAGGTCAAGCGCGATCCGGTGCTCTACGCCCACGCCAACCGCGTGCTGCACCTCGAGACCAACCCCGGCAATGCGCGTGCGCTGGTGCAGCGGCACGAGACCGGCGGGCGCGCTCGCGACGTCTGGATCAACCCGCCGCCGATCCCGCTGACCACGCCCGAGATGGACCATGTGTTCGGCCTGCCGTATGCGCGCGGCCCGCACCCGCGCTACGCCGACGCGAACGGCCGCCACGACGGGCCGACGAAGATCCCAGCCTGGGAGATGATCCGCTTCTCGGTCAACATCATGCGCGGCTGTTTCGGCGGCTGCAGCTTCTGCTCGATCACCGAGCACGAGGGCCGCATCATCCAGAGCCGCAGCGAGGATTCGGTGATCCGCGAGATCGAGGACATGCGCGACAAGGTCGAGGGCTTCACCGGCGTCGTCTCCGACCTCGGCGGGCCCACCGCCAACATGTACCGGCTGCGCTGCAAGAGCGCGACGATCGAGGCCGCCTGCCGCAAGCCCAGCTGCGTCTACCCCGGCATCTGCCCGAACCTGAACACCGACCATGCGCCGCTGATCCACCTGTACCGCCGCGCCCGCGCGCTGCCGGGCATCAGGAAGGTGCTGATCGGCTCGGGGCTGCGCTACGACCTGGCGATCCGCTCGCCCGAGTACGTGCGGGAACTCGTCACCCACCATGTCGGCGGCTACCTGAAGATCGCGCCCGAGCACACCGAGGACGGGCCGCTGGCCAAGATGATGAAGCCGGGGATCGGCAGCTACGACCGCTTCAAGGCGATGTTCGACCGCTTCAGCGCCGAGGCGGGCAAGCAGCAGTTCCTGATCCCGTACTTCATCGCCGCACACCCGGGTACCCGCGACGAGGACATGCTGAACCTGGCGCTCTGGCTCAAGCGCAACGGCTTCCGCGCCGACCAGGTGCAGGCCTTCTACCCCAGCCCGATGGCCACCGCGACCGCGATGTACCACACGGGCCGCAACCCGCTGAAGGGCCTGAGCCGCGACCCGGCCAGGCCCGACCTGCTGGAGGCGGTGGACGTCGTGCGCGGCGAGCGCCGGCGCCGGCTGCACAAGGCCTTCCTGAAGTACCACGACCCGGCCAACTGGCCGCTGCTGCGCGAGGCGCTGGCGGCGATGGGCCGCACCGACCTGATCGGCAACGGCAAGCGCCACCTGGTGCCGGCCTTCCAGCCGGCGGGCACGGCGCCGGCCACCAGATCAGGCAAGTCCTCGGCGCCGCGGCGCGGCGCGCTGCTGACCCAGCACACCGGCCTGCCGCCGCGCGAAACCGGCGGCGCACGCCGCGAGACCGGCCGCGGCATCGTCGTCGTCAAGGACGGCCGGCGCGGCAGGGGCCGCTGATCCGGGGCCCGGTCAATCGACCTCGATGCCCTTGGTCACCGTGGCCCACATCGCGCGCTCCTTGCCGGCGTGCTCGGTCAGTTCGGCGGCCGAGCCGGACCAGGGCGCGTAGCCCAGCGTCGCCAGCCGGGCCTGGAAGTCGGCCGTGGCCAGCACCTTTCGATTGGCCTCGGCGACGCGGTCGACGATCGCCTGCGGCAGCTTCGGCGGGCCGTACAGCGCCATCCAGCCGACCACCTCGTAACCGGGCAGTCCGGACTCGCGCATCGTCGGCACGTTCGGCAGCATCGGGTTGCGGCTGGCCGAGGTGACGGCCAGCGCCCGCGCCTGGCCGGCGTCGATGTACTTCTTCGCGCCGCCGACGATGTCGAACATCATCTGCAGCTGGCCGCCGATCACGTCGTTCATCGCCGGCGCGTTGCCCTTGTAGGGCACGTGCACCAGCTTGACCTCGGCCTGGTGGGCGAGCAGCTCGCCGCTCAGGTGGTTCGACGCACCGACGCCGGCCGAGCCGTAGAACACCTTGCCCGGGTTGGCCCTGGCCTGCGCCAGCATGTCCTGCAGGCTTCGCCAGGGGCTGGCCTGCGGCACGACCAGCACGTTGGCATAGCTCAGCAGCGGGGCGACCGGGGTCAGGTCGCGCATCGCGTCGAACTTCAGCTTCTTCTGGATGTTCGGCACGATCGTCACGGTGGGGCTGGCGGCGAACCAGAAGCTTGCACCGTCGGCCGCTGCGGCGGCCGTCATGTCGCCGGCCAGCGCGCCGCTGGCGCCGGGCTTGTTCTCGACGATCACGTTGGCGCCCAGTTCCCTGGCCAGCGCCGGGGCGTAGATGCGGGCCATCGCGTCGACCGGGCCGCCGGCGGCATAGCCGACCAGCAGGCGCAGCGTGCTGCCCGGCGCGGGCGCCTGGGCCCGCGCCGGCGCCATCGCCAGCAGCGTGGTGGCGAGTGCTGCCAGCAGCAGCAGGCAGGTGCGGCAGGTGCGGCAGGTGCGGCGGGACAGGCCTCGGGTCATGGCGGCGGGACGGGCGGGATGGACAGGCTCGCAGCTTCGCGCGAAAGCCGACGCGCCGGCAATTCGCGATAACGGAAGTCGGGGTTTGCCTGGGGTGCAGCGCGCCGGCCGCGGCGCGGCTGCGCTTCGTCGCGACCGGTGGGGGCCCTTCGGCAAAACCGAATGGCGCGGCCGGATCGGCTTGGGCAGACTGCGGGCCTTACCCGTCTAACAGCCCATCCATGACCTCTTCAGCCCCCGGCATCCAGGCCCGACACCAGCAGGCGCTGGACGAAGGCCGCTTCCTGATCCAGCGCTGCAGCGCCTGCAGCCGCCATGTCTACTTTCCGCGCGAGGTCTGCCCGCATTGCGGCGCGCTGGCGCCGGCGCTGGTCGCGCCCGGCGGCCAGGGCACGGTCGCCGCCGTCACCACGCTCTACCGCAAGCCCGAGCAGGGCGGCAACTACCACGTCTGCCTGGTCGACCTGGACGAAGGCGTGCGGCTGATGAGCCGGGTCGAAGGCCTGGCCCCCGAGGCGGTGACGATCGGCCTGCGGGTGCGGGCCCGGGTGCAGCTCGAGGGCGGCAAGGGCCTGGTCGTGTTCGACCCGATCGGTCAGGCGGTGCCGGCATGAGCGACGTTCTGAAATCCCTGCGCGGCAGCGCCGCGATCGCCGGCGTCGGCCTGTTCGGCAACGGCGAGGCGCCCGGCTACACCGACATGGGGCTGCTGGCGATCGCCGCCCACCGCGCGGTCGCCGATGCCGGGCTGACGATGGCCGACATCGACGGCCTCTGCACCGCCAGCGTGCTGAGCACGATGTGGCCGATGCCGGTGATCGAGTACCTCGGGCTGAACCCGAGCTTCATCGACGGCACGATGCTCGGCGGCTCGAGCTTCATCGCCCACCTGATGCCGGCGATGCTGGCGCTGGCCGCCGGCCAGTGCAACGCGGTGCTGGTCTGCTACGGCAGCACCCAGCGCAGCGGCACGATGAACCGCGCCGCAGTGGCCGCCGCGCGCCGGCAGATGGACCCGCAGCCCTACGAGATGCCCTACGACCCGGTGTTCCCGGTCGCCGCCTATGCGCTGGCGGCGTCGCGCCACATGGCGACCTACGGCACGACGCGCCGCCAGCTCGCCGAGGTGGCGGTGGCTGCCCGCGCCTGGGCTCGGAAGAACCCCGACGCCTTCGAGCGCGGCCCGCTGGGCATCGACGACGTGCTGCAGGCGCGCATGATCGCCAGCCCGCTGACGGTGCGCGACTGCTGCCTGGTCACCGATGGCGCCGGCGCCTTCGTGCTGGTGCGCAGCGACCGCGCGAGGTCTCTGCCGAAGAAGCCGGTGCACGTGCTGGGCACCGCCACCGCATGCTGGAATCGGCAGATCTCCTCGATGCCCGATCTGACCGTCACAGCGGCGAAGCAGAGCGGCGCGGCCGCGTTCGCGATGGCCGGAATGACGCCGAAGGACGTCCAGTTGCTCGAGCTCTACGATGCGTTCACGATCAACACGATCCTGTTCCTCGAGGACCTGGGCTTCTGCGCCAAGGGCGAGGGCGGCGCCTTCGTCGAGAACGGCGCGATCGGCCCCGGCGGGCGGCTGCCGGTCAACACCAACGGCGGCGGCCTGAGCTGCACCCACCCGGGCATGTACGGCATCTTCGCGCTGATCGAGGCGGTGCAGCAGCTGCGCGGCGAGGCCGGCGAGCGCCAGGTCAGCGGTGTGAACGTCGCCCTGGCGCACGGCAACGGCGGCACGCTGTCGAGCCAGGCCACCGCAATCCTTGGCACCGCGGACACGCTGTGAGGGCCGCACGATGATCCGCGACGAAGAGACCCTGCAGGCCCTGGTCGACACCGTCGCGCGCTTCGTGCGCGAGCGGCTGGTGCCGCTGGAGCACCAGGTCGCCGAGACCGACCAGATCCCGCCCGACGTGGTGCAGGACATGCGCGAGATGGGCCTGTTCGGCCTCACCATCCCCGAGGCCCACGGCGGCCTGGGCCTGACGATGGAAGAGGAGGTGCGGGTGCTGCTCGAGCTGGGCCAGACCTCGCCGGCCTTCCGCTCGGTGATCGGCACCACGGTGGGCATCGGCTCGCAGGGCATCGTCTTCGACGGCACGCCCGAACAGCAGGCGAAGTGGCTGCCGAAGCTGGCCAGCGGCGAGATGATCGCCTCGTTCGCGCTGACCGAGCCCGGCGCGGGGTCGGACGCGGCATCGCTGCGCACCACTGCCATCAAGGACGGCGACCACTACGTCGTCAACGGCAGCAAGCGCTACATCACCAATGCGCCGCAGGCCGGGCTGTTCACGCTGATGGCGCGCACCGACCCGGCCAACAAGGGCGCCGGTGGCGTCTCGGCCTTCATCGTCGACGCGAAGAGCCCGGGCATCAGCCTGGGGCTGGTCGACAGGAAGATGGGCCAGCGCGGTGCCCACACCTGCGACGTGATCTTCGAGAACGTGCGCGTGCCGGCCGCCAACCTGATCGGCGGCAAGGAAGGGCAGGGCTTCAGGATGGCGATGCGGGTGCTCGACAAGGGCCGCATCCACATCGCCGCGATCTGCGTCGGCGTCGCAAAGCGGCTGCTGCGCGACAGCCTGGCCTATGCCGCCGAGCGGCAGCAGTTCGGCCAGGCGATCGGCGATTTCCAGCTGGTGCAGGCGATGCTGGCCGACAGCCAGACCGAGATCTACGCCGCCGAGTGCATGGTGCTCGATGCCGCGCGCCGCCGCGACAGCGGCCGGCCGGTGTCGACCGAGGCCGCCTGCTGCAAGCTGTTCGCCAGCGAGATGTGCGGCCGCGTCGCCGACCGCGCGGTGCAGATCTTCGGCGGCGCCGGCTACATGGCCGAGTACGGCATCGAGCGCTTCTACCGCGACGTGCGGCTGTTCAGGCTCTACGAGGGCACCTCGCAGATCCTGCAGCTGGTGATCGGCCGCAACCTGATGCGCGAGCAACGCGGCTGAGCTGGCCCGCGGGGCGCGAGCACGATCTCGACGTCGCCGATACCCGAGGACATTCACCGCAGCCATCGCTTGCCCGCCCGCCGCCGGCCCATCGACCAGCGCGAACGTCGACCAACCCGTCATGGGTCCGCCGCCGCTCCATCACGCCGCGCTGTCCCGCTCTGGCGGCAGCGGGACTGGCGCCACCGCCGAACCCGTGGGAGGCGGCAGGCGCGCCAGAAGCGCGGGAACATCGCTTGCGGGCAGCGGCTTGCTGAAGAAATAGCCCTGCACCTCGGTGCATCCCTCGGCCTGGATCTGCGTGAGCTGGTCGTCGGTCTCGACGCCTTCGGCCGTCGTCGATGCGCCGAAGCCGCGCGCCAGCCCGCAAACCGCACGCACGATGGCGACGCTGCTCTGGCTCGTCGACAGATCGCGGATGAAGGACTTGTCGATCTTGATCTTGTGAAACGGGAAGCTGCGCAGATAGCTCAGGCTGGAGTAACCCGTTCCGAAATCGTCCATGGCAATCTTGACGCCGAGTTCGCCGAGCTGGCCGAGAACCGCCAGATTCGCCTCGCTGCCCTGGAGAAAGATCGATTCGGTGATTTCCAGTTCCAGCCTGTTCGCCGCCAGCCCGGAGCTGGCAAGTGCCTCCTTGACCGTCGCGATCAACTGTCCGCCCTGGAACTGCGCCGGCGACAGGTTCACGGCGACCGATATATGCTGCGGCCACCTTGCGGCCTCGGCGCAGGCCCGCCTCAGAACCCGCTCGCCGATGATGCCGATCAGTCCGATCTCTTCGGCCAACTGGATGAAATCGCTCGGCGGCACGGTGCCGCGCGTCGGATCTTGCCAACGTGACAGCGCCTCGAACCCGCTGATTCGCCCCGTCCGCACGTTGACCAGCGGCTGGTAGTGAATCTCGAGGGCGTCGGATTCGACCGCCTTGCGCAAGGCAATCTCGAGCTCCCGGCGCTCCTGTACCTGCCGGTCGAGTTCCGCCTCGAAGAACCGGAAGCGGCCACGCCCGTCGGCTTTGGCGCGATACATCGCGAGGTCGGCGGCCCTGAGCAGCTGGGTGGAATCCTGATAGTCGCCACCGGCAACCGCAATGCCGATGCTGGCACCGATGACCAGCCGTTGCATGTCGATGCTGAAGGGCGTTTGAACGACTTCGATCAATCGGGTGGCGAGCGCCGTCGCTTCCTTTGGCTGGTCAGTCCCGATCTGGATGATCGCAAATTCATCGCCGCCGAGCCGGCCGATCCTGTCTCCTTCCCGAAGGGCATTCTTCAAGCGGGCAGCCAAATGCTTCAGCACGGCATCTCCCGTGCCGTGACCGAGCGTGTCGTTGATGGATTTGAAGCCATCCAGATCGACGAACAGAACCGCCAGCTCGCCGCCATGCCGCTGCCTGTGCAGCAGCGCGTCGTCAAGCTGCTTGTGGAACAGCAAGCGATTGCCGAGTCCCGTCAGCGCATCATGGTGCGCCAAATGTGCGATCGTTGCCTGCGATTTCTCGCGCTGCTCCATTTCGCTGCGGAGCTGCTGATTGGCTTGAATCAGATCCCTGGTCCGTTCGGCAACCCGGTGCTCGAGAGCCTCATTGGTCCGGAACAGTTCCTGGTTGATCTGGTGGACCTTGTCTTCCGCTCGCTTCCTGCCGAGCTGCGTGTTCACGCGGGCGAGCGCGATCGAAAAGTCGACCGGCTTCGTGATGTAATCATTGGCGCCGAGATCCAATGCTTCGACGATGTCCTCGTTCTGGCTCCTGGCGGTCACCATGATGACCGGCAACGAGCCCGCCGAGAGTCTTGCACGAATGCGCCCCAGGACTTCCAGCCCTGTGAGGTCGGGCATCATCATGTCGAGCAGGACGAGGTCGAACTTCGCGCTGTCCAGCAACGCCAGTGCTTCGATTCCGCCACTTGCCTCGGTCGCATGGAAGCCCTGGCGCTCGAAGCGCCGCCGCAGTATCTCGCGGTTTTCAGCAATATCGTCGACGATCAGAAGCCGTGGTTTGTCGGCATTCGTCGGTCTGCGTGTTTCGTCGGCCGGCCGATCGGTCCCATCGTGCTCGACGCTTCGGCTCGGGACAGCATGCTTCGCATCCATCTGCACCACCTAACTCGTCGACAGGGCGGGAACGAACGATTGCGCGGCGGCGGCGGCGAGAGGTGTCTCGACGCGACGCGACGGCTTGGGCAGAGCGACCGTGACCGTGGTGCCCTGGCCCGTCTCGCTCTGCACGGAGAGTTTTCCGCCCATCATCTGGCAGTACCTGTAAGCCAGCGGAAGGCCGAGCCTGACTTCGTCGACATACTTGCTTGAAGTTTCGTCCTCGGAACCGCCAAAGGTTTCGAACAGACTCGCCATTCGCTCCTTCGGTATCCCGATTCCGTTGTCCTCGACCGATATGAGCCATGCCTCGTCGAGGGTCGAGGCCGACAACGTGATGCGACCATTCTTCGTGAACTTCGCAGCGTTGCTCAGCAGGCCCTCGACGATCCGTTGCAGCATCTGCGAATCGCAGGCGATCGGCCCTGGCGGGGGCGGTCGCAGAATCAGCTCGTTCCCGCTCGCGGCGATGACCGGGCCGAACGGTGAGACCAGTTTCTCGAACAACGCGGGAAACTCGATCTCCTCGACGCGGACGTCCACCTTGCCGGCCTCCAGCTTCGAGAGTTCGAGCAGGTCGTTTATCAGCCCGAGCAGCCGGTGACCCGCGCCCCTGATCGAAGTCAGGTCCTTATGCTTCTGGGTCTCCGTCTGGCCGGCATCCTCGATCAGCATTTCGCTGTAGCCGATGATCGCGTTGAGCGGGTTCTTCAATTCATGGCTCATCTTGGCGAGAAACACCGACTTGGCCAGCAGCGCACGCTGCGCCTGGCCGGTTGCCTCGCGCAGCTGTCGCTCCGTCGCCTCATGGCGCTGAACCTCGTGCTCGAGCTCCCCGTGCGAGAACACGATGCTCGCAAAATATAGCGCCATCATCGAGACGTAAACGCTGGCGCAAAGCGTCGAGATCAGGCCGAGGACGACCAGGCCGTGCGACGCCACGGTTTCGCCGAAGCCCACGGTGGCGTACACGCCATAGGACAGCGCCAGGTTGGCGACGATCTGGACGGCGACGATGATCCTGGTCGAGCGCTCGGGCAGATAGAAGAATGCCAGCAGCGGAACGGTGACCAGCCACGGCATGATCGGTGAACTGATTCCGCCGTATTGGTAGCAACCCCAGAAGATGCAGAACAAGAGGTTTTCGATCGATACCAGGGCCAGCGGCAGGTAAGAACCCGTGAGCCGCAGGAGAATCGGAAACACCCAGAATCCCGTCACCGCGATGAAGAAGATCCACCAGGAGAGATCGGCGCGCCCATCGACAAACAGCATGGACAGCGAGATCGTATGCCCCAGGAACGGCCCGAAAAGATGGCTGAACAGGAACATCCGCACCGCTTGCAGCGTGTCCCGTGATTGCTTCAGACGTGCAGGAATGAACCAGTCGACCGCCGCGTTGAGCCGCGGCACGATATTGCGGAACCTATTTGACATCGCGACCACCCGCGCCGATGAAGTGCGTCACGCCGCGGCGGCGGCCGCCGCGGCGACGGCCGGAAGCCGAAGCGTGAATTCAGACCCACGGTTCAATCGGCTTTCGACCGATATTTCTCCGTCGAGCAGATGGGCCAGCTTCTGGCTCACGGCGAGGCCCAGCCCGGTTCCTCCATACAGGTTCGCGTTGACCTGATTGAAGTTCTTGAACAGGCTCGGAATCGCATCGGCTGGAATCCCTATCCCGGTATCCCGCACCGAAATGAGCAGCTGTTCGCGGTCACCTTCGCCGCTGCGCCTGGCGCGCAGCACGACCTTGCCATTGTTGGTGAACTTGCCGGCATTGCCCAGCAGGTTGATCAGGATCTGGCGCAGCCGAATCTCGTCGGTTCGAATCGATCCGAGTTCGGCAGGTTTCTCGACGGCGAAGCTGTTGCCATTGTTGGCAATCAGGTTCCGGCAGGTCGCCGACACCTCCTCGAGGCAATGATCCAGGTCGACGGGGTGGAGTTTCACTTCGACGTCGTCGGCGTCGATCTTCGGCATGTGCAGGACGTCCGAGACCAGCGACAACAGATGGCGTCCCGCATTGTTGATCGATCGAAGTTCCATCACGTCCACCGTCTGCCCGCTCGCTTCGGCGTCTTCGAGCAGGATTTCGCTGTAACCGATGATGGCGTTCAGGGGGGTCCGCAGCTGATGGCTCATTTTTGCCAGGAAGACCGCCTTGGCCTCGTTGGCGCGCTCGGCATCGTGCTTGGCGATCCGCAGTTTGGCTGCGGTCTCGAGGTGTTTCTTGATCTCCAGTTGCAGCGCCGACTGTGCGACCATCACGAAGGCGTAATAGATGGCCATCATCGAGATGTAGAGGGTGGCCGCACAAACGGAAATCATGCCGGCAGTGGAGAGATCGTGAATCTTCACCTGCTCGGGAAATGCGCCGTTGACGAGGTAGGCTGCGGCGAAGATCGCCAGGTTCACGCCGATGATGCCGAGGACCAGGCGCGGCCGATCGCTCAAATAGAAGAATCCGAGCATCTGTGCCGTCAGGAACCACGGCAGAAATGGGGAACTGACACCACCGTAGAAGAAGGATCCGAATACGCTGACGCAGATCAGGGCGCAGAAGGAGTAGAGCGCAGGTCGGAACAGGTCACCCGCGAGCTTGAGTGCGAATGGCAGTGTCCAGAACGAGGCGCCAACGGCGCAGAGGATCCAGAAGACCCAGTCGTGCTCCGGCAGCGCGCGATAGAGGTAACCCAGGATGGCGACCGCGCTGAATGGCCCCAGCACGTGGCTGATGACGAAGATTCTCGCCCGCCAAAGTGTCGCGGTACTCCTTTGCAACTCGACCGGAACGAACCAGTCGACGGCACGGATCAGGCGGTCGGCGAGTACCACGGGCTTTCCCTCACACGGCCTGAGCCGCCTTGGCAACGGCAGTGGCAGGATCGGCAACACCCGCCGCCGCGGCGCGATAGCGCACGTGCTCGATCTGGGCATGGTCGATCGCCGTGCGCAGCCTTGCGGCCAGGGTCTTCACGTTCTCGACGCTGTGGGTGGGCATCATCTGGAGTCGCAGGCGGGCGTCGCCCTTGGCGACTGCCGGGTATTCGACGAGGTTGGCAATGATCTCCAGCGCCGGCAGCCGCCGGCTCACGAGGCGGGCCAGGGCTTCGTCGCCGACACGGACGGGAACGATCGGAGACGGATTGCCCATGTACTGCAGGCCGGCCTGGGTCAATGCACTGCGCATTTGCTCGATCCGTTGCATCAGTACCGAGCGAAGCTGATTGCCCTTGTCGGATTTGACGATCTCGAATGCCTTGGTGATGGTGGCAGCCTGGACCGGCGACAGCGCGTTCGAAAAGGTCGCCGTGCAGCCGTAGAACTTGAGATATTGCTTCACCGCCGCCGAATTGCAGGCGACGAATCCACCGTTCGACCCGAACGTCTTCGAGAAGCTGCCCATGACGATATCGACCTTGCCCAGCATGTCCTGCGCGGCGATGAAGCCCCGGCCGCCCGGCCCCATCGCGCCCAGGTCGTGGGCGACGTCGACGAGCAGCGTTGCGTCGTACTCGTCACACAGGCTTTGCAGTGCTCTCAGGTCGGGCGTGTCCGAATCCATCGAGAACAGGCTTTCGGTCACCACGAGAATTCCGTGGGTCGCATCCTTGTCGCGGATTCGCTTCAAGTGACGACGAGCCGAATTGAGGTTGAGGTGGCCGTGCAAATGCACGTTCGGCGTCGCCGAGTAGGCGCCCTCCTGCAGGCAGGCATGCGAGAGGCCGTCCATCACGATGTGATCGGCGGGCCGCACCAGGCCCTTGATGACCCCGTAACCGGCGGCCCAGCCTGTTGGATAGAGTATCGTATGGCTGACGCCGAGGAAGTCGGAGATGGTATCTTCCAGGCGCAGCGAGTACTTGGTGTTTCCGGCCAGGGCCGACGAGCCGGCGCTGTGAACTCCATACTCGTCGATCACTGCCTTGGCGACCTCCTTGATCTCGGGATCGGACGACAGGCCGAGGTAGTCCTGGGTACCGAAATTCAGTCCTGTGAATTTCAATCCACTGTCGTCGAGGGCGGTGCAGATCGGCAGGGGGGCGGCTTGCGTCGATCTGGAATACGGCCACAAGCTTCTCGACCGCCGCAGTTCCTGCCATTCGTAAAAGGAACCGACTCGCGCCATCAGGTCCGTTCCCTGAAGCTCGCGAAAATCGCGCATGCTGCCGGTCAGCGCCGCGGTCGGATCAATTCTCGTCATTTCACTGCACTCCTTCGATATGCTCTCGGCGAGCAACGTGGTTAAGTTGGTCGAACGACTCCAGACCGGGGCCTGCCGGCGGCAGGCAGCGTTCGATCTTGCCCAGCAGGCGGACCAGATCGACCGGCTTGGTATCGAAGTCGGCGCAGCCCACCTCGACGCTCATTTCTCGATCGCTCGCCAGCGCATGGGCGGTCAGCGCGATGATGGGTATGCCTCTGGTCCTGAGGTCGGCCTTGATGAGTCGAGTGGCCTGCCAGCCGTCCATCTCGCCCAAGGCCACGTCCATCAGGATGAGGTCGGGCCGTTCCGAAGCCGACATGGCGACGCCGGTGGGGCCATCGGCCGCACTGCAGACCGTGAAGCCGCGGCGTTGCAACCGTCTGGTCAGCATGTCGCGATTCGCGAAGCTGTCCTCCACCAGCAGGATCTTCCTTGCCCGTGAATCTGGTGTGCTGGCGCTCGGGGTGTCGCTCAATCGTTCCTCCTCCTTCAGCCTGGCGTGCGGCGCGCAGCGGCCGCTGCGTTCACGACTGCCGATCGGATCTCGTTCGACAGCGCCGTTGCAGCCGCGAACTCGGCGAGGCATGGCCGGTCTTCGGCATCCGGTCGATCGTCTTGACCGCCCGGCTGCGAACTTGTTCACGGACCCGTCCTCGGGGCGATTCACGGGGACCACGATCGCGCGACCCCTGCCCACGCGTGCTCGCCGGTGGCTGCGCGGGCGCGCGGCGCCCCCGAGTTCGACACCAACCGCCGTAAGTGCTTGATCCGTATAGGTCAGCCCTTCGGAATTGCCACTACAGCAGCGTCAGCTGGGTGTCGAGGGTGGGTTTCTTGATGCGTAATGCGGCCAGCGCTTGGGCC
>JAEUOY010000012.1 GCA_016790515.1 Burkholderiaceae bacterium | reverse complement strand
GCCCTTCCACATCGCCACCAGTGCGATGGCGATCAGGATCGCGGGGATCGCCATCAACCCGTCCATCACGCGCATCAGCGGGCCGTCCAGCCAGCGCAGGAAGCCGGACATCAGCCCGAACAGGATGCCGAAGGCCAGCGCCACCGCGGCGGTGGCCACGCCGACGATCAGCGACACCCGGGTGCCGTAGATCACGCGGCTGTAGATGTCGCGGCCGAAGCTGTCGCTGCCCATGATGAAGCGGTGCTGCAGCGTTTCGCCCTCCAGCGTGGTGATCTCGCCGGTCTTGCCGGGCGTCAGGTCGCGGCTGGCCGGGTCGAACAGCGAGGGGTCCACCGTGCCCAGCCAGGGCGCGCAGACCGCCACCAGCAACAGGATCAGCAGCGCGATGCCGCCGATGCGCACCGAGGCATTGCGCCGCACCCGCTGCCAGGTGCTGGGCTGGGTGACGACGGTCGCCGATTCGACCGACAGCGCTTCGAAATTGGCGGGCGTCGTCATCAGTAGCGGATGCGGGGATCGAAGAACACGTAGGACAGGTCGACCAGCAGGTTGATCACCACGTACACCACGCTGAAGAAGAGGATCACGCCCTGGATGGTGGGGAAATCGCGGGCCAGCACCGCGTCCACCGTCAGCCGGCCCAGGCCGGGGATGGCATAGACCGATTCGGTGACCACCACGCCGCCGATCAGCAGCGCGATGCCGATGCCGATGACGGTGATGATCGGCACCGCGGCATTGGCCAGCGCATGGCGCATCAGCACCTTGGCCTCGGGCAGGCCCTTGGCCCGCGCGGTGCGGATGTAGTCTTCGCCCAGCGTGTCCAGCACGGAGGCGCGCGTCACCCGCGCGATCAACGCGATGTAGACCACCGACAGCGTCACCGCGGGCAGCAGCAACTGGTACAGCCAGGGCCCGACGCCGTCGGACAGTCGCTTGTAGCCCTGCACCGGCAGCCAGCCCAGCTTCAGGCTGAACAGCCAGATCAGCAGGTAGGCCAGCACGAACACGGGAATGGAGAAGCCCAGCACCGAGAAGCCCATCAGCGTCCGGTCTAGCAGGCCGCCGAAGCGCCAGGCCGCCATCACGCCCAGCGGCACCGCCACCAGTACGGCGATGACGATCGTGATCAGCGCCAGCGACAGCGTGGGCTCCAGACGCTGCGCGATCAGCGTGGTCACCGGCATCTTGTAGTAGTAGCTCTGGCCCAGGTCGCCGGTGAGCATGTGGCCGAACCAGATGGCGAACTGCTCCGGCACGCTGCGGTCCAGGCCGAGCGTGGCGCGGATCTGCGCGATCTGCTCGGTGCTGGCCGCATCACCGGCCAGCACCGCGGCCGGGTCGCCGGGCGTCAGCCTCAGCATCAGGAACACCAGCACCGCCACCACCAGCAGCACGGGAACGGTGGACAGCAGCCGGCGGAAAAGGAAGTTCAGCATCTAGTGGGTCAGGGTCCCCGCGGGGGACAGGTCGCCGCAGGCGACCAGGGGGAGGGCGTCGTTAGAGCGCTGAGCCGGATCCGGCTCCGCCGGTCCGGTTCGGCAGCCCCCTCGGGGGGCTGCCGGGGCCGACAACTCAATTGGCCTTCTTCAGGTTCCAGTAGATGTTGCTGTTGGTCACGAAGAAGCCGGTGATGTTCTTGCGTGCCGCCATCGGCTGTTGGTACTCGCCGACGACCACATGGGTGCCGATCTCGTACATGCGCGCATGCATCTGGTCGGCCAGCTTCTTCTTGGTGGCATCGTCGGTGGCGCGCATGAACTGGTCACGCAGTGTCACCAATTTCTCGTCGGTGGCCCAGCCGAACCAGGTGCTCTTCTCGCCGCGCGTGTCGGTGGTCGGGTTGGCGATCGGGTTCCACACGTCGAAGGTCTGCCACGCGGTGAGGAACATGTTCCAGCCGCCCTTGTCCGGCGCGTCCTTCTTGGCGCGGCGGCCGACCAGCGTCTGCCAGTCCATGGCCTGCAGGTCCACCTTGAAGCCGGCCTGGCGCAGCAGCTGCGCGGCCACGTCGGGCAGCTTCTGGATACTGGCCAGGTCGGTGGGCTTCATGATGACCACCGGCGTGCCGTCGTAGCCGCTTTCCTTCAGCAGGTCCTGCGCCTTCTTCATGTTGCTCTTCATCTGCAGGTCGCTGCCGACCAGGCTGCCGTAGGGCGTGCCGCAGATGAAGAAGGAGCCGCAGGTCTTGTACAGCTCCTTCACCCCCACCTGGGCGCGCAGGAACGCGTCCTGGTTGAAGGCCGCGATGGCCGCTTGCCGCACCTTGGGGTTGTCGAAGGGTTTGTGCAGGTGGTTGAAGCGCGCCATGTACTGCAGACCGTAGTTGCTGTACTTGGGCAGCTGGATGTTCGCATCGCCCTTGGCGGCCTCGAACTGGTCGAAGCCCAGCGCCTCGATGATGTCGACCTCGCCCTTCTGCAGCGCGCTCAGCTGGGCCTGCGCATCGCGCAGCGCCAGGTTCCATTCGACGCGGTCGACATACACGTTCTTGCCGCCCGTGGTGCCGCTGGGCGGCTCGCTGCGCGGCACGTACTTGGTGTTCTTCAGGTAGACCGACTTGTCGCCGGGCTTGAACTCGTCACGCTTGAAGACGAAGGGGCCGGAACCGATGTGCTCCTCGATCTGCTTGAAGGGGTCGGTCTCGGCCACGCGCTTGGGCATGATGAAGGGCACGTTCGAGCTCGGCTTGCCCAGCGCTTCCAGCATGAAGCCGTTGGCCTCGTTCAGGAAGATGCGGAAGGTGTCCGGCGTGGGCGAGTCCATCTTGGTGACGAACTGCATCAGCGCCGAGCCCATCGCGTCGCGCTTGCCCCAGCGCTGCAGGCTGGCGATGACGTCTTCGCCGGTGACCGGCTTGCCGTCGTGGAACTCCAGGCCCTTGCGCAGCTTGAAGGTCCACAGCCGGTGGTCCGGGCTCTCGCTCCAGGTGTCGACCATCTGCGGCTTGATCTTGCCGTTCTCGTCGGTGCCGAACAGCGTGTCGTAGATCATGTAGCCGTGGTTGCGGCTCATGTAGGCGGTGGTCCAGATCGGGTCGAGCACCGCGAGGTTGGAGTGCGGCACGACGCGAAGCACGCTGTTCTGCGCCAGCGCGGGCAGCGTGGCGGCAAGGCTGGCCGCCGCGATCGCGGCACCGGTGACCAGGCGGACAAGCAGTTTCATGGGCTTCAGGCTCCGGTAGAGGCGAGGGCTCCAGGGCCCGACGCCGACGCAGGGGATCAGCGCGACGCTAACCGAAATCGGCAGACCGACCCATCGGGGTTTGCAAGAGCCGGGCCACCGGCGCGACCGGCCGGCCCAGGATGACGGTCGGGTGGCCGGCGCCGTCGGCGATCAGCGCCAGGCCGGAGCCGACGCTCTGCCGCACCCGGGTCGGCAGGTCACCCTTGCCGTCGGAGTCAGTCGGAACAGCCGTCGGCGACCGGCGCGCCATGCCGACCCAGCACCACCGGGTCCGGCGAAGAGGCCCGTCCGGTCCGGGTGGCTGCCGGCTGGGTGGAAGCACTCCTGGTGGAACGAACCCAGCCCGGTCGGCAAGGGCGCGAAGGTGCTGATCTCGGTGCCCAGGCCTGCGCTGAAGACGCGGATCCTCGAGGCCGGGTCAGCTCGACGAGCGGCGGGCCATCGCCTCGCCCATGCGGATCGCGCCGGCCGGCGCCCAGGCCGGGTTGGCACGCAGACCCGCCATCGCCTCGGCGGTGAACAGCATCACGACGGTCGAGCCGAGCAGGAAGCGTCCCATCTCGGCGCCGCGCTCCAGCCGCAGCGGCGCATCGTCGTGCCGCCAGCTGCGAACGGTGCCCGGCCGCGGCGGGTTGATCACGCCCTGCCACACGGTCGCCATGCTGCCGACGATGGTCGCGCCGACCAGCACCAGCACGAACGGCCGGCCCGCATCGTCGTCGAACAGGCAGACGACCCGTTCGTTGCGGGCGAACAGCCCCGGCACGCCGCGCGCGGTGGCCGGGTTGACCGAGAACAGGTCGCCCGGGACGTGGATGGTGCGCCGCAGCGTTCCGGCGCAGGGCATGTGGATGCGGTGGTAGTCGCGCGGGCTCAGGTACAGCGTCGCGAACCAGCCGTCGGCGAACGGCGCGGCCAGCGCCGCATCGCCGCCGACCAGCGCGGTGGTGCTGTAGCGGTGGCCCTTGGCCTGGAAGATCTGGTCGCGCTCGATCGCGCCGAACTGGCTGATCGCACCGTCCACCGGGCACAGCAGCTCGGCCTCGGCCAGCGGCCGGGCGCCGGGCTTCAGCGCGCGGGTGAAGAACTCGTTGAAGGTCGGGTAGGCCTCGATGCGCGGCTCGGCGGCCTCGGCCATGTCGACGCCGTAGCGGCCGACGAACCGGCGGATCAGCGCCGTCGTCGCCGCGCCGCCTTGCCAGCCGGCCACGCGCCCGGCCAGGCGGGTCAGCGCCCGCTTGGGCAGCAGGTATTGCAGCAGGACGGCCAGTGGATTGGACAAGGCAGGCACCGGGGTTCGGACGGCGGCCAGTGTATCGGCCGGCCCGCGCCGAGATCGGCGCGGCGATCAGTAGGTGCCCGGGTAGGCGCCGCCGTCGATCAGCAGGTTCTGGCCGGTCAGGTAACCGGCCTGCACGCTGCAGACGAAGGCGCACAGCTGGCCGAACTCGGCCGGGTCGCCGAAGCGCTGCGCCGGCACCTGCAGCCGGCGCTGGTCGGCCAGCTGCGCCGGCGTCAGGCCGGCCTTGACGGCGCCGGCGCGGAAACCCTGCTTCAGCCGGTCGGTGTCGAAGGCACCGGGCAGCAGGTTGTTGATCGTCACGTTGCGCCCGGCCAGCCTGGGCTGGCGCGCCAGCCCGGCGACGAAGCCGGTCAGGCCGCTGCGTGCACCGTTGGACAGGCCCAGGAAGTCGATCGGCGCCTTCACCGCGGCGGAGGTGATGTTGACGACGCGGCCGAAACCGCGCTCGGCCATGCCGTCGACGGTGGCCTTCATCAGCTCGATCGGGCCCAGCATGTTGGCGTCCAGCGCGGCGATCCAGGCCTCGCGGGTCCAGTCGCGGAAATCGCCGGGCGGCGGCCCGCCGGCGTTGTTGACCAGGATGTCGACCTGCGGGCAGGCCGCCAGCGCCGCGGCGCGGCCCTCGGCGGTGGTGATGTCGCCGGCCACGGTGCGCACGGTGATGCCGGGCGACGCGGCACGGATCTCGCCGGCCGTGGCCTCCAGCGCCTCGGCGCCGCGGGCGGTGATCACCAGGTTCACGCCCTCGCCGGCCAGCGCCTGCGCGCAGCCCTTGCCCAAGCCCTTGCTGGCGGCGCACACCAGCGCCCACCTGCCTGCGATGCCCAGATCCATGAGACGTCTCCTGTCGGTTGTGGAACGAGAGTCAGCGCGTGCGCGCGAGCAGCGCCACGCTGCCCAGCACGCACAACGTGCCGGCCGCCACCCAGGCGGTGAACGGTTCGCCGAGCACGAGCACGCCGAGGATGATGGTGCTGATCGGCCCGACCATGCCATATTGCGCCGCGCGCGCCGAGCCGATGCGCTCGATGGCCATCATCACCAGCAGCACCGGCAGCACGGTGCAGACCGTGCCGTTGAGCAGCGACAGCCAGACCACCGGCGGCGCCAGCTCGGCCACGCCGCCGAGGGGTCGCAGCAGCGCGAACTGCCCCAGGCACAGCGCGCAGGCCACGCTGCTGGCCCAGCCGGTCAGCCGCAGCGAGCCGATGCGCCGCACGACCTCGCCGCTGTAGAGCAGGTAGGCAGCGTAGCTCAGCGTGCTGGCCAGCACCAGCGCCGCACCCAGCGCGACGCGCGGGCCGTCCAGCCTCAGCTCATGGCCGAAGACCAGCAGCAACCCGCCGTAACCGAGCGCCATCGCCGCCCATTGCCGGCCGCTGGCGCGGCGCCCGAACAAGGCCCGGGACAGCAGCAGCACGACCGCCGGCGTCAGGTACAGGATCAGCCGCTCGAGGCTGGCGGTGATGTGCTGCAGGCCGAGAAAGTCCAGGTAGCTCGACAGGTAGTAGCCCGCAAAGCCCAGCGCCGCAGCGGCCAGCTTGTCGCGCAGCGGCAGCGCCGCCTGGCCGCGCCCGGCCCACCAGACCATCAGCAGGAAGAACGGCAGCGCGACGGCCATGCGCAGCATGATCAGCGTGATCGCATCGACGCCGTGCCGGTAGGCCAGCTTGACGATGATCGCCTTGCCCGAGAACGCCACCGCGCCGGCCATCGCCAGCAGCGGCCCGGCCCAGCCGGGCTGCAGCACGGCCTGCTGCCAGCCTGGCCGCCGGCCCGGGCGGCCGCCCGGGCCGGGGCCGCGGGTCAGGGGCGACGGTGGCACCATCGGCCGCATTGTAGAAAGCCGCTGCCGCCCCCCTGGTCTGCATGGGTGCCGCAGCCAACCCTGCTGGGCCATACTCGCCTGCGCCAGACCGACCGATGACCGACGCATTCGACCCGCCGACACCCTTGCCCACCCGACGTTGGCCGCGTGCCATGCTGCGCGCGGTGGCACTGGCGCTGCTGTGTGCCGCGCTGCAGGCGCTGCTGCCGCGCTACACCCTGGGCACCGCCACGCTGGCCCCGTTGTCGATCGTGCTCGGCGTGGCGGTGGCGGCGGCGGCCTCGCGCGGCCGCTGGACCGTGCCGGCGGCGTTCGTCGGGGTGCTGGCCGGCGCCCTGATGGCCGGCGATGGCCGGGTCGAGGCGTCGGTGGCCGCCGGCATCGTCGCGCTGCAATCCCTGCTGGCCGGATGGCTGGTGCGCCATGCTGCCGACGCCGAGCTGCTGCAGCTCGACACCGCACCGCGGCTGCGGCGCTTCGTGCTCGTGGTCGCGCCGGCGACCGCCTTGCTCGGGGTGCTGGCCGGCGTGGTCCTGCAGTGGGGCGTCGACACCGCGGCGGCCTTGCCGCTGGCGCGGCCGCAACTGGCCGGCGCGGTGGGCCGCTTCGTTGCCGACACCGCGGGCATCATCGTGACCACGCCGGTGCTGTTGTGCTGGCTGGCGCGGCCGCAGCAGGCGTGGCGACCGCGCCGCCGCCTGGTCGCCGCGCCGCTGGTGCTGCTGGTGGCGGTGATGCTGCCGGGCTTCGACGAGGTGGCCCGGCGCGACGAAGGGCGTCTGCAGGCGCGCTTCTCGCACGAGGGCCAGTCGCGCCGGGTCCAGGTGCAGAAGCTGCTGGGCGACCCGGTGGTCGTGGTGCAGGCGCTGCGCGGCGTGCTGGCCGCCGCCGACGGCCAGCCGCCGGCGGGCCTGTTCGACCAGCTGTCGGCCGACTGGATGGCGCGCGTGCCCGGCCTGCGCAGCAGTGGTTGGCTGGAGCCGGGCCTGGCCGGCGCCGACGGTCGATCGCTGCTGCTGCGGCACGCGCACGCACCCCAGGCCGGCGGCGCTTCGCCGCTGCCCGGCGCCCGCGTCGACACCGACGGCCGCCTGCACCCGGCGCCCGCCTTGCGTCAGGCGATCGACAGGGCGCTGGCCGGCGATGCGCCGGCGGTGCTGACGTCGGCCGCCAACGGCGAGGACGGCAGCGCCGCGACCGGGCTGCTGGTGCTGCAGTCAGTGCCACCGTCGGCGGGCAGCAAGCCGGGCAGCGCGACACTGCCGCGCGTGGTGTTTGCGTCGGTCGACGCCGGCCGGCTGCTGGCGCCTGCGCTGCCCGACCCCGACGATGCGAACCTGCGCGTCTGCCTGACCGACGGCTCGTCGCGCGGCGCCGCCGACCGCGCCGCCCGGCTGGCCGGCCCGCCCGGGTGCGAATCCGATCGGCTGGCCAATGCCCTGCGCGCCCTGCCCTACAAGGTGACGCTGGGCGACCAGCGCTTCGACCTGCTGGTCAGCGAGCCGCCGACCGCCGACAACCGGCTGTTCACCTCGGTCTGGCTGCTGGCGCTGCCGGCGGTGACCGGGGCGGCGATGCTCGGCGCCTTGCTGCTGGACATCAGCGGCCGGCTTCGCCGGATCGAGGACCGGGTGCGCGAGCGCACCACCGCGCTGCGCGCCGAGATCGACGAGCGGCGCCAGGCCGAGGCCCGCCTGGCGGTCAGCGAGCAGCGCTTCCGCGCCATCTTCGAGAGCGTCAACATCGGCGTCACGGTGGTCGACACGGCGGGCATGATCATCGAGGCCAACCCGGCCTTCTGCACGATGATGGGCTGCAGCGCGGCCGAGCTGCTGCAGCGCCCGCTGTCCGAGATCAGCCTGCCCGATGTCAGCGAGGACGACGGCACGGCGGCCGCGGTGGGCGGCGTCGCCGCGCGGCGCCAGCGCTACCTGACCGCCGACGGCCGGGTGCTGCAGGTCGCCGCCAACCTGCGCACGCTGCACGACGCGCAGGGCCAGCCGGTGGCCACGGTGGGCGCGCTGCAGGACCTGACCCAGGTGCTGCGCCTGCGCGAGGCCGAACGCGAGCGCGAGGAGGCGCAGGTCGCCAGCCGCACCAAGAGCGACTTCCTGGCCCGGCTGAGCCACGAGCTGAGGGCGCCGCTGAACGCGATCCTCGGCTTCGCCCAGATGCTGGGCAGCCACGAGGCCACCGGCGACATCGACCACCCGCAGCACCGGCACGGCCTGGCGCAGATCCGCCAGGCCGGCTGGCACCTGCTGGACATGATCAACGACGTGCTCGACCTGTCCCGAATGGAAGCCGGCAGCCTGCGGCTGACGCTGGAGCCGGTCGCGCTGGCCGACCTGGCACAGGAGGCCGCGACGATGGTCGAGCCGGCGGCGCAACAGGCGCGGGTGTCGCTCGAACTGTCGCTGTCGCCGCAGGCCGAAACGGTCCAGGCCGACCCGGTGCGGCTGCGCCAGGTGCTGGTCAACCTGCTGGGCAATGCGATCAAGTACAACCGCCCGGGCGGCCGGGCGGTGCTGCGCACGCGGCCCGGTGCGGTCGGCGAGGTCGACATCGAGGTCGAGGACAACGGCCTCGGCATGAGCGAGGAGCAGTTGGCCCAGCTGTTCACGCCCTTCAACCGCCTGGGCCGCGAGCAGATGGGAACGCCCGGGGCCCCCGGCAGCCAGGGCACCGGCATCGGCCTGGTGATCTGCCGCAAGCTCGCCGACCTGATGCACGGCGAGCTGACCGTGACCAGCCGCCTGGGCGGCGGTTCGGTGTTCACGCTGTCGCTGCCGCGCCCGGCGGGTGAACCGAGCCGCACGGCGGTCAGCGCGCCGACGCCGCTGGCGCCGCAGGTGAGCATCGGCACCGCGCTCTACATCGAGGACAGCGAGGCCGACATCGCGACGATGCGCGAGATCGTCAAGTCCCGCCCTGGCGTCACGCTGGTCTGCGCCCACACCGCCGCGCAGGGCCTGGCGGTGGCCGGCGACGTCGACCTGGTGCTGCTCGACCTGGACCTGCCCGACCGCCCCGGCATCGACGTGCTGCGGGTGATGCAGGCCGACGGCCGGCTGCGCAGCACGCCGGTGATCGTGGTCTCGGCCGAGAGCCGTCCGCAGCGCATCGACGAATGCTTCGACGCCGGCGCGTCGCAGTTCCTGACCAAGCCGCTGGACGCGCAGCAGACGCTGCGGGCGATCGACGAGAGCCTGGCCTCGGGCTGAGTATCAGTACCCGGCCGCCTGGCCGTCGCGCCGCGGGTCGCTGGCCGCCACGTAGCCCTCGACGGCCGGATCGCCGAGCCGCCAGATGAACTGGCCGGCGCCGAAGTCCTGGTAGCTGTCCTGCAGCACCTCCATCCGGTGGCCCAGCGCGCCCAGGCCGGCGACCACCGCCGGGTCCATCTGCGCCTCGACGTTGATCGTCAGCCCGTCGTTGTAGCGCCAGCGCGGCGCATCGCAGGCGGCCTGCGGGTTCTGGCCGAAGTCGAGCATGCGCACCAGCGTCTGCAGATGGCCCTGCGGCTGCATGTTGGCGCCCATCACGCCGTAGCTCATCACCGGCTGGCCGTCCTTGGTCAGGAACGCCGGGATGATGGTGTGGAACGGCCGCTTGCCCGGCGCCACGACGTTGGCGCTGTGCGCATCGAGGCTGAAGCCATGGCCGCGGTTCTGCAGGCTGATGCCCCAGCCGTCGACCACCACGCCAGAGCCGAAGCCCATGTAGTTGCTCTGGATGAAGCTGACCATCATGCCGCGCTCGTCGGCGGCGGTGAGGTAGATCGTGCCGCCCTTGGCCGGATTGCCGGCACCGAAGTCCTGCGCCCGGGCCGGGTCGATCGACTTCGCGCGCGTGGCCAGGTAGGCGGGGGCTAGCAGCTGCTGCGCCGTCACCTCCATGCTCGCCGGCTCGGCGACGTAGCGGTAGACGTCGGCGAAGGCCAGCTTCATCGCCTCGATCTGCAGGTGCTGGGCCTCGACGCTGTCGGCACCCAGCGCCGCGAGGTCGAAGTGCTGCAGGATGCCCAGCGCGATCAGCGCGGCGATGCCCTGGCCATTGGGCGGGATCTCGTGCAGGCGGTAACCGCGGTAGTCCTGGCCGATGGGCGCCACCCACTCGGGCCGGTAGGCGGCCAGGTCGGCCACCGTGATCGCGCCGCCCTGGGCCGCCGCCTGGCGGGCCAGCGCCTCGGCGATCTCGCCGCCGTAGAAGGCCTGGCCGCGGGTCGCGGCGATCGAGCGCAGCGCCCGCGCGGCAGCGGGAAAGCGGAACAGCTCGCCGACCCCGGGCGCCCGGTCGCGCGGCAGGAAGGTCGGGGCCCAGCCGGGCTGCGAGGCCAGGTCGTGGACCTGGGACGCGGCGGCCCACTTCTCCTGCACGACCACCGGCACCACATAGCCACGCTCGGCGATCTCGATCGCCGGCGCCAGCAGGTCCTCGAAGCGCAGCTGGCCGAAGCGCTCGCTCAGTGCGGCCCAGGCGGCCACCGCACCGGGCACGGTCACCGAGTCCCAGCCACGCACCGGCGGCGCCTTCGCGTCGGCGCCGTACTTGCGCTGGAAGTAGCCGGGTGTCCAGGCCGCCGGCGCCCGGCCCGAGGCGTTCAGGCCGTGCAGCTGCCGGCCGTCCCAGAGGATGCAGAAGGCATCCGAGCCCAGGCCGTTGCTGCAGGGCTCGACCAGCGTCATCACCGCCGCGGTGGCGATCGCTGCGTCCACCGCGTTGCCGCCGGCGGTGAGCATGCGCAGCCCCGCCTGAGCGGCCAGCGGGTGCGAGGTGGCCACCACGTTGCGGGCGAACACCGGCAGGCGGGTCGAGCGGTAGCCGTTGCGGTAGTCGAAGGCTTGGGTCATGGGCGGGTTCACGGGGCATCGGGCCGGCAGGCGGTGGTCCGGATTCTGGCCCAGACGAAGCCGCGCGCAGCACCAAGGACAGCGGCCCCGTCCAGGGGCCGCCAAACCGTGCGAACGGGCCGAGCCCGGGGCGGATCAGTCCTCGTCGTGGAACGCCTCTTCGCGCTTGGCCTTGATCGAGGGCAGCATCACCACCACGATCATCAGCACCGAGGCGATCAGCAGGCCGGCCGACAGCGGCCGCGAGGCGAAGGTGGACCAGTCGCCGCGCGACAGCAGCAGCGCGCGCCGAAGATTCTCCTCCATCATCGGCCCGAGGATGAAGCCAAGCAGCAGCGGCGCCGGCTCGCAGCCCAGCTTGTAGAAGACATAGCCCACGACGGTGAAGCCGGCGGTCATGTAGACGTCGAACGAGCTGTTGTTCAGCGTGTACGAGCCGATGCCGCAGAACACCACGATGGCCGGGAACAGGAAGCGGTAGGGCACGGTCAGCAGCTTGATCCAGATGCCGATCAGCGGCAGGTTCAGGATCACCAGCATCGCGTTGCCGACCCACATCGACGCGATCAGGCCCCAGAACAGCTGCGGGTTGCTGGTCATCACCTGCGGCCCGGGCTGGATGCCCTTGATCGTCATCGCGCCGACCATCAGCGCCATCACCGCGTTCGGCGGGATGCCCAGCGTCAGCATCGGGATGAAGCTGGTCTGCGCGCCGGCGTTGTTGGCCGACTCGGGACCGGCCACGCCGCGGATGTTGCCCTGGCCGAACGGCACCTCGCCGGGACGCGCCTTGGACTTCTTCTCCAGCGTGTAGGCCGCGAACGAGGCCAGCAGCGCACCGCCGCCGGGCAGCACGCCGAGGATCGAGCCCAGCGTGGTGCCGCGCAGCACCGATGGGAACGCATCCTTGAAGTCCTGCGCCGTCGGCCACAGGCCGCTGACATGCTTGGTGAAGACCTCGCGATGCGCCGCCGGCCGGCTGAGGTTCACGACGATCTCGCCGAAGCCGAAGATGCCCATCGCGATCGCGACGAAGCCGATGCCGTCGGTCAGCTCGGGGATGTCGAAGCTGTAGCGCGGCACGCCGGAGATCACGTCGGTATTGATCTGGCCCATCAGCAGGCCGAGGATGATCATCGCGATCGCCTTGACCAGCGAGCCCGAGGCCAGCACCACGGCGCCGATCAGGCCCAGCACCATCAGGCTGAAGTACTCGGCCGGGCCGAACTTGAAGGCCAGTTCGGTCAGCGGCGGCGCGAACGCCGCGATGATGATGGTGCCCACGCAGCCGGCGAAGAACGAACCCAGGCCGGCGGCAGCCAGCGCGGCGCCCGCCCGCCCCTTGCGGGCCATCGCATAGCCGTCGATGGCGGTGACCACCGAGCTCGATTCGCCCGGCACGTTGATCAGGATCGCGGTCGTCGAGCCGCCGTACTGCGCACCGTAGTAGATGCCGGCCAGCATGATCAGCGCCGGCGTGGCGTCCAGCGCATAGATCGACGGCAGCAGCATCGCGATGGTGGCCACCGGCCCCAGGCCCGGCAGCACGCCGATCAGCGTGCCGAGCACCGCGCCGCCGAAGGCGTACAGCAGGTTGGTCAGCGTGAATGCGACGCCGAAGCCCAGCATCAGGTTGTTGATCAGTTCCATGATGCGGCCCTCAACCGACGATGAACTTCGGCCACACCGGGATGACCAGGCTCAGGCCTTTGATGAAGATCAGCCACGAGCCCAGTGTGAGCACGACGACGCTGATCACCGCGTCCTTCCAGTGGAACTCGTCGCCGGCCAGGCTGACCATCACGATCAGGACCGGCAGCGCGACCGCCATGCCCAGCAGCGGCAGCGTGTAGCCGAACAGGGCGACCGAAAACATCACAATCAGCAGGGGCTTGAAGGCCCAGGCGCCGACCGGCTCGCCGTCCTCGGTCTCGACGACCAGCGACTTGAACAGCACCGCCCCGCCGAGGATGGCCATCAACAGGCCGAGGCCGAACGGGAAGTAGCCGGGGCCGGGTCGTGCCGACGAGCCGAAGCTGTAGTTCGTGGCGCCCCAGGCGAAGCCCAGGCCGATGACCACGAACATCACCCCGGACCAGAAGTCCTTGTGGCTCTTGATTTTCACTGTATTGCCTCCTCGGATCGATGATCGACGTGAGGCGATTCTAGGGAGCACCCACCGGCGGCCCGGTGTGGTTTCCACGTAAGGCGGCTTCCGCCGCGAATCGTGGTGGCGCTGGCGCCGCGCGTCAGCTCTCGGACCAGGCCGGCGTGGCGCGCAGCACTTCGTCGACCGTGGTGTGGCCCTCGGCGACCTTCATCAGGCCGGCCAGCCGCAACGGACGCATGCCGTCCTTGACCGCCTGGCGGCGCAGCGCGGCGATGTCCTGGGCCGGGTGGACCGCGCGCTTGGCCTCCTGTCCCAGCACCAGCAGCTCGTAGAGGCCGACCCGCCCGCGGTAGCCGGTCTGCCGGCAGGCCAGGCAGCCCACCGGCTTGTAGGGCCGCACGCCGCCCGAAAGCCGCCACGGCCGGGCCACTTCGTCCAGCGACTCGCGGGTGACCGCCTCGTCGCGCACCTTGCAGGCGGCACACAGCGTCCGCGCCAGCCGCTGCGCCAGCACGCCGATCACCGTCGCCGAAATCAGGTACGGCGGCACGCCCAGGTCGACCAGCCGGGTGATCGCCGCGGCCGCGTCGTTGGTGTGCAGGGTCGAGAACACCAGGTGGCCGGTCAGCGCGGCCTGGATCGCCATCTCGGCGGTGGCCAGGTCGCGGATCTCGCCGACCATGATGATGTCCGGGTCCTGCCGCATCAGCGAGCGCAGGCCCTCGGCGAAGCCCATGTCGAGCGCCGGCTGCACCTGGGTCTGGTTGAAGGCCGGCTCGATCATCTCGATCGGGTCCTCGATCGTGCAGACGTTCACCGCCTCGGTGGCCAGCGACTTCAGCGTCGAGTACAGCGTGGTGGTCTTGCCGCTGCCGGTCGGGCCGGTCACCAGGATGATGCCGTGGGCCTGGGCCGTCAGCTGCGCCCAGCGCTCACCGTCGTGGGTCGAGAAGCCCAGCGCCTGCACGTCCTTGACCACCGTCTCGGGGTCGAAGACCCGCATCACCAGCTTCTCGCCGAAGGCGGTGGGCAGCGTGGACAGGCGCATCTCGACCTCCTCCCCCGCACTGCCGACGCCGCCGGCCACCGTGTCGGGCCGCTTGGTCTTGATCCGGCCGTCCTGCGGCCGCCGGCGCTCGACCACGTCCATCCGGCCGAGCAGCTTGATGCGCGCGGTCATCGCGTTCATCACCGTCAACGGCACCTGGTAGACGGTGTGCAGCACGCCGTCGATGCGGAAGCGGATCGCCCCCATCTCGCGGCGCGGCTCCAGGTGGATGTCGCTGGCCCGCTGGTCGAAGGCGTACTGCCACAGCCAGTCGACGACCTGGACCACGCCCTGGTCGTTGGCGTCGAGCTGCTTGTTCGTCTTGCCCAGTTCGACCAGCTGCTCGAAGCTGGTGCCGGCCGAGGCCTCGCCGGTCTTCTGCGCCTGGCGCACCGAGCGGGCCAGCGCGTAGAACTCGGCGGCGTAGCGCGCGACCTCCTCGGGGTTGGCCAGCACCAGCTTGACGCGGCGCCGGCTGTGCGACTCGATCTCGGACACCCAGCCGGTGTCGTAGGGCTCGCTGGTGGCCACCGTCACGGTGTCGGCGCTGACGTTGACCGGCAGCACCTTGCGCATCTCGGCGTACTGCAGGCTCATCACCTCGGCGACGCGGCCGACGTCGACCTTCAGCGGGTCGATGCGCAGGTAGGGCAGCTCGACGCGGCGCGCCAGCCACTCGGTCAGCGCCTCGGTATCGAGCAGCCGGCCCTGGTGCCTGAGACCGGCACCGCCGAGGCGGACCAGCGCATGCAGGCTGGACGCGCCGGCACCGAAGCGCTTGATCACCCGCTGGGCGTCGTCCTCGCCGACCAGGCCGTCGTCGCGCAGCCAGCCCAGCAGTTGCAGCCAGTCGAGCCGGCCGCGCGGGCGCGCCGCGGCGGCCATCGTGGCGGCGGCGGGTCGCGCGCGCGGGGTGGTGGAGCTCATGCGGGGCCGATGGTCGCGAACAGGGGACGACCGCCGATGTTAGTCGGGCCTCGCAGCGGCACGGTGGAAGAAAAGGCCCCGACGAGCCGTTCTCACGGCGGCGTCGGGGCGGGCTGTCTGGTGGCGGGCCCGCAACCTGACCACGCTGGCGCCGGACATCGTGGCCGCCGTCCTGGACGACGCCCGGCCCGACAAGCTCACGCTGCTTGACCCGCCGGTGGATCCGCCAGCGTCACGCGAGCCGCACTGGGAGCGGCTTCGGCCGGTACCCGAACACCGCTCGACGAGGGTCAGGGGCTGTCGGCGGCGTCCGATTCGATGGCGTCCTGGACGAGCGCCGCCATGGCGCGCGCCGTGTCGCAGGCCTGCTCACGCAGCCCGCGCACGGTCCCGAGGCGGTCGGGCATCGCTTCGTCCTGGCTGGCTTTGAGCTTGCCCTCGAGGCGATCGATGGGGATCTCGATGCCCACGATGGCGCGCATCATCCTTGCCATGAACGGTGCCGGAGCGTCGGATACCGACCACGGGGCCGACCGGGGTGCCTCATGCGTCTCGGTGAGACGTCTCAGCATGTCGAAGACCCAATCGCGGTCCTCGACCGCACGCGCCACGCCATGGGCGTGGGCCACCACGTAGTTCCAGGTGGGCACGACCTCGCCATGCTCTGCCTTTCCCGGATACCAGCCAGGCGTGATGTAGGCCTGGGGTCCCTGGAACATCACCACGGAAGGACCGGCCGAACCGAGTTCGCGCCAGACCGGGTTGGCGCGCGAGACATGGCCGATCAAGGTGCCGAACGGCCCCCGGCTGCGGTCCAACAGGAATGGCACGTGATTGGCAACCAGGCCGGCACGCCCGTGGCACACCCAGGCCCCGAGCGGGTGGGACGCCATCAGCGCGAACAGCGCGTCGCGATCGGTCAGTCGGTGCAGGGGGTGGACATACATGCGCGGTCCTTCACATCCCGATCAGCGCGTGCCGCACCAGCAGCGCCGACAGCACGAACATGGTCGCGCCGATCGAGCCGTCGAGCACCTGCCATGCCCCCGGCCGGGCAAACCACGGTGCCAGCCAACGTGCGCCGTAGCCCAGCAGCGAGAACCACGCCAGACTGGCCCCGGCTGCCCCGGCGATGAACCAGCCCCGAAGCGCCGCCGGCTGATGCGCGCCGATGCTGCCGACCAGCAGCACGGTGTCCAGGTAGACGTGCGGGTTCAACAGCGTGAAGGCGGCCGCCTGTGCCACCGCTGCGGCCAGCGACAAGGACGATCCGGCAACCGACGCATCCAGCCGTTGGACCTGCCGAGCACGCCGCAATGCCTGCCAGCCGTAGAACGCCAGGAACGCGGCACCCGCCAAGGCCAGGCTGCGCGCCAGGTTCGGGCTCTGGCCCAGGGCCTGCGCCATGCCCATGACACCCGCCGCAATGAGCACCGCGTCTGCCGCTGCGCAAAACAGCACCACGCTTCCCACGTGCTCGCGACGCAGGCCCTGGCGGAGCACGAATGCGTTCTGCGCACCGATCGCCACGATGAGTCCCAGGCTCAGGGCCAGGCCCTGGATGAACACGGGGAAAGCGAGAGAAGCTGTGGCTGACGGGTCCATGGTGATCGGAGCTTGCCAGTCTCGATCACTGAAGACAAACTAATTCATCTAATCTCGATGAAGATGAACTGATCCATGCTCGACTATGCTGCACTCTGCGCGCTGGCAGCCGTCGTCCGCGAAGGCAGTTTCGAGCGCGCGGCACAGACGCTGTTCGTCACGCCCTCGGCGGTTTCGCAACGCATACGTTCTCTGGAGGAGCGGGTGGGTTGCGCCCTGGTGGTGCGCGGCCAACCCTGCCGCCCCACCGACACCGGCAGGCGCCTTTGCCAGCACGTCGATCGCGTGCGGCTGCTCGAACAGGAACTGCAGGGCGCACTTCCGGCGCTGGCGCCCGAAGGCCTCACCCGCGTGGCGCTGCCGATCGCAGTCAACGCGGACAGCCTGGCCACCTGGTTCGCACCCGCGGTTGCCGCTTTCGCAGCCGCTGCCCCGGTGCTGGTCGAACTGTCGGTCGATGACCAGGATCACACCGCCACATGGCTGCGCAGCGGTGCCGTTCTCGCAGCCGTGACCGGAACGGCTCGGCCCCCGGCAGGCTTCAACAGCAGGTCACTGGGTGCCATGCGCTATCTCGCGGCCGCCAGCCCGGCCTATCTGGCGCGTCACTTCGCCGACGGCGTCGGTGCGGGCAGTCTGGCGCGGGCACCCAGCCTTGTCTTCAACACCAAGGACGACCTGCAATCCCGCTGGGCGCGCCGCCTTTGCCACCGGGATGTGGAACTGCCCCGGCATACCGTGCCGGCGGCCCATGCATTCGTCACCGCCGCGTTGGCGGGAATGGGTTGGGGCCTGCATCCCGAGGTGTTGATCGCACCGTACCTGGCCCAAGGCTCGCTGATCGAACTGGTGCCCGATACCGCCTTCGACGTTCCGCTGTACTGGCAGCACGCCCGCGCAGCGTCGTCGCTGATCGACGGCTTGAGCCGGGAGGTGATGGATGCCGCGGCCCGCGCACTGCGGCCCCCGTGACATGTGTGAGAGCCGAACGCCGAGCAGTGGGTGAGGTCGGCATGCCAAGCGTCGATCGTCGCGCATCGCCCGACGCCGGGCCCGAGGCCGCGGTTGCGGCCGCCCGATCGGTTCGGGCTGCCCCGTCGCTGGCCAATGCCGCGACAGGAGCCACTCGACCAGTCCGCGCGCAAGTGGTTGATTCCTGCCGGCATCCCAACGGACCCGTCGAACAACCGGCGAAGTCCGCAGGCCTCCGCATGAACCCGCACAAACACACAGGAGCTGTCGCCATCAGAAGAGAAAAAGCCCCAACTGAGAGCAGTTGGGGCTTCAATAGTGCCGGGGTCACTCACACTCACCTATCAAGCATGTGCTCAATCGTGCCAAGTTACCCGCAAAGTTACCCGCACGACTCGTCACTTGCGGAGCGATTGGCGTCGCTGCTCAACCCCTATGTCCCAACCGCCCGACGGTCATCGAAAACTGCACTGTCACCAACAAGCGACGGACCTACACCGCCGACTGTTAGAAGGCGCCAGCCCAGAGGCCGCACGTCCCACTCAACTTCCGCGAGCGCCGACGTGTCAAAGGCTTTGGGACTGTACCCCCAGGCCCAATCGAATAGCACCAACGGCAGCCATTCGAGCTCTGTAGAACTCCTCTCGACTGCCAAGGAATTCCTCGACTTCCTTGGAGGTCGGCTTGCCGCTATTCAAGCTGCGACGGAGTTCGGCGCAACGGCGAACCTGACAGACCACAAGTTCCCAGGGCTCGTTGTTCTTGGTTGCGCTTGTGACGATGTGGTCCAGCGCTCGTTCGTCGCCTGCGTTCACAGCCCCCCCCTAACTTGAGTGGCGACAGCGCGCCGACCCCTGAATGTCTTCAGCTTCTCAGCGCGTAGACGCGTCCTGTTTGTCAAGTTTTTCGACGTCATGCAAGAAGCCGTCGACCACTGCATCAACGATCTTCTGCATCTCGTCGAGCTCTCCTTCGCGGTATGACTCTGGGTGATTGTGTCGCACCAGCGCATCAAGCGAGGCAACGATTTCCACGCCGAGCATTCGCATCAGTTCTTGCCGGGACATCTTCATTGCGCGCTCCAAGCCACCTGTAAGAAACCAGACCCCCGCTCCCACAACGCTCAAGGGAGCAGCAAAGTTGAGTGCCGTCCGTGTCGCCACCACAAGCGCAAAGGCACCGTGATGGTACAAGCAAAGGTCGGGCCAAGTCGTCGCCCAGGTGGCGCCGTTTGCGATTTCGATCCATGCCTGCACATCCGCACTGGGGCAATCCATAAAGTACAGCCAAGCGATCAGGCTAAGCCAAGCCAGAAGGGCTATGGCCAAGGAAACCATTGCCTTCGGGTGCCTTCTCCATGCATTGGAAAGCGCTCCCGCGAGGCGCGTCATACCTCCCATTGCCGATAGCTTGTGCCAGCCAGACATTTGGTACGGGCAAAGCCGGTCGCGCTGAGTCTCAGCGACCCATTCGAGCGCGAACGCCGTCTCTGCGGGTGAAGATCGCGTCTACTAGTTGCATCAGCACGTGGTCTGGCCACGAGAGAATCCAGTGAACGATGGCAAGTTGTTCCCGGCCGCCGGGCGGTGCTGTTGATGCCTGTTTCGCACGCCTCAGGCGCTCCGAATCCAGCACGCGCCAACAGTCTGACAATTCCATACTCCGGCCAGGGGCGACCTCCGATGGGGGCACGGGTGCGATAGTTAACGTCGTCGTTGGTGACTGTGCCGCGTCCGGCTGTTGGGAGTGGCTGGCCGGCAGTGCGCACACAAGCCTCCAGCAGTCTTCGGGGGATAGCTCAGACAACTCCGCCGCAATTAGGGACAACCTTCGATCAACGAGCTTGCGTTTGGCGTCTCCCACCGCAATGCGAAAGAACTCGCGCGAATCGCGCACTCTGTGTTCAGAGAGGTCACGGTGTAAGGCTTGTTCGACAGATTGGTGATCCAAGAAGAACGCGGCGTACTCCACCACGAACGGCTCAGGGACACCTGTTGATGCAGACAACTCGGCGACCCGATCATCGGGCGACCGGTCCGTGCAGCCGATCTTTACGAGGCCTGGCATGGCAGGATTCGACAACAAGTAGACGTAACCCATGCCAGACCTCCGACATCTGCATCCTGGACCGGAACAATACTTCAAGGCGGTGACCTTGGAGCACTCGACCATCGAGAGCAATGTACGTACCTAGTGGCGGCGCGCTGAGCTTCTTAGTGCCCACCCGCGACCCCCGGAGCCAAGACTGAATATCGGTGTCGCGCGCGCGGAACGTTCCGGAACGTTCGAGAGCCGACTTACCTTATGTCCGGACATCGTGCCGTTTGGCTTCTTGGATGGCCCGGTGGCCCTCCCGTACCAACTTGTCGATCACGCCCGCTGCGCAGTTGTTTAGACGTGCCTTTCGCCAATGGCGGATGATGGCCAGCACGTCAGGCGCAGGTACGTAGTCGATGCGTGTGTTCTTGAGGCGGTAGCGCTCGACCGCGGCCTTGTTGCCCTCACGCCGTGCCGTCATGGGTGGTGTCCTTTGTGATGCTATTGACCGGCGCCGCATCGGCGACGTTCGCGGGCCGGACGGCATTGATCACCTTGAGCACGTCTGATGCGCAGACCCCAGAACGAAGAAGTTCGGCAACGTGATCGCGCATGGCTGCCTTGAGGCTGTCGAAGCTCCTCTGTGCGAGGAACCAGGCGCGCGCGTTGATTGCCTTCTCGATGTCCGCCGGCAGCCGCCAGACGCGCCGCCGAGCAGGTGGCGTCGCGAGACTCTCAGGGGCAGGCGCGTCGCGCTGCTGAATGCTGGGTTCGTTCAAAGCGCTGACCCTTCTGTTGGCCCGTGCAAGCCAGTCGGCGGACCGGAAGTCGATTGTTGTTGCCCTGCGGCGCCTTCCAGCGCCGCCGCCGTCCACGCTGCTGCGCGTGTGTCGGCCGTCCACTCAATCCCGATCCAGTAGTCGGAACGATGTCCAACCAACCTACGTCCGGAACATCGAGCTTGGCGCTCAATGTCTAGGGTCATGGCTCGTCTCCGGTGATGTGCTGGCACTCCGGCGGCAGGGACTGCAGCGTATGGCCTCCTGCCAGCCACTCGTCCCGCACCCGGCGCTGAAACGCCGGCAGTGGCTCGCCGCGCTCCTGATCCAGCAGTAGCACGTCGCCTGACGCATCGGTCACGATGTAGGTGAGGCCCTGGTCGCGGTTGCGGGATTCCAGCGCCGCGATGCGGCTGCTGATCGAGTTGCTCATGCTGTCCTCCTGCCGGATGTCGGCTGCGGTCGTGCGACTTGGATGGCGTCAATCGAGACCCGGACCCGCTCTTCGCAGATGCGAATCTCTTCCGGCGTCATCAGATCGAGCAACGCGCCTCGAACACGCGATTGCTCACGCTCGGTTCGCCCCTCGGCATTGCAAATCTCGCTGATGACGTAGGACACGAAAGCCTCGCCCGTGAGCCCGTCTGGCCGGTATATCCCCGTGGGTGCTTCCTGTTCCAGCTTTGCAAGCCTGCGGTCGATGGTGCTCATTGGGCCGATCCCGGTGTTGCCCCGTATCGCTGTTCCAGGGCCTCAATGCGCCGCTTCAGGTCGTCGGCCTCTTCCAGCTTGGCGAAGGTGCCCAGCGAAGCCAGCAGCGAGGCGGCCTGGCTCGGCGAAAGATCTCCGGACGCGACCGCGGCAATCACCGACTTGCCCTGTTCCGTCAGCGTGTCGCCGGTGAGCGAAACGGGCGCCGCTACTTCGCTGGCCTTTAGCGGTGCAATCACCCGTTCCAGCAGCAGCCGAGCGGCGCCAATGTCGCCAGCCAGCGCCGCCGTCTTCAGGTTTTCCAGGATGGCGGGAATCTCCTTGGCGATGCCAGCGCGGAGCTTTGCCACCTCGCCGGTGCCGGGCTTGCGACCGGCTGGATTGCCTGATTCACCGGGCTTCCAGCGCCCCGGACGTTTGGTTGCTTTCATCTTGATCTTTCCTTGATCTATCAACGCCGGGCTTCAATCGATGCTGTCGACGCCGATGCCTCAAGTGCCCACCGCAGCAGCGCCAGCGCGTCGGCCTCGTTGTCGTCGGCCGGGTGAAAGCCAAGCGCGCGCATCGCGTCCAGCATCGCCACCTTGTCGGCGTTGCCCTTGCCGGTGGCGTGCTTCTTGATGACGCCGACGGGCACCCCCGAGTAGGGAATGCTCAGGTGCTCGCACCAGGCGGTGAGCGTGGCGAGGAACCCGCCGTAGGCGTGGGCAGCGTCGACACCGGCGTGTCGCCGGACTTCTTCGAAGTACACCGCGCCGATGGGGCCGGAGGCGCCCTGCACCTCGGCCAGCCAGCCACGGAAGCGCAGGTAGCGCATCCCACCGCCCTCGAAGCGCCCGGGCTTGAAGCTCTGAGTGCCGCTGACGATGTTGCCGTCGATCGTCCGCAGGGCCCAGCCGGTGGTGGTCCCGAGGTCCAGGGTCAGGATCGTGCTCATGGCCTGCCTCCGCGAGCAGCGCGCTGCCAGATCAGGGCCTCGGTCTCGAAATGCTCGCGCATGTCCGCCTGGCCGGCGGCATCCAGCGCGGTGCACTCGGTGATCAGGCCGGCGCGGTTGTTGTCGTCGTCGCCGCGGGCGTCGCAGCAGGCATTGATGGCCTTGACGAGTGCAGCGGGATCAGCGAGCCGCAGCAGCGTCAGCAGTTCGACGCGGTGGTCTCGAATGGCCTGGCGCTGGTCGTCGGTCAGTTGCCTGGCCGGTGCGACTCGGATGCCGCCATCGGCCAGCGTCAGCGTGAATCCAGCGCCGCGCAAGTGTCGGAGAAGGTCGGGCGCACCCATCAGAAGACCTCCGCATCCACCGAAGGCGACACGCAAGGCGTCGAAGGCGTCAAAGGCGACACAGTCTGTGTGCTGGCGTCTTCGACGCCTTCGGTGCGGTTTGTCGCCTTCGGTGTACCGTGGAAGCCCCAGCGCCAGCCACCCTGCATTCCGTCCTTGCGCGACTCGGCGCCGATGCGCTTTGCTGCCCGTTGAACCGTGCGCCATTGGTAGCCTGCACCCTCGACGTCGGCCTTGAACACCTTGGCCGGGATGGGGCCGCTGGCCAGGCAGGCCCGGACGAACGATTCAACGTCGGCCGGTGAGTCGCCGTCCTCGTCGCTGGGCTCGGCTTCCGCATCGGCCAGCACCTCGCGCGCGCTGCCCTGCAGTGCTTCAAGCCACTGCACGCGCTGGCCCTCAACCTCGGGCGCAACCTCCACCCGCTCAAGGGCATAGGCGAAACCGCCATCGTCCGGGCCAATGTTGGACTTCGCCCGGACCAGCACGCGGCGCGGCTCGCTGTCGTCGGCATCGGCCTTGACCTTGGCGGCCACCAGCACCAGGCGGGCCAGCGCGGCGAACGCCAAGCTGCCGGTGATGCGCTCCACCGGATCGCGGCCGGTGGTGCCCTTGCTGAAGTGCGTGATGCCAAGCACGGCGCAGCCCAGCCGCTGCGCCAGATCAACGACAGGCTGCAGCGCCCGGCGAACGTCGTTGCTCTTGTGCCCGTCACCGCTCACTGCCGAGACGATGGGGTCCAGGATCAGCAGCCGCGGTGCCGGCAGGCCTTCGGCGGTCGCCTCCAGCAGCGCCATGTCGCGGCCGGGATCGAAGGCGCCGCCGTCGTCGCCGGTGATGCCGTCAATGAAGTGCACGCGGCGCATGTCGGCGCCAGCAGCCACCAGGCGGGCGGCGATGACCGCGTGGGCATCCTCGCCGCTCCAGATCAGCACGTCCCCCGGTTCGCGACATCGGGAACCGTCAGGCCAGCGGCCGGCGGTGGTTACGGTGGCGGCGAACGATCCGGCGATCGTCGTCTTGCCGCAGCCAGCAGGCCCGCCCAGGATGGCGAGCATTCCGGCGGGCAGGTAGCCAGGGAACAACCACCGCACCGGCTCCAGCGTCACCGCGTCGCCGCGGACCAGCCGCACCGCTACAGGCGACGCGGCCGCCTTGACCAGGCGAACCGCTGCACCACGATCCAACTGCGCCAGCGCTTGGGCTTCCAGACTGCTGCCGCTCATCAGCCCACCTCCGCGACGATGGTGGTTATGCGGGCCCAGGACACCAGCAGGCGGGCGCGGTCGCCGTCGCCCAAGATCAGACCGCGGGCGATGTTCTCGGCGGCCACGGCCACCAGTTGCGCCTCGAACGCCAGCGCGCGCAGTGCCTCGCGAGCAGTGATGCCGCAGTGTGCGTTGGGCTTGTCAGGAGTCGGCGTAATCCGGCCACCCGGAGTCGGCATATGCCCGCCACTTGGCGTGGCGCCGAAGGGCATCTCGAAGCACCCTGTGGACGACGCTATTTTGCCGCGCTGACGACGCCCTTTTGGGGCGCCTTCTTGG
>JAEUOY010000147.1 GCA_016790515.1 Burkholderiaceae bacterium | reverse complement strand
CTACCTGCGCCCGCTGTACGACGCGCTGTACGACCTGATGGGGCTCGAGCGGGTGCAGGTGGCCTTCGAGAAGGGCCTGCTCGAGATCGCGCCGCTGGCCTTCATGCGCGGGCGCACGCTGAACAACGCCTTCGTGATCCTCGACGAGGCGCAGAACACCACGCCCGAGCAGATGAAGATGTTCCTGACCCGCATCGGCTTCGGCTCGCGCGCGGTGGTCACCGGCGACATCAGCCAGGTCGACCTGCCGCGCGGCGCCGGCAGCGGCCTGGTCGACGCCGCGCAGGTGCTGCGCACGGTGCGCGGCATCGCCTTCAGCCACTTCACCGCGGCCGATGTCGTGCGCCACCCGCTGGTGGCGCGCATCGTCGAGGCCTATGACGCGGCCGGCAAGGATGGCAAGGACGGCAGGGCGCCATGAGCGGCGGCATCGCCCGCGCCGACCTGACGCTGTCGCTGCAGTTCGCCGATGCGCGCCACCGCGCGGCGCTGCCTCGCCACAAGGTGCAGCGCTGGCTGTGCGCGGCGCTCGAGTCGCCGGCCGAGATCACCGTGCGCATCGTCGGCGACGACGAAGGCCGGGCGCTGAATCGCGACTTCCGCCACAGGGACTACGCCACCAACGTGCTGACCTTCGACTACCAGCATGGGCCGCAAGTGGTGGCCGACCTGGTGCTGGCCGCCGGCGTCGTCGAGCGCGAAGCTGCCGACCTGGGCCTGCCGCTGGCCGACCACTATGCCCACCTGCTGGTGCACGGCGCGCTGCATGCCCAGGGCCTCGACCACGAAAGCGAAGCCGACGCGGCGCAGATGGAAGCGCGCGAGTCGGCGATCCTGCGCGCGCTGGGCCTGCACGACCCCTACGCCGGCTGAGGGCGGGCGATCAGCCCTGGCGCAGCCTGCGCGCCGCGTCGAGCGCGAAATAGGTCAGCACGCCGTCGGCGCCGGCGCGCTTGAAGGCCAGCAGCGATTCCATCATCACCGCGTCGTGGGCCAGCCAGCCGTTGGCCGCGGCGGCCTTCAGCATCGCGTACTCGCCGCTGACCTGGTAGACGAAGGTCGGCATGCGGAACTCGTCCTTGACCCGTCGCACGATGTCCAGGTACGGCATGCCGGGCTTGACCATCACCATGTCGGCGCCCTCGGCGATGTCCAGCGCGACCTCGCGCAGCGCCTCGTCGGAGTTGCCGGGGTCCATCTGGTAGGCCTTCTTGTCGCTCTTGCCGAGGTTGGCGGCCGAGCCCACCGCGTCGCGGAACGGGCCATAGAAGGCGCTCGCGTACTTCGCGCTGTAGGCCATGATGCGGGTGTGGACGTGGCCGCCGGCTTCCAGCGCCTGGCGGATCGCGCCGATGCGCCCGTCCATCATGTCGCTGGGCGCGACGATGTCGACGCCGGCCTCGGCCTGCACCAGCGCCTGCTTCGTCAGCACGCCCACGGTGACGTCGTTGAGGATGTAGCCGCTGTCGTCGAGCAGTCCGTCCTGGCCGTGCGAGGTGAACGGGTCGAGCGCCACGTCGCACAGCACGCCCAGCTGAGGAAAGCGGTCCTTCAGCGCCCGCACCGCGCGCGGCACCAGGCCGTCGGGGTTGGTGGCTTCGCGGCCGTCGGGGGTCTTCAGCTTCTGGTCGATCACCGGGAACAGCGCCAGCACCGGCACGTCAAGGCTCACGCACTGCTCGGCCAGCGGCAGCAACCGGTCGATCGACAGCCGCTGCACGCCGGGCATGCTGGCCACGTCCTGCACCTGGTCGCGGCCATCGAGCACGAACACCGGCAGGATCAGGTCGCTGGGGTGCAGCCGGTGCTCGCGCACCATCTCGCGGGTGAAGGCATCGCGACGCAGGCGGCGCGGGCGGCTGGCAGGGTAGGCGGGCAGCGGGGGCGTGGCCATGGGGGCTCCTCGGGGTCTGGCTGTGCCGGTCGGTGCCGGGCATCGAGCGGACGGTGGGTTCGTCGATTACATCAGCGTTTGTCCCCGTCCGGCAGCGGCTTGCGCGGGCTGCCGATCTGCTAATATCGATTCGGGTTGTCACCGTCAGGTGCCGGCCCCCTGCTTTTCCTCCCTGAGCAGGTGCCTTGGCGTGATGACAGCGACAAGGCTTGCGGCCCCGGTCGACGACCGGGGTTCTTTTTTTGCCATCCCATAATGGCCGCATGAACTCTGCGTACCTGTGGGTCAAGGCCTTCCACATCGTGTTCGTGGCCAGTTGGTTCGCCGGCCTGTTCTACCTGCCGCGCATCCTGGTCAACCTGGCGATGGTGCCGGTCGACAGCCACGCCGAACGCGAGCGCCTGCTGTTGATGGCGCGCAAGCTCTACCGCTTCGCCAACCTGCTGATGCTGGTATCGCTGGCGCTGGGCTTCTGGCTGTGGTTCGGCTTCGGCAGCGGGCACATCGCCGGGGGCTGGCTGCATGCCAAGCTGGTGCTGGTCGTCGGCGCGATCGGCTACCAGCATGTCTGCCGCGGCCACCTGCGCCGCTTCGAGCAGATGAGCAACACCCGCAGCCACCGCTGGTTCCGCGTCTTCAACGAGGTCACGGTGCTGCTGTTCACCGCTATCGTGGTGCTGGCGGTGGTCAAGCCCTTCTAGTCGCGGGTCGGCGGTGCACAGCGCACGCAGCGGCTGGCGCAGTTCGGCCGTGCCGCTGGCGCTGGCCTGGGGCGCGCTGATCGTCTACGCCAGCCTGTTCCCGTTCGACGGCTGGCGCTGGCCGCCCGGCCGCACGGCCTGGGACCTGCTGCCGCTGGCCTGGCCGCGCTATTTCATCCCGTTCGACATCACGAGCAACCTGCTGGCCTACGCGCCGCTGGGCTTCCTGGTGGGGGTGGCGCGGCTGCGTCATGGCGCCGGCCTGGCCGCGGCGATGCTCGGCGCGCTGGTCCTGGGCGGCCTGTTGTCCTACGCGATGGAGGTGATCCAGCACCTGCTGCCGCAGCGCGTGCCTTCGCTGCTGGACTGGCTGTTGAACACCGGCGGCGCGGCGCTGGGCGCGCTGCTGGCCGCGCTGTGCCAGCGCATCGGCCTGCTGCACTGGTGGCACGACGCCCGCGAGCGCTGGCTCGAGCGCGGCAACGGCGGTGCGCTCGCGCTGCTGGTGCTGTGGCCGGTGGCGCTGCTGTTCCCGAAGCCGGTGCCGCTGGGCGTCGGCCAGGTCGGCGAGGCGCTGCGCGGCGGCCTGCTCGAGCTGCTGGCCGACGTGCCCTGGGCCGACCCGCTGGCACAGTGGCTGGCCGAGGCCGAACCGGCGACGCGTGCGCTGTCGCCGCTGGCCGAGGGCCTGGCGGTCATGCTCGGACTGCTGGCGCCCTGCCTGCTGGCCTTCGCCGCCGCCCGGCCGGGCTGGCGCCGAGCAGGCCTGGTGCTCGGCGCCCTGGGCGTGGCGGTGGCGGCCACCAGCCTGTCGACGGTGCTGAACTTCGGGCCCAGCCATGCACTGGCCTGGCGCACCGGCGCGGTCGATCGCGCGCTGGGCGCGGCCACGCTGCTGGCGCTGGCCGGCCTGTGGCTGGGCCCGCGGCTGGCCGGCGCCCTGGCGCTGGTCGCGCTGACCGGCCTGGTCGTGCTGGTGCACCAGGCGCCGATCGACCCCTATTTCGCCGACAGCCTGCATGGCTGGGAGCAGGGCCGCTTCATCCGCTTCCATGGCCTGGCGCAATGGGTCGGCTGGCTCTGGCCGTACGCGGCGATCGGCTGGCTGCTGGCGCGGCTGGGGTCGCGTTGAGCCGCGCCGGCGGGCCGAGGCTGGGGTTTTCCCGGTGATCTCTACAATCCGCCGCCCATGAGCTATTACCGCCACCACATCTTCTTCTGCCTGAACCAGCGCAGCAGCGGCGAGGCCTGCTGCGCCGACCAAGGTGCGCAGGCGGCCTTCGACCACTGCAAGTCGCAGGTCAAGGCGGCGCAGCTGGCCGGGCCCGGCGGCGTGCGGGTCAACAGGGCCGGCTGCCTCGACCGCTGCGCCGGCGGACCGGTCGCGGTGGTCTACCCCGACGAGACCTGGTACACCTACGTCGACGCGAGCGACATCGACGAGATCGTCGAATCGCACCTGAAGAACGGCAAGCCGGTCGATCGCCTGCGGCTGCCGCCGACGGTGGGGCGATGAAGCCCGACACCCGCCGCGAATCGATCGCCGGCCCGGCCGGCACGATCGAGTGCGCGATCGACGAGCCGGTCGCGAGCGTCCGCGGCACCGCGGTGCTGTGCCATCCGCACCCGCAGTTCGGCGGCACGATGGACAACAAGGTGGTGCAGACGCTGGCCCGCGCCTTCCTGCAGCTGGGCTGGCGGGCCGTGCGCTTCAACTTCCGCGGCGTCGGCGCCTCGGCCGGCCACTGGGACGAGGGCCGCGGCGAGATCGACGATGCGCTGGCGGTCATCGCCGCGCAGCGCGCCGCCGTGCCGGGCCTGCCGCTGGCGCTCGGCGGCTTCTCGTTCGGCGGCTACGTGGCCGCCCAGGCCGCGGCGCGGCTGGCGGCCGACCCGGCGGCAACGCCGGTGCAGCGGCTGGTGCTGGTCGCGCCGGCCAGTTCGCGCTTCACGATGCCCGCGGTGGTCGCGCCCGGCGCGGTGCTGATCCACGGCGAGGCCGACGACGTCGTGCCGCTGGCCGCCACGCTGGACTGGGCGCGGCCGCAGGTGCTGCCGGTGATCGTGCTGCCCGGCGTCGGCCATTTCTTCCACGGCCAGCTCACCCTGCTGAGGCACCTGCTGGTCCAGGCCCTGGGCCACTGAGCGACGCCTCCCTTTCCCTGTCCTGCGGATCCCGATGAAACGACTGTTTGCCTTCCTGCTGGCCTGCGCCAGCCTGTCCACCGCCCTCGCGCAGGCGCCGCAGCCGCCCGAGGTGGCGGCGCGCAACTACCTGCTGCTCGACGTGACCAGCGACCAGGTGCTGGCCGAACGCGCCGCCGACACCCAGGCCGATCCGGCCTCGCTGACCAAGCTGATGACCGCCTGGCTGGTGTTCGATGCACTCAAGCAGAAGAAGATCGCGCTGGAGCAGACGCTGCCGGTGTCGCGGCTGGCCTGGGACGAGCGCAAGCGCGGCGGCTCGCTGATGTTCATCGACACGACGATGACGCCGAAGGTCGACGAACTGCTGCGCGGCATGATCGCCGTTTCGGGCAACGACGCCGCGGTGGCGCTGGCCGAGGCGGTCGGCGGCACGGTCGACGGCTTCGTCGGCATGATGAACCGCCAGGTCCAGGCCTGGGGCCTGAAGAATACCCAGTTCAAGAACGTCACCGGGCTGACCGAGGCCGGCCACTACAGCAGCGCACGCGACCTCGCCATCATCGCCAGCCATGTGGTGCGCGACTTTCCCGAGCAGTACGCCACCTACTACGCACTGCGCAACTACACCTACAACAAGATCAAGCAGGACAACCGCAACATGCTGCTGGGCCGCGACCCGACGGTCGACGGCATGAAGACCGGCTACACCGATGCCGCCGGCTACTGCCTGATCGCCAGCGCGCAGCGCGAGCTGCCCAACGGCAAGCGCCGCCTGCTCAGCGTGGTGATGGGCACGGCCAGCCGCGAGGCGCGCGCCAGCGAGAGCCAGAAGCTGCTGAACTGGGGCTGGACCGCCTGGGACGCGGTGCGCCTGTTCGAGCCCGGCAAGGCCGCTGCCACGGTGCCGGTGTGGAAGGGCCAGCAGCCGACCGCGGCGCTGGGTGCGGCCAACGGCGTCGTCGTGACCGTGCCCAAGGGCGAAGGCGACAAGCTCAAGACCGTGATCTCGCGCACCGACCCGCTGGTCGCGCCGCTGGCGCAGGGCCAGCGCGTGGGCACGCTGGAGGTCAGCACGGCCGCCGGCATCAAGATTGCCAGCGTGCCGCTGGTGGTGCTGCAGGCGGTGCCGCAGGCGGGCCTGCTCGGCCGCGCCTGGGATTCGATCCGCCTGTGGATCAAGTGACACGGCGGCTTTCGATCCTGCCCGGGGCCGCGGCGCCGGCCATCGGCTAAGCTGGCGAGGCCATCCGTCCGACTGCGAGAGCGCCGCCATGCCCCACGTCACCCTGCCCGACACGCTGTGCCACCTCAACGGCCAGACCCTGCCGCTGCGCGACGCCAAGGTCTCGGTGCTCGACCGCGGCTTCATCTTCGGCGACGGCGTCTACGAGGTGATCCCGGTCTACGGCCGGCGCTGCTTCCGCTTCGACGAGCACATGGCAAGGCTGTCGCGCAGCCTGGCCAAGCTGCGCATCCCCAACCCGCACAACCGCGACGGCTGGCTGGCGCTGGCGCGCGAGCTGGTGGCGGCGCAGCCGGCCGAGGATCAGCTGGTCTACATCGAGATCACCCGTGGCGTCGCGCCACGCGACCACGTGATGCCCGAGGGCCTCGAGCCGACCGTCTTCGTGATGACCAGCGCGATGAAACCGCCCTCGGCCGAGATGCGCCACCACGGCGTGGCCTGCATCACCGCGCGCGACTTCCGCTGGGAGCGTGGCGACATCAAGAGCGTCTCGCTGCTCGGCGCGGTGCTGGCGCGGCAGGTCTCGGCCGACCACGGCGCCGCCGAGACGGTGCTGTTCCGCGACGGCTGGCTGACCGAGGCCTCGGCCAGCAACGTCTGGGTGGTGCACGAAGGCGCGTTGCTGGGCCCGCCGAAGAGCGAGCAGCTGCTCGAGGGCATCCGCTACGACCTGCTGAAGGAACTGTGCGAGGAGGTGGGCATCGCCTACAACCTGCGCCCGATCGCCGAGGCCGACGTGCGCAGCGCCGACGAGCTGATCCTCAGTTCGGCGACCAAGGAGGTGCTGCCGATCACCAAGCTCGACGGCGAGCCGGTCGGCCACGGCGCGCTGCGCGGCAAGCCCGGCCCGGTCTATGCGCGGCTGTACGAGGCCTACCAGCGCGCGAAGCTCGAGCAGGCGATCTGAGCCGCCCCGGAGTGCCGCCGTGATCCCGCACGACATCCCCCCCGAGCAGTCGCTGATCGCCTACCCCAGCGCGTTCCCGATCAAGGTGATGGGGCTGCAGGTCGAGGGCTTCGTCGAGGCGATGATCGCCGTGGCGAAGCAGTTCGACCCCGGGCTCGATCCCGCCACCGTCGAGCGCCGGCCCAGCCGCGGCGGCCGCTACCTGGGCCTGACGCTGACCATCACCGCGACCAGCCGCGAGCAGCTCGACGAGCTCTACCGCACGCTGTCGACCCACCCGATGGTCAAGGTCGTCCTCTAGCGTGGGCGCCGTCATCGCCTCGTCGGCGCGGCCATGAGGATCGTGACGCTGGGCCGCCGGCCCTACGAGGCCACCGCGCAGGCGATGCGCGAGTTCACCGACGCGCGCCGGCCCGACACCGCCGACGAGATCTGGCTGGTCGAGCACGATCCGGTCTACACCCAGGGCGTGGCCGGCAGGCCCGAGCACCTGCTCGACGCGCGCGGCATCCCGGTGGTCGCCAGCAACCGCGGCGGCCAGGTCACCTACCACGGCCCCGGCCAGGTGGTGGCCTACCCGCTGATCGACCTGAAGCGGCTGGGCATCTACGTCAAGGAGTACGTCTACCGGCTCGAGCATGCGGTGCTGAAGGTGCTCGAGGCGCACCAGGTCACCGGCCACCGGGTGGCCGGCGCGCCGGGCATCTACGTGCGGCTCGACGATCCGTTCGGCCACGCGGCGCTGACCGGCCCGATGCCCGCCGGCGACCCGTTCCACGGCCTGGGCAAGATCGCCGCGCTGGGCATCAAGGTCAGCCGCCACTGCAGCTACCACGGTGTCGCGCTGAACGTCGCGATGGACCTGGCGCCATTCGACGGCATCAACCCGTGCGGGTATCCGGGCTTGACGACGGTCGATCTCGCTAAAATTGGGGTTTCCACCGATTGGGCGACGGTGGCACGACAGCTGGGCGAGCGTCTGGCGACGCAGTTCGTCCCCTGAGCACTCCCTACCGCAGCAAGCACACCATGGCCACCGAAAACACCGTTCACCAGGCGCAGGCAGCGGCCGACTACGACGCCACTGCCAAGCAGAAGGCCCAGGCCAAGACTGCGCGCATCCCGATCAAGGTGGTTGCCGCCGAGACGCTGAAGAAGCCCGACTGGATCCGCGTCAAGGCCGGCAGCCCGAGCACGCGCTTCTACGAGATCAAGAACATCCTGCGCGAGCACAAGCTGCACACGGTGTGCGAGGAGGCCAGCTGCCCGAACATCGGCGAATGCTTCGGCCACGGCACCGCCACCTTCATGATCATGGGCGACAAGTGCACCCGGCGCTGCCCGTTCTGCGATGTCGGCCACGGCCGGCCCGACCCGCTCGACCCGAACGAGCCGGCCAACCTGGCCAAGACGATCGCCGCGCTGAAGCTGAAGTACGTGGTGATCACCAGCGTCGACCGCGACGACCTGCGCGACGGCGGCGCCGGCCATTTCGTCGAGTGCATCCGCCAGGTGCGCGAGCAGTCGCCGGCCACCCGCATCGAGATCCTGGTGCCCGACTTCCGCGGCCGCGACGACCGCGCGCTGGAGATCCTGAAGGCCGCGCCGCCCGACGTGATGAACCACAACCTCGAGACCGCGCCGCGGCTGTACAAGGAGGCGCGCCCGGGCAGCGACTACGCCTTCAGCCTGAACCTGCTGAAGAAGTTCAAGGCCCTGCACCCCGGGGTGCCGACCAAGAGCGGGCTGATGGTCGGCCTCGGCGAGACCGACGACGAGATCCTCGCGGTGATGCGCGACATGCGCGCGCACGACATCGACATGCTGACGATCGGCCAGTACCTGGCGCCCAGCGGCCACCACCTGCCGGTGCGCCGCTACGTGCATCCCGACACCTTCGGGATGTTCGAGGCCGAGGCGAAGCGGATGGGCTTCACCCACGCCGCCGTCGGCGCGATGGTGCGCAGCAGCTACCACGCCGACCAGCAGGCGGCCGGTGCCGGCGTGCAGGTCTGACGCCTGCGCCGCCGGGCGCGGCGATCAGGCCTCGGCCAGCAGTTGCTCGATGCGCCGGTGCAGCGCCGCGAAGTCCGGCGCGCCGACGTAGCGCTCGACGATCCCGCCGCGCCGGTCGATCAGCATCGAGGTCGGCGTCAGCCGCACGTCGCCGAAGCTGCGGGCGATCTGGCCGGTGTTGTCGATCACCACGCCGAACGGCAGCTTGCGCGACTCGGCGAAGTCGGCCACGTAGGCCGGCGGGTCGTAGCTCATCGCCACGGCCAGCGTCTGGAAGCCGCGGCCGCGGAACTTCTCGTGGGTGCTGACGATCTGCGGCATCTCGGCGATGCAGGTGGCGCAGCTGGTGGCCCAGAAGTTGACCAGCACGACCTGGCCCTCGAGATCGGCGCTGCTCAAGCGCTGGCCGTCGAGCAGCGTGTAGCTCAGCGTCGGCGCGGCCCGCCGGCCCTGGCCGCCAGCCAGCGCGAGCCAGCCGCCGGCGCCCGCGACGGCGGCGATCGCGGCGGTGGCAAGATGGCGGCGGGACAACGGCATCGTGGAGTTCGAATGCAAAGGCGCGATTTTATGGCAGGGGTGTTCCTCACCGCCTGGTCCGCGGGCCGACCGGCCTGGGCCGTCGGCTTCAACGAGTCCGATGCCGCGCAGGCGGTGCGCGTCGCGCTCGAGCGGGGCGCCCATGCCGCGGTCGACCTGCTGGGCCGCGCCGACGGCTACCTCGGCAACCCCAAGGTGCGCATCCCGCTGCCCAAGGCGCTGGACGAGGCGGCCAAGCTGCTGAAGATGACCGGCCAGCAGAAGAAGGTCGACCAGCTGGTCACCGCGATGAACCGCGCCGCCGAGGCCGCGGTGCCCCAGGCCCGCACGCTGCTGGTGAACACCGCCAAGTCGATCTCGGTCGACGATGCGATCAGGATCGTCAAGGGCGGCGACACCTCGGTCACCGACTACTTCGCCGGCAAGACCCGTGCGCCGCTGGCCGAACAGTTCCTGCCGATCGTCACGCGCGAGACCGAGAAGCTCGACCTGGCGAACCAGTACAACGCGGTCGCCGGCAAGGCGGCGCAGTTCGGCCTGCTGAAGGGCGACGAGGCCAACGTGCAGCGCTACGTGACCGTCAAGTCGCTCGACGGCCTGTACCTGATGATCGGCGAGGAGGAACGCAAGATCCGCAAGGATCCCATAGGCACCGGCAGCGCCGTGCTGCGCAAGGTGTTCGGCGGCTGACCGGCCGCGCCCGGTCCTGGCTCAATGACGGCGGGCGAGTTCGAGCAGCAGCACCGAGGGCAGCATCTGGCGCAACCCGTCGGCGCCGACGCGGGTGAGGCGGTCGCCGCTGGCGTCGCCCATCTCGCAGCCGTGCCAGGCGGGAACGATCTCGATCAGCGCGATGCCGGGCGACAGCGCCTGCAGCTGATCGCACAGCGCGCGCAGCGCCTCGCCATCGAACGACGATTCGAACAGCAGTACCTGCGGCACGTCTTCTTCGCAGTACTGGCACGCTGCCGCCACGTTCGGCACGTAGTCGATGACCAGGTCGTGCCCGTGCATCGCGGCGCGCACCTGGGTGCGAGCCTCGCGCCGCGCCGCCAGCACCAGCACATGGCTGCCGGCGATCAGCGGCGCGGCGTCGCCGTCCAGCTCGACCGCGCTGCTGCCCTCCAGCGTCTCCTGCACGGTGTCGACGAACTCCAGCACCAGCGTCGTGTGACTCGGGCCGTCCTCGCGGCGGGCGATCACGCCGGCCATGTGCGCGGTGTACTGCAGCAGCAGCCAGTCCAGCGTGTCGAGTTCGTCCAGGCGGGTGCCCGCCGCGCTGGCCGCTGCGTCCTGCGGCGCGGGCGCGGCAGGGGCCGCCCCATGGGCGAAGCGGCACTGCACCAGGGCGCGCGCCGGCCAGGGCTTGATGTCCAGCCGCCACTCCACCGCGGCACGGGCCTGGCCGGCACTCCAGTCGGCGGCGGCCTGCAGCACGCCATGCACCAGGCTGGGGTCGCCCATCACCTGGGCCGCGGCCAGGGTCTGCCGGCTGCCCACGGCACGGGCGCTGGCATGCACCGCCTGATCGGTCAGGATGTCGCGCAGCAGGCGCGACAGGTCGATGCGTTCGGTCGCCGGCAGCACCTGTCCACTGGCGATGCGGGCGATCTGCTGCCCGCGCAGCCCGACCCGGCGCGCGCCGTCGATCTCGTCGCGCAACGATTGCAGGTCGCTGCGATCGATTCGACCGCTCCTGGCCAGCATCAACACCCGGTCCAGCGCTGCCGTCAGCGGAACCGACACCTCGGCGGCGATGCGCGCCACCACCGCGCCCAGCGACGGCAGATCGGCCGACGCCGGTTCGGCGTCGGTCTCGGCAGCGGCTTCGGCGCGCGGGCGCAGTGCCGACATCCGGTCGAGTAGGTTCAAGCTCGTTCTCCCAATCGATGGCCTGCGGCGGGCCCGTGGCCCCGCCCCCAACACGCCCCCAAAACAACGGGGCCTGGATATTGTCCCGGGTGAGCGATCGCCGCGCGATGGCCCCGTCTCCGGCATCGCCGCCGCGTGATGCGCGTCACGGCAGCCTTGCACGGAGGGCGCCAGGATAATTCGGCCATGACTTCAGTGGCTTCGGTCGCCGGCCGAGGGGTGTCGCGGCGCCTGCTGGCGATCGTGCTGTCGCTCGGCGCCTGTTCGCCTGCGCTCGACTGGCGCCAGCTGCGACCCGATGGCTGGGCGCTGAGCGTGTCGTTCCCCTGCCGTCCGGCCGGCCACACCCGTCGGGTGCCGCTGGCCGGGTCGCCGGTCGATCTGACCCTGCTGGCCTGCAGCGCCGACGGCCACACCTTCGCGGTCGCCTCCGCCGAGCTGGCCGACCCGGCACGCGTCGAACCGGCGCTGCGCGCGCTCGGCGCGGCGGCGCTGGCCAACGTGCAGGGCAGCGCCGAAGCCGAGCGGGCAGCGGCGGTGCCGGGCATGACGCCGCATCCGGCGGCCCGGCTGTGGCAGGTCAGCGGCCACCTGCCCGACGGCGTGGCGGTGCGCGAGCAGGTGCTGGTCTTCGCCCATGGCCTGCGGGTGTTCCAGGCCACCGTGGTCGGGCCGCGGGCCGACGACGCGCTGGCCAGGCCGTTCTTCGATTCGATCGAGGTCGCCCGGTGAGCGCGGCGAGCGATCGCACCACGCTGCCCGGCGCGCCGGCCCGCCGACGCATGGCGGCGGTGTTCGGGGCCTTTGCGTTCGCCTATTTCCTGTCGGCATTGCTGCGCGCCGTCACCGCCACGCTGGCGCCGGTGTTCAGCACCGAACTGGGCCTGGCGGCGGGGCAGCTGGGCTTGCTGGGTGGCGCGTACTTCCTGGGCTTCGCGCTGATGCAGCTGCCGCTGGGCAGTGCGCTGGACCGCTGGGGCGCCCGGCGCGTGCTGGTCGCGCTGCTGGCGGTGGCGGTCGGCGGGTGCGCCGCCTTCGCGGCGGCGCAGACGCTGAACCAGTTGCTGCTGGCGCGCTGGTTCATCGGCGTGGGTGTCGCCGCCTGCCTGATGGCGCCGCTGACCTGCTACCGGCATCTGTTCTCGGTGGCCGTCCAGCTGCGGGCCAATTCGTGGATGCTGATGACCGGCTCGCTCGGGATGCTGGCGTCGACGCTGCCGGTCCAGTGGCTGCTGCCGACGACGGGGTGGCGCGGCCTGTTCGCCGGTGTCTCGGGGCTGTTGCTGCTGGCCATCGGGCTGGTCTGGTGGCTGGTGCCGGCCGACTCGCCTTCGCCCGGCCGGGCCGGCCAGGCCGGCGGCGGCTACCGGCAGGTGTTCTCCGACCCGGCCTTCCTGCGCCTCGCGCCGCTGGGATTCTTTGCCTATGGCGGCCTGATTGCGATGCAGACGCTCTGGATCGGGCCCTGGCTGACGCAGGTGGCCGGCGCCAGCGCCGGCGCGGCGGCGCAGGGGCTGTTCGGCGTGAACCTGGCGATGCTGGGGGCCTTTCTGTGCTGGGGCCTGGTGATGCCGCGCCTGATCCGCCGCGGCTGGGCCGGCGAGCGGCTGATCGCGCTGACCTGGCCGGCCGGCGTGCTGTGCCTGGGCCTGATCGTCTGGCAGGCCGAGCAGTCCTCGGCGGCCCTGTGGACGCTGTGGTGCGTCTGCACCAGCGTCGTTTCGCTGAGCCAGCCGGCTGTCGCTCAGGCCCTGCCGGCGGCGCTCGCCGGCCGCGCCTTGTCGGCATTCAACCTGCTGATCTTCGCCGGCGTGTTCACGCTGCAGTGGGGCATCGGACTGGCCATCGATGCGCTGCGCGGCCGGGGCGTCGCGCTGGTGCCGGCCTTCCAGTGGGCGTTCGTCGCCTATGGCGCGGCCTGCGTGCTGTCGTATCTCTGGCTGATCGGTTGGCGCCGGCATGACCGGGTCCGCACGGCGCGGCTGGCCGCGCGTTGATAATGCCGGCTCAGTTCCGAGTTCATCGCGTGACCGGCCTCTTCATCATCGCCCATGCCCCGCTGGCCAGTGCGCTGCGCGCGGCGGCCATGCATTGCTTCCCCGAGGCCGCCGAGGCGATCGCCGTCTACGACGTGCCCCCGGGCGCCAGCGCCGATGCCTACGAGGCCGAGGCTGCCGGCCGGTTGGCCGAGCGCGGCGGCGAGCAGACGCTGATCCTGACCGACGTCTTCGGCGCCACGCCCTGCAACATCGCCAAGCGGCTGGCCGAGAAGCCGGGCGTGCGCGTGGTGGCTGGCGTCAATGTCCCGATGCTCTGGCGTGCGCTGAACTACCGCGACAAGCCGCTGGACGACCTGGTGGCGCTGGCGCTGGCCGGCGCCGGCCAGGGCGTCATGCCGGTTGCGGTGACCCGGCCCCAGAACCAGGCGCAGAGGCCCCCGACCGATGATCCGATCGACAGTCAAGATCAGCAATAAGCTGGGCCTGCACGCCCGAGCGTCGGCCAAGCTCACCAAGCTGGCCAGCAGCTTCCAGTGCGAGGTGCACATGTCGCGCAATGGCCGTCGCATCAACGCCAAGAGCATCATGGGGGTGATGATGCTGGCTGCGGGCATGGGCAGCGAAGTCGACATCGAGACCGACGGCGCCGACGAGCAGCCGGCGATGCAGGCGCTGACCGGCTTGATCAACGACAAGTTCGGTGAAGGCCAGTAACCGCAGGCATCAGCGGTCTCGGCGCCGCCCGGCCGGGCGGTCGCCGGCGCGCTGCTACAGTGGTCGCATGAGCATCCAGATGTTCGGGTTGCCCGTATCGCGCGGCGTGGCCATCGGCCGGGCCGTGCTGGTGGCGTCCAGCCGGGTCGACGTCGCGCACTATTTCATCGATCCCGACGAGGCGGCCGCCGAGGTGGCGCGCCTGCGGCATGCGCGAGACACCGTGGTGCACGAAATCACCAGCCTCAAGCGCGACCTGCCGGTGGACGCACCGCCCGAACTGGCCGCGCTGCTCGACGTGCACCTGATGCTGCTGCACGACCCGATGCTCAGCGAGGCCACGCGACACTGGATCGAGGGCCGGCACTACAACGCCGAATGGGCGATCACCGCCCAGACCGAGGTGCTGGCCCGCCAGTTCGACGACATGGAAGACGACTACCTGCGCGAGCGCAAGGCCGACGTCGAGCAGGTGGCCGAGCGGCTGCTGCGGGCGATGGCCAAGGAGGGGTCGCTGCTGCCGCAGGCCGCGCACGCCCGCGACTTCGCCGGCGAAGACCCGCTGGTGCTGGTGGCCAACGACATCGCGCCGGCGGACATGCTGCAGTTCAAGGGCAGCGTGTTCAAGGGCTTCGTCACCGACGTCGGCGGCCGAACCTCGCACACCGCGATCGTCGCGCGAAGCATGGACATCCCGGCCGTCGTCGGCGCCCGCGAGGCCAGCCGCCTGGTTCGCCAGGACGACTGGCTGATCATCGACGGCGACAACGGCGTCGTGGTGGTCAACCCGACGCCGATCGTGCTGGAGGAGTACCGCTTTCGCCAGCGCCAGAGCGAGCTCGAACGCGCGAGGCTGCACCGGCTGCGGCACATGCCCTCGGTAACGATCGACGGCCAAGCCGTCGAACTGCTGGCGAACATCGAGCTGCCGGCGGATGCGGCCAATGCGCTCGAGGCCGGCGCGGTGGGCGTCGGCCTCTTCCGCAGCGAGTTTCTGTTCATGAACCGCAACGGCGAGCTACCCGACGAGGACGAGCAGTTCGAGGCCTATCGCGCCGCCGTGACCGCCCTGGGTGGCCTGCCGGTCACCATCCGCACCGTCGACATCGGGGCCGACAAGCCGCTGGATCGCGTGGCGACCCACGAGATGCGGCATGAGCACGCGCTGAACCCCGCCCTGGGCCTGCGCGCGATCCGGTGGAGCCTGTCGGAGCCCGACATGTTCCGCCAGCAGCTGCGCGCCATGCTGCGCGCCAGCGCCTACGGCAAGGTGCGCATCCTGGTGCCGATGGTGGCCCACCGCAGCGAGATCCTGGCCACGCTCGAGGCGCTGCAGCGCGCAAAGCAGCAGCTGGCCGACGCCGGCATCGCCTACAGCAAGGTCGAGCTCGGCGCGATGATCGAAGTGCCGGCCGCCGCGCTGACGATGCCGCTGCTGTTGCAGCACTTCGACTTCGTGTCGATCGGCACCAACGATCTGATCCAGTACACGTTGGCGATCGACCGTGCCGACGAAGCCGTAGCCCATCTTTACGATCCCTGGCATCCGGCGGTGCTGAAGCTGATCGCCGACGTCATTGCGGCGGCCGACGCAGCGGGCAAGCATGTGAGCGTCTGCGGCGAAATGGCCGGTGACACCACGTTCACCGAACTGCTGCTCGGCCTGGGGTTGCGCTCGCTGTCGATGCATCCCAGCCAGATCTCGGCCGTCAAGCAGCGGGTGCTGCGCGCCGACACCGCCCGCCTGGCCAAGGCCAGTGCGGCGGCGCTGACCGGCCTCGATCCCGCGGCGGTGTGGACGGCACTGATCGACAAGCCGGGTCAGCGAGCTGCGGCCACCTGAGTCGCACTGTGTACGCGCGCCGCTCCCGGGCTTGCCGGGGCGGCTCAACGGGGCGGCGGGTGTTGCGCGACGTGGCAGCCGCCGAACTTCGGCAGGCCAGTGAGCGCCGCGGCCCCCATCTCGGACACCTCTGCCCAGCCGGGCGGCGGGCCGCCACGCAGCTTGCGCCGACCGCAGAAAAGCTGCTATAGTCATTGGCTTCGCTGAACCGGCAGGCAGTTCGCCGGTTCAGCGAAGCAAGACCACAAGAACGTCGCAAGACGATCGCTTGGCAGTCAAGGATTCACACCGCACGGAAAGCGTGCCAGAATCCAAGGCTCTGCGATTCGATGTGCCAGTCAACTGGCAAACCGGATCGGAAAGACGCCAAGTAGGACTTGGAACGGGGTGTTGACAAGGTTGCAAGATCAAGTCAGAATCCCATCTCTTTGTCGAACACGAGTCGACAACGCCGCAAGGCGAAGCTCTTTAAAAACCAACAGCCGATAAGCGTGGGCGTGAGAAGGCGAGTGCTGAGATGAATTGGTTGTGCTGATGAGGCATGGCTGAGGAGTCGAAGTCTGAAGGACTTTAAACGCTCACTGGATTGAATTTTCATGCAAGTGAAGTTCTTTTCAATACTTTGAGTAATTTCGAGATCGAACTGAAGAGTTTGATCCTGGCTCAGATTGAACGCTGGCGGCATGCCTTACACATGCAAGTCGAACGGTAACGCGGGGCAACCTGGCGACGAGTGGCGAACGGGTGAGTAAAGTATCGGAACGTGCCCAGTAGTGGGGGATAGCCCGGCGAAAGCCGGATTAATACCGCATGAGACCTGAGGGTGAAAGCGGGGGACTCGCAAGGGCCTCGCGCTATTGGAGCGGCCGATATCAGATTAGGTAGTTGGTGGGGTAAAGGCCTACCAAGCCGACGATCTGTAGCTGGTCTGAGAGGACGACCAGCCACACTGGGACTGAGACACGGCCCAGACTCCTACGGGAGGCAGCAGTGGGGAATTTTGGACAATGGG
>JAEUOY010000096.1 GCA_016790515.1 Burkholderiaceae bacterium | reverse complement strand
CGGCCAGACCGCGGTCCGGCCTTGCCGCACCCGACCTGAGACAATCGCCGGCTTCGCCGCCTACCGGCGCCCTCCACCTCGGCCACTACCACGGCGCCCTGAAGAACTGGGTGCGGCTGCAGGACGATTACGACTGCTTCTACTTCGTCGCCGACTGGCATGCGCTGACCACGCATTACGAGGAGCGCGGCGTGATGGAGCGCTATGTCTACGACATGGTGATCGACTGGATCGCCGCCGGGCTGGACCCGGAGAAGTCGACGATCTTCATCCAGAGCCGGCTGCCCGAGCATGCCGAGCTGTTCACGTTGCTGGCGATGGGCACGCCGCTGGGCTGGCTCGAGCGGGTGCCGACCTACAAGGACCAGATCGAGAAGCTCAAGGACAAGGACCTGGCGACCTACGGCTTCCTCGGCTACCCGCTGCTGCAGGCCGCCGACATCCTGATCTACAAGGCCGGTTTCGTGCCGGTCGGCGAGGACCAGGCCTCGCATGTCGAGCTGACGCGCGAGGTCGCGCGCCGCTTCAATCACCTGTACGGCCGCCACGCCGACTTCGAGGCCCAGGCCGCCGCCGCGCTGGCCAGGCTGGGCAAGGACGATGCGCGCTATTTCGAGCGCCAGCGCAAGGCCTACGGCCAGGACGGCAGCACCGAAGCGCTGGCCAGGGGCGAGGCGATCGTGAAGAAGGCGCTCGCCGCCACGACGCTGGACGAGGACGCGGCCGAGCTGCTGCTGGGCCAGCTGAAGGGCAGCGGCAAGACGATCCTGACCGAGCCGCAGGCGCTGCACACCGAGGTGCTGCGCCTGCCCGGGCTGGACGGCACCAAGATGAGCAAGAGCTACGGCAACGCGATCCTGATGCGCGACGAGCCGGCCGAGGTCACGAAGAAGCTGCGCGGCATGACCACCGACCCGGCCCGCGTGCGCCGCACCGACCCGGGCACGCCGGAGAAATGCCCGGTCTGGCAGCTGCACAAGGTCTACAGCGACGCGGCCACCCGAGACTGGGTCGTGCAGGGCTGCACCAGCGCCGGCATCGGCTGCCTCGACTGCAAGCAGCCGGTGATCGACGCGGTGCTGAAGGAGCAGCAACCCTGGCGCGATCGCGCCGAGAGCTATCTCGCCAACCCGAAGCAGATCCACTGGATCGTCGAGATGGGCACCGAGCGCGCGCGCACCGTGGCGCGGCAGACGATGAAGGACGTGCGCGAGGCGATGGGGCTGAACTACTGACCCGGATTCAGGCCAGCGGCAGCGCCGCCGACGCGCCATTGCCGGCGCCGAAGGCCTCGACGCGGTTGCGGCCGCTGCGCTTGGCCTCGTAGAGCGCCTGGTCGGCCTGGCCGTAGAGCCGGTCGCCCGACAGCGGCGTGCCGCCATCGGCCATTGCGATGCCGGCCGACACCGTCACCGCCATCGGCCGGCTGTCGGCATCGGTCAGTGCCAGGGTCTCGACTTCGCGGCGCACGGTCTCGACCAGCCAGCGCGCACCGGCCAGGTCGGTGCCCGGCAACACCAGGCCGAACTCCTCGCCGCCGGTGCGGCCGAAGACGTCGGACGCGCGCAGCCGCGCCCGCACGGTATCGGCGAAGGCCTTCAGCACCGCATCGCCGGCGCGGTGGCCATGCAGGTCGTTGACCTGCTTGAAGTGGTCCAGGTCGAGCAGCACGAAGGCCACCGGCGCACCGCTGCGGCGCGAGCGCTGCAGTTCATGCTCGAGCAGCGCGTCGGTGGTGCTGCGGTTCCAGCAGCCGGTCAGGCCGTCGTGGGTGGCCACCTCCTCCATCTGCCGGGCCACCCGCTCGAACACCGCCAGCACGAAGCCGAAACCGGCGCCGAGCAGGCACATGAACGCGAACAGGAAGGTCAGGCCCTGGCCCAGGCTGGCCTGCATCAGGTCGACGTAGTCGCCGGGGGTCAGCCAGGCGTGCAGCGCGCGCACCAGCAGCGCGACGATCGCCATCGCCATCGTCAGCGCGACGGTGCGCAGCGAGCGCTCGGCATGCCAGCCGTGGCGCAGGATCACCCAGACGCTGGGCGCGAGAAGCACCACGTAGACCAGCGACAGCAGCGCGGTGCGGCGGTGCAGCGGCCAGTCGAGCATCAGCGCCAGCGCCAGCCACAGCAGCGGCTGGCACTGCATCAGCCAGCGCGGTGCCGGCGCGGACAACAGCAGCTGGTGGATCGCCTGCACGTAGACCGCCAGACCGAGGCAGATCAGCGCATTGCCGAGCAGGATCGACAGTTCCACCGGCACCAGCGCGCGCGCCGCCAGCGCCGCGAAGCCGCCCAGCAGCGCCCAGCTGCCCATCGTCCAGCGGCGGATCTCGGGCCGGGCCTGCAAGCCCCGCTGCGAGACGCCGAGTTCCAGCGTCAGCAGCAGGAAACCCAGCAGCAGGGCCAGCAACAGGGTGGGGATGTGCAGCATCGGGCCGGACCGTGGCGACGGCGCGAGTATGCCCGCCGGCGGCGGCCCGGCCGGCCGCCCGCACCGTCAGCCGCCGCGGCCCGCAGTCAGCCGCCGCCTTCGCGCTTGGCCCGCGCGCGGGCGCTGCCGGCGCGGGTGCGGGCCTTCCACAGCGCCAGTTCGGCACGGCGTTCCTGCACCGAGCGGGCGTCGCGTCCGGCCTCGCGCAACAGCTTCTGGAAGTTGCGCAGCCGCGGCCCGGACACGGCATCGCGCACCGCGCAGCCGGGCTCCTGGCCGTGCCGGCAATCGCGGAACCGGCACCGCGACGCCAGCCGCGCCACGTCGTCGAAGGCCCCGGCCAGGTCGTCGGCGTCGGCCACGTCGAGGCGCAGCGCGCGCAGGCCGGGGGTATCGATCATGCAGGCGCCGCCCGGCAGCGGCAGCAGCGTTCGCACCGTCGTGGTGTGGCGGCCGCGGCTGTCGTCGGCGCGCACCGCGCCGGTGGCCTGGCCGGCCAGCTTGCCGCCGGCGAGCGAGGCCTGCGACAAGGTGTTGGCCAGCGTGTTGGCCAAGGTGCTCTTGCCGGCACCGCTGCTGCCCAGCAGCACCAGCGTGCGCCCCGGCTGCAGCCAGGGCGCCAGCGCGGCGGCGGCGGTCGACTGGCGCAGGTCCAGCGCCAGCGCCGGCATGCGCTGCGGCAGCACCTCGGCGGCCTCGGCCAGCCGGCGCGCGGCCAGTTCAGGCGTCACCGTGTCGGCCTTGCTGAGCACCAGCACCGCGGCAACGCCCGACAGGCGCACCAGCGCCAGGTAGCGTTCCAGGCGGCGCAGCTGGAAGTCGTGGTCCAGCCCCATCACCAGCAGCGCGGTGTCGACGTTGCTGACCAGCACCTGGCGCCGGGACCGGCTGCCGTCGTCGCTGGCGCGGCCCGGCGTGGTGCGGCGGGTGATCCGGTTGTGCGGCAGCAGCCGGCAGGTGATCCAGCAGCCGGCCTGCGGATCGGGCCGGGCCAGCACCCAGTCGCCGACCACCAGGGCCTCGTCGCCATCGGCCAGGTCGCGCAGCAGCGCCGGGCTGCACCGTGCCCGCTGCTCGCCGTGGCCGTCGTGCAGCTGCAGGTGATCGCGCTGGACCTCGACCACCCGCATCGGGCGCGCCGACGGATCGGCCACGCCGTGTTCGAGCTGGCGGCGCATCGCCTCGCCCAGCCCGATGGCCCGCAGGGCCTCGAAATCGATCGTCTCGATCATGTCTTCGTCGTTCCTCGGTGCCGGACGGTCGGCTGCAGGGGCAACGACGACCGCGCCGGCCAGCGGCTTCGGCACCGGGCATCGGGGCCAGGCGGCGAAACCCGGATGCAGCGTCGCTGAGCAGCGCGCTGCGAAGGCGGGGGGGAAGGACGGTCGGGGCGGACGACGAGGCTGCGGCGCTCGTCAGGCCATCGGGGCCGATCGCCGGGTCAAACCCGACGCTGCGGAACCGGGTGCCGGTGCCTGGCTGGCAACCAGCGGCGCAGGGATCAGGCGGCGCGCTCCGACCGGGGGGCGGTGGCAATCTGGGTCATGGCTCGCTCCTTCAGGTCGGTTGAACAAGGGCGCGAGTCTGCCGCCGGTGGCGGGTGGCGTCAAGACGGCTGCGTGACGTAATTCCGACAGCCTGCGCACTGTCAAGACCCTATCGCCAGCAAATATCTAGGGAAAACCCTATACTGCACCGCAACACGAACCCATTCGGGTGATGTGCAGACGATGGAGTCACCACCATGAGCAATGCATCCATGACCTTCGGCCAGCCGCAGCGGCTGGTCATCCCGCGCGGTTCGGTCTGGGCGGCCAGCGCGATGGCGATGCTGATCGACGCGCTGCGTCGCCTCGACCGCTGGCAGCTGAGCCTGAAGCAGGAAGAGCCGCGCACCGTGCAGGACGTGCTCGCCTGGGCGTCGCGCGTCGAGGCCAGCGATCCCGGCTTTGCGGCCGACCTGCGCGCCGCTGCGATGCGCGCCGACGTCGAGGCGGCACGCGGTCGCTGAGCGGGTCCCGCCGGCGGCCCTCGGCCGTCGCCGACCTCAGGCCGGCGGCGCCGAGGATCCGTTCGGCAGCGGCAGGCACAGGCTGACCGCCAGCCCTGGCGCCGCGTTGCGCAGCACCAGCCGGCCGCCGTGCGAGCTGGCGACCAGCCGGCACAGGTACAGCCCCAGCCCGACCCCGCCGGCCGAACGCGATCGCGCGGCATCGGGCCGGTAGAACGCCTCGCCCAGCCGGTCGAGCTGCGACGGCTCCACCCCCGGGCCATGGTCGCGCACCGTCAGCCAGACCTCGCCGTCGACCAGCGCGGTGCGCAGCTCGACCGGCGCGCCGGCAGCATGGCGCAGCGCGTTGTCGAGCAGGTTGCGCAGCAGCAGCTGCAGCCGGGCGCGGTCCAGCGGCAGCGGCGGCAGCGCCGGGTCCAGCACCAGATCCAGGTCGCGGCCCGGGAACGATTCGGCCACCTGGTCGCGCAGCAGCGCGTTCAGGTCGGTGCTCTCGCGCTGCAGCACCGCGGCGCCACCGGCCAGGCGTTCGCCCTCGAGCAGGTCGGCGATCAGGTCGCGCATCTGGCCCAGGTCGCGCAGCAGCGCCTGGCGTTCGGCGCTTTCGGCCAGCAGCTCGGCGTTGAGCCGGGCCCGCGTCAGCGGCGATCGCAATTCATGGCTGATCGCCAGCAGCAGGCCGCGCTGGCCTTCGAGCATGCGCTGCAGGCTGGCCGCCATCGCATTGACCTGGCCCGCCAGCTCGCCCAGCTCGTCGCGCCGGCGCTGCGGGATGGTCTGCGAAAAATCTCCCGCGCCGTAGCGCAGCGCGCCGGCGTGGATGTCCTCGACCGGCCGCAGCAGGCGCCTGGCGTACAGGTAGGCCCCGGCGGTCAGCACCAGCAGGCCGGCCAGCGTGAGCCAGGCCACGCGGCGCGACCGGTCCTCACGCTGCCAGGCCTGCCAGTCCTGCCAATTGCCGAGGCCGAAGCGGATGACGTGGCCGTCGGCGCTGCGGCGTTCGAGCAGGCTGCGCCAGGCCGGGTCGTGCGGGCCGCGGTCGACGCGCTGCGGGTGCGAATCCCACTGCAGCTGCGGCCCGTCGATGCGGATCGAAAGCGGCAGCCGCTGCACCAGCGCCTGCGCGCGCGCCCGGTCGGGCGGGCTGCCGATCTCGGCGGCCAGGCGATCGAGGTAATCGGCCACCAGCGGCCGCGCCAGCTCGCGCCAGCCGGTGGAGAACCATTCGCGGGTGCCGGCGAAGAACACCGCGGTGGTGCCCAGCGCCAGCGCCAGGAACACGCCGACCAGGCGGGCCTTCAGCGTGTGGCCCAGCGCCCGGCCGATGCGCCGGTGCAGCGGCGGCGTCATCCGGGCTGCCGCGCCAGCGCCAGCGTGTAGCCGGCGTTGCGCAGTGTCTTGATCGCGTCCAGCGGCGCCAGCTTGCGCCGCAGCCGGCTGACCAGCAGGTCGACCGCGCGGGTGTAGAGCTCGGCATCGCGGCCGCGCAGGCGGTTGAGGATCTCGTCGCGGCCGAACACCCGCTGCGGCTCGCGCGCCAGCAGCAGCAGCAGCTCGAACTCGGTGCCGGTCAGCTCGACCGGCTCGCCTTGGCGCAGCACCTCGCGGCGGTCGGTGTCGATGCTCAGGCCGTCGAAGCGCAGCGGCGTGGCGGCTGCCACCGCGGTCGCGGCCGGGCGCGCGCGGCGCAGGATGGTCTGCAGCCGCGCGGCCAGCTCGCGCGGCTCGAACGGCTTGGGCAGGTAGTCGTCGGCGCCGAGCTCGAGGCCGACCACCCGGTCGCTCAGTTCGCCGCGGGCGGTGAGCATCAGCACCGGGACCTCGCGCGCCGGCCCGGGCTGCTGGCGGATGCGGCGGCAGACCTCGAAGCCGTCGAACTCCGGCAGCATCACGTCGAGGATCACCGCGTCGAAACCGCCCTGCGCCAGCAGCGCAAGGCCGTCGCCGGGCCGCAGCGCCGTCTGCAGCTCGAAGTCGAAGCGCCGCAGGTAGGCCGCCAGCGGCGGCCCCAGGTGCTCGTCGTCGTCGATCAGCAGCAGGCGGTGCATGGCCTGGATGCTCGCACGTCAGCCGTGGCGCCAGCCGCGGCCGCGGTTCATCCAGTCGCGCAGCTTCTGCTGCTGCGCCGGCTGCAGGCTGTCGTAGAAGTCGGCCATCGCGGTGACCACCGCCGGTGCCTTGTCGCGCACCGCGGCGGTCTTGGCGTCGACCAGCGCCTGCGCGCGGGCGCGGTCGAAGCTCGCGCCGGCGACCAGCGACTGCAGCTCGGCGCGCGGGTTCTCGGCGCCGGCCAGCAACGCGGCGCGCTGGGCCTTCAGCGCGTCGGCCAGCACGACCAGCCGGGCCTTCTGCGTCGCGTCGAGCGACAGCTCGCGTTCGGCCTTGTCGATCGCCTTCTCGCGCCACTGCGCGATGTCGGCGTCGGTCATCGGGCCGCGCGGGTGGTGCGAGCAGGCGGCCAGGCCGCCGAACAGCAGGCTGGCGCCAGCCAGGCCGATCAGGCTGCGTTTCATCCAGGGTTTGAACCAGGGGGACATGAGAGGCTCCATCGAAGCGGGTTGAACAGGGCTCCATCGTGGCGGCCGACGGCCGGCAAGTCCTGTCGCTGCGGTATCGGCGTGTATCGTTTCTTGTCGGCGCCCGGGCCTGGCTATGCTGCTCGGCGTGAGCCCCGAGCGCGCCATCCCCCTGCCCTTGGCGATCGTCCATGCCGACCACACGCTGGTGGTCGCCGACAAGCCCGCCGGCCTGCTGTGCGTGCCCGGCCGCGGGCCCGAGCGCGCCGACTGCCTGGCCCGCCGCGTCCAGCAGCGCTGGCCCGACGCGCTGGTGGTGCACCGGCTGGACATGGCGACCTCGGGCCTGGTGGTGTTCGGCCGCGGCGCGGCGATGCAGCGCGCGCTGTCGATCGCCTTCGCCGAACGCCGGGTCGACAAGGGCTACGAGGCGGTGGTGGCCGGACTGCCCGCCGACGACGCCGGCGAGATCGACCTGCCGCTGGCCGCCGACTGGCCGAACCGGCCGCGCCAGCAGGTCGACCGCGTCGCCGGCAAGCCCTCGCTGACGCGCTGGCGGGTGCTGCAGCGCGACCCGCAGCGCGGCAACAGCCGGCTCGATCTGACGCCGGTCACCGGGCGATCGCACCAGCTGCGGCTGCACCTGGCGGCGATCGGCCACCCGATCCTCGGCGACGAGCTCTACGCGCCGCCGGCCTGGGCCGCCGCGGCGCCGCGGCTGCTGCTGCATGCCTGCCGGCTGGCGCTGCCGGCGCTGGCCGACGGGCCCGCGCTGCAGCTGGCGAGCCCGGCCCCGTTCTGACCCGCTGACCCGCTCGATCGTTGGCCTCGACGGTCCGCCAGGCGCAAGCCAGCCTGCGGTCGAACCCCGGTCATCCGTCAGAATGCTCCGGCATCCACCAGTGCAGGGGCTTTGCATGGGCCAGGACGCCCGCCGCGTCGATTTGCAGGGTTTGCGGGTCTTCGTCAGCTACCCCCGGGGCGGTCACGCCCACAGCTGGGCCGAGCAGGTGCAGGCCGACCTGCAGGCGCGCGGCGCCGAAGCCTGGCGCGACGAGTTGCAGATCCACGAAGGCGACGCGTCCTGGTACGAGCGCATCCGCGACGCGCTGCGGGCCGCCGATGCCGTGGTCTGCATCGTCGATGGCCACAGCGAGCACTGCCGCTGGCAGCAACGCGAGGCGCTGAAGGCCGACCAGGTGGCGCTGCCCATCGTGGCCTTCCGCACCGAAGCGATCGCGCTGCCGTTCTACCTGGCCGAGCAGCAGCCGGTGGAACTGCGCGACGCGCCGCAGGGCCGGCAATCGCTGCAAACGCTGGCCGAGGCCCTGGCCCGCCGGCGCGTGCAAGCCCTCGCAGCGCCGGTGCCCGCAACCGGCGCCGCCGCCCCCGACGCCGCAGCCCGCCGCCGCGAGACCGAGTGGCTGCAGGGCCTGCTGCACGGCGAGTTCTCGGACCGCGAGGACCGTTATGTCGAACTCGCCGCCGACCTTCGCCAGGCCCGCGGGGCGGAGCGCTCGCTGAAGGGCTTGCGCATGCCCAGCTCGCTGGTGCTGCAGGCCTTCGGCCTGCAGGCAGGGCCCGAAGACGCGCAACCCGCCGAGCACCTGGACGACGTGCTCGACGCGATGCGCCGCCTCAGCGCACGCCCGGCCGCCGTGCGGCGGCTGGCGGTGCTGGGCGACCCGGGTGCGGGCAAATCCTTCTCGCTCGAACGCATCGCCTTCGAGGCTGCACGCCGCGCGTTGCGCGACCCGGCCGCGCCCCGGCCCTTGCTCGTGCGCCTGGGCGGCTGGACTCGCGAAGAACCGCTGCAAACCTTCATCGAAGCCCAGCTGACGCCGCTTGCCCGCGACGACTTCGTGCGCCTGCGCGATGCCGGCCGGGCGATGCTGCTGCTCGATGGCGTCAACGAGATCCCGCCCGGCCAGCGCAAGGCCAAGGCCGCGCAGATCCGCCAGATGGCCGAGGACACGCGCTTTGCCGCGGTCGTCGTCAGCTGCCGCGAACGCGACTTCGACGCCGACTTCGACTTCCCGTTCGACCGCGTCACGCTGCAGCCGCTGTCGCCGCTGCAGATCCACGGCTTCCTGCGCCGGGCTTTCGGCGTCGGAGCCCTCGACGGCGCCGCTGCCGTCGAGCGCGCCGAGGCTTGCTTCTGGCAGATCGCCGGCGACGAACTCGAGCAAGCCTGGGGCGAGTGGCGCGAGAAGGGCGAATCGATCGAGCGGTTCCTGACCCTGCCCGAAGTGCCCGAGAAGCCAGTCGGCGAGCGCATCTACGACTGGCGTTCCCGCCGCTTGCTCGCCGACCCCCGTGGCCTGCTGAAGCTGGCGGCCAACCCCTTCCTGCTCACGCTGATGATGCAGCTGGTGCAGGAGGTGGGCGAGATCCCGTCCAACCGGGCGCGGCTGATCGCCGGCTTCCTGAGCCTGCTGCACACGCGCGAGACCGAAGCGCGCCAGCGCCGGCACGACGCGGCCAGCGTGCCCGACCCGGCCCGATGGCGTGCGGCCCTGGTGACGCTGTCCGAAGCGATGCAACGCCTGGACGGCGCCGCCGGCGACGACGGCGCGCGCACGTCGATGCCGGCCGGCGACCTGCCCGCCGGGTTCGACGACGCGATGCTCGCCTTCTCGATCGACGCCAGCGTGCTGCAGCGCCAGGGCAGCGAACTGCGCTTCACGCACCAGTTGCTGCAGGAGTCGCTGGCCGCCGACGTGCTGCTGGACGCGGCGCACAGCGGCAGCCGCCCCGTGCACGACTTCTGGCCGCGCGCCCGGTGGTGGCAGCGCTCGGGCTGGGAGGTGGTCGCCGAGATCGCCGCCGAGGCCTGCGAAGGCGACGCCCCCGGCCAGCTGGCCCTGCTGCGCTGGCTTGCCGAGGCCCAGCCGGACGTGGCCGTGGACGTGTGGCAGCACGCCGGCCGGCCGCCGCTGCCGGCTGCGTTCCTGGCCGAGACGAAGGCGCAGTGGCTGCCGCGAATGACCGATGTACAGGCCGAGCCGGCCGCGCAGGCCCGCCATGCCATCGGCCGCTGGCTGGGCGCGCTGGACCTGGACGACCGCCCGGGCACCGGCTTGCGCGCCGATGGCCTGCCCGACATCGAATGGGTGCGCATCGACGACCCGCGGCCCTTCGTGTATCAGTACGGCACGCACCCGGCGCTGCCGGCCTACGCGATCGCGCGTTATCCGGTGACGAACCGGCAGTGGCAGGCCTTCGTCGACGAGGGCGGGTATACCGACGAGCGCTGGTGGGTAGGGCTGGCAGAACGCCCGGAGCCCGAGGCCCCCCGGTGGAACGAACCCACCGCGCCGCGCGAAACGGTCAGCTGGTACGAGGCCATCGCCTACTGCCGCTGGCTCGGCCACCGCCTGGAATGCGAGCTGACGCTGCCGACCGAGCAGCAATGGGAGCGGGCGGCACGCGGCGTGGAGGGGCGCGAGTGGCCTTGGCACGCTGAATGGGACGACGAGAGGGCCAGCGCCCAGTACAAGCTCGGGCGAACGAGTCTGGTGGGCCTGTTCCCGAATGGCGCCACCCCACCCGAGCGTGCGGGGGTGGCAGGCATCCATGACCTGGCCGGCAACGTGTGGGAATGGTGCCTGAACGAATACGACGATCCCGCCGGCACGGCACCGGAGGGCGTGGCTCGCCGGGTGGGGCGCGGCGGCTGGAGGGGCCCCTCCGGCGTCTGCCGCCCGTCGTACCGCTTCAGGTTCTCCCCCGGCAACCGCAACGACGGCCTGGGGTTCCGTTTGGTGTCGAGTTGCCCCATTCCGAAGCCCTGAACCCTGGACCCTGCGCGCAGCGCCGGGTCGTTTTTCGCGAGGCGCGGTGGTCTCGCCCCGTTCAGCGCAGTGGCATCCCCTCCAGCGGCAATCGCCCCAGCACATGCCGCCGCAGCCCCCAGGTGGCGGCGCTGCTCACGTGGTTGATCCAGCCCTGCACGCTGGCGTCGAATTCGGCAAAGCTGATCGCGCCGGCCCGCCACGCGGCATGGCGCTCGCCCAGCCGCCTGGTCGCCTGCACCACCTTGCGCGCCTTCACGCGCCGATGGCCGGGAAACACGACGAGGCCGAGTCCGAGGATCCAGTGCCAGCAAGCCTGCACCTGGGCGGCATCCGGCAGCATTGCGAGCATGCACTGCCGGGGCCAGCGGCCGGCGCAAGACCAACGCGGCGCTGCACGCCGGGTTCAGGGTTCCGGATCGAGCTGCGGCAGGCCGGCTTTGCATCGCGCATTGACACCGAGGACTGCATCGTCGAGCACCTGCAGTCGATGCAGGCTCAGCGCCATCTGCCTTAGCCCCGGTGGTCGGCGGGCGATTTCGCCGGCTGCAAGAATCGCGGCTGCCCCCTGCCCTACCGCCCCAGCCCTGGAGCCCATCGCATGTCCGACCCGTCCCCCTACACGCCGCCCCAGGTCTGGGTCTGGAACAAGGCCAGCGGCGGCCGCTTCGCGACCATCAACCGGCCGATCGCCGGCCCGACCCACGACAAGGACCTGCCGGTGGGCCGCCACCCGCTGCAGCTGTATTCGCTGGCCACGCCCAACGGCGTCAAGGTCACCGTGATGCTCGAGGAGCTGCTGGCGCTGGGCCATGCCGGCGCCGAGTACGACGCCTGGCTGATCCGCATCAGCGAGGGCGAGCAGTTCGGCAGCGGCTTCGTCGCGGTGAACCCGAACTCGAAGATCCCGGCGCTGATGGACCACAGCGCGCCGAAGCCGATCCGCGTCTTCGAATCGGGCGCGATCCTGCTGTACCTGGCCGAGAAGTTCGGCGCCCTGCTGCCGACCGAGCCGGCGGCCCGCGCCGAATGCCTGTCCTGGCTGTTCTGGCAGATGGGCAGCGCGCCCTACCTGGGCGGCGGCTTCGGCCATTTCTACGCCTACGCGCCGCAGAAGATCGAGTACGCGATCGACCGCTACGCGATGGAGACCAAGCGCCAGCTCGACGTGCTCGACCGCCGCCTGGCCGAGAGCCCCTACCTGGCCGGTGACGACTACACGATCGCCGACATCGCCGTCTGGCCCTGGTACGGCGCGCTGGCCAAGGGCCTGCTGTACGGCGGCGGCGAGTTCCTGCAGGTGCAGGACTACAAGAACGTGCAGCGCTGGACCGACCGGATCGCCGAGCGGCCGGCGGTGCAGCGCGGGCGCAAGGTCAACCGCACCTGGGGCGACCCGGCCAGCCAGCTGCACGAGCGCCACGACGCCGGCGACTTCGAGACCCGCACGCAGGACAAGCTGGCCGCGCCGGGCTGAACGCCCGTCACGCGGGCGGCTGGACGGCGCTGCCGCGGTGGAAGGCGCGCAGCGCCGCGCACAGCCGCACGCGCTCGACCTCCTGGGCCAGCGAACGCGGCCCGCCTTCGAGCATCCGCATCCGCCCGGCGTTGGCGGCCTGCAGCGCGTCGGCCTGTTCGGCGCTGCACAAGCCGTTGCCGAGGATCTTTGCCAGCGCCGCGCCGAACGGTGCAACCCGGGCGGCCAGCGTGTCGAAGTGCCGGTCGATCCATTCGCGGGCCGCCTGTTGCGCGACCGGATCGCCGCCCAGCCAGGGCGCGCTGCCGCCCTGGCGTTCGCCCAGCAGCAAGGCGATCTCGTTGCGCCGCAGCGCGTCCGGCTCCAGTGCCAGCGCCCTGGCCCGGGCCTGCAGTTCGGGCGCGCGCGCACCGCCCATCGCCAGCAGCAGCTGGCTGCGCAGCCCGGCGTCCTGGGTCGCCGCGAGCGCTGCGCGCAGCGCGTCGAAGACCTGGACATCGCCCTCCTCCATCGCGATGCGCAGCGCCAGGCCGCGGCGGTCGGGCGCCACCGCGGCGGGCCGCAGCCGGCCGTCGCCCGGCGCCGCGGCGCCGGCTGCGCCCAGCCCCAGCACTCGGCGGCCCTGGTCAGCCAGCGCCGCGCGCAGCGCCGGGTCGCGCCCCAGATGGGCCAGCGCAGCGAGCAGGGTCTCGCGCAGCAGCCGGTCGTCGTCGCTGTCGCCGGCGCGCGGCTCGGTGCCCAGCGCGGCGATCCGGGGGCCGTAGCTGCGGCGCACGAACTCGCGCAGCGCCTGCCGCTGCGCGGTGTCGAGATCGGCATGCTCCAGCAGCCAGGCCAGCCGGTCCAGCGGCACGGTGGCGGTCTCGCGCGCCGCCGCGCCCGCCAGCCGGCTGCTCGCGCGCAGCAAGCCGGCCAGGTCGAGCGCGCCGGCGTCGAACGCGGCGCTGACGCTGTCGGCGAAGACGCGCTGCTCGCGCGCATCGAGCTGGTCGAAGTTCGATTCCAGCCGCGCCGCATCGGCGGCACGCAGCGCGAAGCGGTAGTAGCCGGCGCCCTCGGCATTGGGCATCAGCCAGGCCGGGCAGCTGGCGGCCGGCAGCGGCAGCACCGCGGCCCTGCCACCGACCAGGCCGCAGTGCGAGTGCACGCCTTGCCCGTCGCCCCAGCGCACGCACAGCGGAACCTGCCAGACGCCGGCCGGCGACGCGCCCGAGCCCACCGGCAGGTAGCGCTGCTGCCCGATGCGCAGCGCCGGCGCCGGGCCGGCGCAGTCGACCGCCAGCGTCAGCAGCGGCACGCCGGGCTGGTCGATGAAGCTGGCGAAGGCCGCGCGCACCGCGGCGGGCGTCGGGCTGGCATCGGCCAGCGCGTCGACCAGGTCGCTGCTGGTGGCATGGCCCATCGCATGGCGGCGTATGTAGGCGCGCACGCCGTCGCGAAAGCGCTCGGCGCCGATCCAGCGCTCGAACATCGCCAGCACCGCGGCACCCTTCGAATAGGTGACGCCGTCGAAGGCCGACGCGATGTCGTTGGCGGCGTCGACCGGTTCGCGGATGCGCCGGGTCGACGCCAGGCTGTCCTGGCGCATTGCGCGCAGCGACGATTCGAGCTGCCAGCGCTCGCCCTGGCGGCCCGGCTGCAGCGGATCGACGATCTTCTGCGACATCCAGTTCGCGAAGCCCTCGTTGAGCCAGATGTCGTCCCACCAGGGCATCGTGACCAGGTTGCCGAACCACTGGTGCGCCAGCTCGTGGGCATGGGTGCCGACGGCCGCGAGCCGGCGCCAGGTCTCGGAGGTCTCGTCGGCGTACAGCATCCAGTCGCGGTAGACGAGCAGGCCGGCGTTCTCCATCGCGCCGGCGCCGAAATCCGGCGCGGCCAGCAGGTCGAGCTTGTCGTACGGATAGGCGATCGCGAAGTAGTCCTCCAGCGCGGCCACCATCGCGGCAGTCTGCCCGAGCATGTAGCGCATGCGCGCACCCTGGCCGCGCGGCGCGATGCCGCGCAGCGGCAGCGAGCGGCTGCGCACCGCGTTCGGCGGCAGCGGCGCGGCGTCGACGATGTCCCAGGGCCCGACCGCAAAGGCCACCAGGTAGCTCGGCAGCGGTTCGGTGGCGGCGAAGACCAGGGTCTTCCAGCCCGGCCCGGCCGGCCGGGTCTCGACCAGCCGGGTGTTGGCCAGGCCCTGCAGCCCCTCGGGGATCGTCAGCCGCAGTTGCCAGGGCTGCTTGAAGCCGGGCTCGTCGAAGCCGGGAAAGGTGTCGCGGGCGCCGAGCGGCTGCATCTGCGTGACGACGTAGTCCTCGCCCGCGGCCTCGAGCCGGTAGGCGCCCTGCAGCTCGCCGAACGGCGCGTCCCAGGCCAGATCGATGCGCGCCGGCCCGGCGGCCACCGGCTGCGCGGCGTCGAGCCGCAGCACGCCCGAGGCATCGGCGGCCGTCACCGCGAGCGCTTGCGCGCTGGCACCCGGCGACGTGATCGTCGCCCGGGTCAGGTTCAGCCCCCGGCCGTGCAGCCAGATCGTGCGGGTGGCGGCGGCGACGTCGACCTCGATCTGCACCTCGCCGCTGAAGCGCGGCAGCGCCGGGTCGATGCGCAGCGCCAGGCCGACCTGCCGCGGCATCACGTTGCGCGGCAGGCGGCCGGTCGGCACCGGGCCGGCATCGGCCAGGCGCTCGGGCACGGCGGGCGCGGCCCGGACGGGGGCGACCGGCAAGGACAGGACGACCAGCGCCAGCCAGGCGGCGAT
>JAEUOY010000176.1 GCA_016790515.1 Burkholderiaceae bacterium | reverse complement strand
GGCGCCCATCAGGTTATGGCCGCGGTGCTGCAGCAGCGCATTCATCGGCACCACCAGGTAGCCGCCGGCCAGGCCCAGCAGCATCAGGAAGGGCACCGCGACCCAGACATCGCGGATCACGTTCAGCCCGATCACCAGGATGCCCATCACGATGCCCAGCGGGATCACCGCGGTGGCCTTGTCCAGCCGCATGCGCAGCGAGGCCACCACCGCGCCGACCGCGACGCCGATCGACACCACGCCGGCCAGGCTGGAGGCCTGCGTGGTGGTGTAGCCCAGCGCCGCCGCGGCCCAGGGGAAGACGATGATGCGCAGGTTGCCGCCGACGCCCCAGAACATCGTCGTCGTGGCCAGCGAGATCTGGCCCAGCTTGTCGCTCCACAGGCGCGCGTTGCACTGCGCGAAGTCGCGCACCAGCAGCAGTGCGCTGCTGCCCATCGACTGCAGCGGTGCCTCGGTGCGCGGGATGTAGAGGTTGAACGCCGCCGCCATGACGTAGACGAGCACCATCGCCGCGATCGCCGCCTCGGGCGCGGTGTCGACGCCGGTGTCAAGCATCGGCAGGTCGAAGCCCAGCAGCATCGGCGCGAGCTTCGGCCCCACCAGCTGGCCGCCGAGCAGGATGCCGAGGATGATCGAGCCGATCGTCAGCCCCTCGATCCAGCCGTTGGCCTTGACCAGTTGCGACGGCGGCAGCAGCTCGGTCAGGATGCCGTACTTGGCCGGCGAATATGCCGCCGCCCCCAGACCGACCACCGCGTAGGCCAGCAAAGGGTGGCTGCCGAACAGCATCAACAGGCAGCCGACGACCTTGATCGTGTTCGAGACGAACATCACCCGGCCCTTGGGCACCGCGTCGGCAAACGCGCCGACGAACGGCGCCAGCAGCACGTAGAACAGCGCGAACATCGGCGTCAGCGCCGGGATCTGCCAGGCCGGGGCCTGCGAGCTCTTCAGCAGTTCGATGGCCGCCACCAGCAACGCGTTGTCAGCCAGCGAGCTGAAGAACTGCGCCGCCATGATGGTGTAGAAGCCTTTTTTCATCCGCTGCGCTTCGCCACGCGCCCGACGCGTCGTTGTCTACTATCGGTACGAAGGGCCGGCCCGGGCACCATCCGCCTGTGGTCGCACCGCCGCCTCGCAGGGGCGGCATCGGCGCGGGGCGGTTATAGCACGCACCCCCGGCTGGCCCCGGGCCGGCCCCCCGCAGCCCCGGGTGGCGCTGGCAGAATCGTCCGATGCCCCGTCCGATCGAAGCCCTGGTCCACGCCGACGCGCTGGCCCACAACCTCGGCCGAGCCCGCGCCCGGGCGCCCGATTCGAAGGTCTGGGCCGTCGTCAAGGCCGATGCCTACGGCCACGGCATCGAGCGCGTGTTCGGGGCGCTGCGCGGCGCCGACGGCTTCGCGCTGCTCGACCTGGCCGAGGCGCAGCGGCTGCGCGCGCTGGACTGGCGCGGGCCGATCCTGCTGCTCGAAGGCGTGTTCGAGCCGCGCGACCTGGAACTGTGTTCGCGGCTGAACCTGTGGCACGTGGTGCACCAGGAGCAGCAGATCGACTGGCTGGCCAGTCACAAGACCCACCAGCCGCACCGCGTGTTCCTGAAGATGAACAGCGGCATGAACCGGCTGGGCTTCACGCCGGCGGCCTTTCGCAGCGCCTGGGCAAGGCTGAACGCGCTGCCGCAGGTCGACGAGATCTCGTTGATGACGCATTTCTCGGACGCCGATGGCCCGCGCGGCATCGCCCACCAGGTGGCGGCATTCGAGGCGGCCACGCGCGACCTGCCGGGCGAGCGGTCCTCGAGCAACAGCGCTGCGGTGCTGCGCCACATGGGGCCCGGCGCCGGCCTGGCGTCGGACTGGGTGCGCTCGGGCATCATGAGCTATGGCAGCGCGCCCGACTTTCCCGAGCACGACATTGCCCACTGGGGCCTCCAACCGGCGATGACCCTGCGCTCGCGGCTGATCGGCCTGCAGCAGCTGCAGCGCGGCGACACGGTCGGCTACGGCAGCCGCTACCTGGCCGAGGTGCCGACGCGCATCGGCATCGTCGCCTGCGGCTACGCCGACGGCTACCCGCGCCTGGCCGGCAGCGGCACGCCGATCCTGGTCGACGGCGTGCGCTGCGGCACCGTCGGCCGGGTGTCGATGGACATGCTGGCGGTCGACCTGGCGCCGGTGCCGGGCGCGCGGCTCGGCAGCGAGGTCACGCTGTGGGGCCGCAGCCCGCACTTTGCGCAGGATGGCACCGTGCTGGCGATCGACGAGGTGGCGCAGTCCGCCGGCACCATCGGCTACGAGCTGATGTGCGCGCTGGCGCCGCGGGTGCCGGTGAGGGTGGCCTGACGGGCCGGGTCCATCGACCGGGCGCGACGGACGGGGCGGGCGGGGCGGGCCGGGTGGCCACGTGGACGCTGCCCAGGCACAGCGCCAGGCCCGACGCGATGAACCGCTCGGCCTCGCAGACGCCCCGGCAGTTCAGGCCGAACGGCACCGTGCCGGTGAGCATCAGCCAGGGTTGCAGCCGTGCGGGCAGGCGCCAGGCCATCGCGTCGAGCGCCGGCACCTCGCCGATCTGATACGGGATGACGTGCCAGGTCGAGGCCCGGATCGGCGTGGGGCCCCGGAAGCCGAGGCGCAGGGAGCGCCCTGGCCGGCGCCGGCGACTGTGGGCGACCGAGGCGCCGGTTCAACGGCGCCGGCGCGCGCCGGCGGCCACCAGGCCGATGCCGGCCAGCCACAGCGCGAACGTGCCGGGCTCGGGCACGGCACTGACGTTGATCGTCAGCGGGCCGGCCGTGATGCTGTCGCCGGTGGTGTAGTAGTCGTCGTAGTCGTGGTAGCTCCAGGTCCACCAGTCGCAGGTCAGATCACTGCTGGTGTCGGGGTCGGCGTACCAGCAATTGCGGTAGGCGCTCTCGTTGCTGGCGCCGGAGTTGATCATGGCCTCCCAACTGCCGCTCAGGTCGATGCTGTGCTGGCCGGGATCGTTGAAGGTGACCGAGAACGACCAGGTGTTGCCGTAGCCGCTTCCCGGCGCCAGGCCGGGCGCATCGTAGAAGCCCTGCCCGCCGGCCTGCAGCGACACCGAGCTGAAAGTCTCGTGCTCCCAGTAGTACCAGTTGACGTGCCACTCCTGGTAACCCTCGGCGGGCTCGGGTTCGTACGGGTTGCTGCCGCCATAGGTGTTGGACGTCGTGCTGGCGCTGAACTGCACCCAGAAGTCCACCGTGTCGCCGACCTTCACCGACGTGGCGCTGGCGCCGAAGCTGTCGATGCTGAAGCTGGCCGCCTGCAGCGGCGGCGCCACCGCCGCAGCGGTCGTCAGGATCGTGGCCATGCGAGTCTTCGGGTTCATCGGTGCTCTCCTGGTGGGATGCTTGGTTGGACGCGTGGGGTCTCGGGCCGGTGCAGGCGATCGGCTCGCGCCGCCGGCCGCCGCAGAACTTGCCAAAAATCAAGCTGGCTGTACATCCCGCAGACGTCTGCCCGCGGGACGGCCCGTGCCACGGCCCGCTACAGTGCGCGCGTGAGCACCGCCGCCAAGTCGCCCAAGACCCAGTACACCTGCAACGCCTGTGGCGCCAGCAGTGCGAAGTGGCTGGGCAGGTGCCCCGGCTGCGGCGAATGGAACACGCTGGAGGAGACGATCGCCGAGGCCGGCGGCGCGGCCCGCCACCGCTACCAGAGCCTGGCCAGGGGCGCACCGGTGGCCACCTTGTCGGAGGTCGAGGCCGCCGACGTCGACCGCACGCCCACCGGCCAGAGCGAGCTCGACCGGGTGCTGGGCGGCGGCATCGTCGAGGGCGGCGTGGTGCTGATCGGCGGCGACCCCGGCATCGGCAAGAGCACGCTGCTGCTGCAGGCCGCCGAGACCCTGTCGACCCAGCTCAAGGTGCTGTACGTCACCGGCGAGGAATCGGTGGCGCAGGTGGCGCTGCGCGCGCGCCGGCTCGGCCTGCCGGGCAGCGCGCTGCGCGTGCTGGCCGAGATCCAGCTCGAGAAGATCCAGGCCGCGCTGGCTGCCGAGCAGCCGGCGTTCTGCGTCATCGATTCGATCCAGACGGTGTATTCCGACCAGCTGACCAGCGCGCCCGGCAGCGTGGCGCAGGTGCGCGAGTGCGCGGCCCAGCTGACGCGCAGCGCCAAGTCCAGCGGCTGCGCCATCGTGCTGGTCGGCCATGTCACCAAGGAAGGCGCGCTGGCCGGGCCGCGCGTACTCGAGCACATCGTCGACACGGTGCTGTACTTCGAAGGCGACACGCACAGCAGCTACCGGCTGGTGCGGGCGATCAAGAACCGCTTCGGCGCGGTCAACGAGATCGGCGTGTTCGCGATGACCGAGCGCGGCCTGAAGGGCGTCGGCAACCCGAGCGCGATCTTCCTGTCGACCCATGGCGCGCCGGTGCCGGGCTCGTGCGTGCTGGTCACGCTGGAGGGCACGCGGCCGCTGCTGGTCGAGATCCAGGCGCTGGTCGACGCGGGCGGGCCCAGCCCGCGGCGGCTTAGCGTCGGGCTGGACCGCGACCGGCTGGCGATGCTGCTGGCAGTGCTGCACCGCCACGCCGGCGTGCAGTGCGGCGACCAGGACGTGTTCGTCAACGCGGTCGGCGGCGTGCGCATCTCCGAGCCGGCGGCCGACCTGGCGGTGCTGCTGGCGATCCAGGGCTCGCTGCGCGGCAAGGCGCTGCCGAGCGGCTTCCTGGCATTCGGCGAGGTCGGCCTGGCCGGCGAAGTGCGGCCGGCGCCGCGCGGCCAGGAGCGGCTGAAGGAGGCCGCCAAGCTCGGCTTCTCGGTCGCCCTGGTGCCCAGGGCCAACGCGCCGAAGAAGCCGATCGAAGGCCTGGCGGTGCATGCGATCGAGCGCATCGAGCAGGCGATCGACATCGTGAGGGGCCTGTGAGCAGCGGCTGGCAGCGCATCGCCGTGGTGTCCGACATCCACGGCAACCTGCCGGCGCTGGCCGCGGTGATCGCCGAGATCGACGCGGCGAGCGTCGACGGCGTCGTGAACCTGGGCGACATCGTCAGCGGCCCGCTGTGGCCGGCCGAGACCGCCGCGCGGCTGATGACGCTGGGCTGGCCGGCGATCGCCGGCAACCACGAGCGCCAGCTGCTGGCCGGGCCGGCCGCCACGATGGGCCCGGCCGATGCCCATGCCGCCGCCCGGCTGGGCGCGGCGCAGCGCGGCTGGCTGGCAGCGCTGCCGGCCACCCGCTGGCTGGCCGACGACCTGTTCTGCTGCCACGGCACGCCCGACGACGATCACCGCTACCTGCTGGAGACCGTGACGCCCGACCTGGGCCGGCATGGCGGCGTCGGCCTGCGCGCGGCCAGCCCGGCCGAGATCGGCGAGCGGCTGGCCGCGGCCCGGGCGGCGCTGGCGCCCGCCACGCTGCTGCTGTGCGGCCACAGCCATGTGCCGCGCGCGGTGCAGCAGGGCCGGTGGCTGCTGGTCAACCCCGGCAGCGTGGGCCTGCAGGCCTTCGACGACGACCACCCGCATGAGCACCGGGCCGAGCTCGGCAGCCCGCATGCGCGCTGGGCGCTGGTCGAACGCGCCGCCGGCGGGCTCTGGTGCGTGCAGCACCGCGCCACGCCCTACGACTGGGAAGCGGCGGCGCGGCAGGCCGAGATCAACGGCCGCGGCGACTGGGCCGATGCGCTGCGCACCGGCCGGGTCGGCCGGCTCGAACGAGAGGTGGTGAGGGGATGAACGCGACGATCGGTTGGGCGCTGGCCGTGCTGGGCGTGGCGCTGGGCTACGTGCAGTTCGGCTGGCACGGCGTGCTGCTGGCGGTGTCGGGCATCGTGTTCTGGCTGCTGCTGCAGTTCACGCAGACGCTGCGGGTGCTGCGCACGGCCGGCGCATCGCCGAAGGGCATGGTGCCCAGCGCGGTGATGCTGCAGTCCCGGCTGCAGGTCGGGCAACGGCTGCTCGACGTCGTCAAGCTCAGCCGCAGCCTGGGCCACAAGCTGTCCGACAAACCCGAGTCCTATGCCTGGGCCGACGAGTCCGGCGCCCGCGTGACGGTGGTCCTGCACAAGGGCCGGGTCAGCCAGTGGACGCTGGAGCGGCCGGCCGATGCAGGTGCCGATGCCCCGGGCGCCTAAAATCGGCACCTCACCCTCAACGAACCGACCCTCGAAGGAGACCTTCCGATGTCCATGTCCGACCGCGACGGCAAGATCTGGATGGATGGGCAGATGGTCGAATGGCGCGACGCCAGGATCCATGTGCTGAGCCACACGCTGCACTACGGCTGCGGCGCCTTCGAGGGCGTGCGGGCCTACAACACCGCGCAGGGCACGGCGATTTTCCGGCTGCGCGAGCACACCGAGCGGCTGTTCAACAGCGCCAAGATCCTGCGCATGAAGATCCCGTTCACGGTCGAGCAGGTCGAGCAGGCGCAGATGGCCGTCGTGCGCGCCAACAAGCTCGAGAGCTGCTACCTGCGCCCGCTGGTGTGGATCGGCGACCAGAAGCTCGGCGTCAGCCCCAAGGGCAACACGATCCACCTGATGGTGGCCGCCTGGGCCTGGGGCGCCTACCTGGGCGAAGAAGGGCTGGCGCGCGGCATCCGCGTGAAGACCAGCAGCTACACCCGCCACCACGTCAACATCACGATGACCCAGGCCAAGGCGGTGAGCAACTACACCAACTCGATCCTCGCCAACATGGAGGCCACCGACGAGGGCTACGACGAGGCGCTGCTGCTCGACGCCTCGGGCTTCGTCAGCGAAGGCGCCGGCGAGAACCTGTTCATCATCAGGAAGGGCGTGGTCTACACCCCCGACCTGTCGGCCGGGGCGCTCAACGGCATCACCCGCGACACCGTGTTCGCGATCTGCCAGGACCTGGGGCTGAAGCTGGTCGAGAAGCGCATCACCCGCGACGAGGTCTACATCGCCGACGAGGCCTTCTTCACCGGCACCGCGGCCGAGGTGACGCCGGTCCGCGAGCTCGACCGCATCGAGATCGGCCGCGGCAGCCGCGGCCCGATCACCGAGAAGATCCAGGCGGCCTTCTTCGACATCGTCAACGGCCGCAACCCGAAGTACGCCGAATGGCTGACGAAAGTGTGATCCGATGAGCCAAGCCGAAGCCGTGGTCGAGCTGACCGCCAAGGACGTCCAGGGCCCCGGCGTGGTGGCCTGCCCCAACCCGAAGATGGCGCTGTGGAGCAACCACCCGCGCGTGTTCATCGACGTGGCCACCACCGGCGAGGGCAAGTGCCCCTACTGCGGCACCGTCTACCGGCTGAAGGCCGGCGAGAAGCTGCACGCGCACTGACGGCGCGCGGCCCTACAGCTGCAGCTTGCCGGCGTAGATCACCGGCCCGGTCGGCACGCCGGTGGGCGAGCCGCCGGGCGGTTCGACGCTGACCGCCAGCGCGGCGGTGTGGCGGCTGTCGAGCAGGGCCCTGGGCAGGCGGTCGCGCGCGATCACCGTGGTCCCCGCGGCCGAGATCAGGCCCAGCGAGCGCGGCGCCCCCGACGGCGGCACGGCCCACAATTCCAGCGCGCGGTCGGCCGCCAGCGCCACCGGCTGCAGCGGCCGGGTGACCAGCGCGCGACCGTCGCCGCTGAAGCTGGCGACGAAGGGGCCGGTGCCGTCGGCGCCCGCTGCAGTGCCCTGAAGCACCACGATCACCGGCGGCTGCGGCGGCACGGCGGACAGCAGCACGCCCAGCGTGAGCGCCGCCACGGTGGCCAGGCCGGCGGCCGCGCGCCAGGTCTCGAGCCGGCGCCACCAGGGCAGGGGCAGGGGCGCGGCAGCCGGCGGCCACAGGCGCCGCTCGATGCCGGCCCAGACGCGCGCCGGCGGCGCCTCCTCGGCGACCACCGCGGTCAGCGGCATCAGCCGCGCCTGCCAGTCGGCCACCGCGGCGCGCAGCGCCGGGTGGCTGCCGAGCAGCGCCTCGAAGCGCCGCCGCGCCGGGCCGCGCAGCGTACCGGCCACGTACTGCGCCGCCAGTGCGTCGGCGCGGTCCTTGCGAGCGTAGTCCACGTCAGTACCGCCCGGCCGTTCCGAAGGCACTGACCGCCCCCTCGGGGGGCAGCGAACGAAGTGAGCGTGGGGGTCCCATGTCAGTACCGCCCGGCCGTTCCGAAGGCACAGACCGCCCCCTCGGGGGGCAGCGAACGAAGTGAGCGTGGGGGTCTCATGTCAGTACCGCCCGGCCGTTCCGAAGGTATTGACCGCCCCCTCAGGGGGCAGCGAACGACGTGAGCGAGGGGGCTTCATTTCAGTTTTCCAGCGCGGCATCGCGCCGGGCTGCACGTTCGAGGCAGGACTTCAGCGCCATCAGCGCCCGCCGCACCCAGCTCTTGACCGTGCCCAGCGGCTGGCGCAGCTGCTCGGCCACCTCGGCGTGCGACAGGCCGTCGAAGAAGGCCAGCGCCACGCTCTGGCGCTGCGCAGCGCTCAGCGTGCCCATGCAGTGGCCGAGCTGGCGGGCATCGCTGGCCTGCTCGAGCAGCGCGGCCGGTCCGGGCGCCTCGTCGATCAGTCGCTGGTCGGCGTCGGGCCGGTCGTCGTCCTCGTCGTCGGCGTGCACGCTCTCGAGCCGGGGCTGGGCCTTGGCGCGCCGCAGGCTGTCGATGGCCTTGTTGCGGGCAATGTGGGTCAGCCAGGTCAGCGGCTGCGCCTGCCTGGCATCGAAACCACCGGCGGCCTTCCAGACACTGACGTAGACCTCCTGCAACAGGTCCTCGGCCAGGTCGCGGTCGCGCTGGATGCGCAGGATCACCGCGAACAGGTGGCCGCTGCTCAGCTCGTAGACGCGCCTGAATGCGGTGCGGTCGCCCAGCGCGCTGCGCGCCAGCGCATCGGCCAGCGCGCGGCTGCGTTCGCTCCAGAGGTCCTGCAGGGTCGTCATCGTCGGGGGAATGGGGCGAGTGTGCCGTGTCCGCGGCGGGGCCGCTGCCTACAATCACGAACCATGCCGCAAACGCAGGAGTTCATCCTCACCCTGGCGTGCCGTGACACCACCGGCATCGTCTATGCCGTCTCGGGCCTGCTGTACCAGGCCGGCTGCAACATCATCGATTCGCAGCAGTTCGGCGACGTGCAGGGCGAGGACGCGACGGGGCTGTTCTTCATGCGGGTGCACTTCGCGGCGCCCCCGCACCTGGCCACCACGGCGATGCTGGAGAGCCTGTTCTCCCATGTACGCACGCAGTACGGCATGGATGCACGGTTCTACGCGGTGTCCGAGCGGCCGCGGCTGCTGCTGCTGGTCAGCCAGCACGGCCACTGCCTGAACGACCTCCTGTTCCGCTGCAGGAGCGGGCAGCTGGCCGTCGACATCCCGGCCATCGTCTCCAACCACCCCACCTTCGCGCCGCTGGCCGAGAGCTACGGCATCCCGTTCCACCACCTGCCGCTGCCGCCCGGCAGCGATGCGGCGGCCAGGCGCCGGCAGGAGGAGCAGGTCGAGGCGCTGGTCGAGCGCGAGCGCATCGACCTGGTGGTGCTGGCGCGCTACATGCAGATCCTCGGGCCTGACCTGTGCACCGTGCTGAAGGGCCGGGCGATCAACATCCACCACAGCTTCCTGCCCAGCTTCAAGGGTGCCAAGCCGTATTTCCAGGCCCATGCGCGCGGCGTCAAGCTGATCGGCGCCACCGCCCACTACGTGACCGCCGACCTCGACGAGGGCCCGATCATCGAGCAGGACGTCGAGCGGGTCGACCATTCGATGTCGGCCGAGCAGATCACCGCAGTCGGCCGCGATGTCGAGTGCGTGGTGCTGGCGCGCGCGGTGCGCTGGCATGTCGAGCACCGGGTGCTGATGAACGGGCACAAGTCGGTCATCTTCCGCTGAGCATGACTCGTACCAAACCCCAGACGGCGCACCTGATGGCCTCGCCCGACGATGTCGAGGCCCAGTTCTACGAGGCCCTGCGCGAGGCCGACATCGACAAGCTGATGGCATTGTGGGCCGACGACGACGAGGTGTTCTGCGTCCATCCGGGCGGCCCGCGGGTGGTCGGTCCGCAGGCAATCCGCGTCGCCTTCGAGGCGATGTTCGCCAACGGCCGCATCGACGCCCAGGCCGAGCGGGTGCGGCGCCTGCAGTCGCTGGACGCCGCGGTGCACAACCTGGTCGAGCGCATCGAATTGCTGACCGAGCAGGGCCCGCGCACCGGCTGGGTGCTGGCCACCAACGTCTACCTGAAGACCGCCCAGGGCTGGCGCATGGTCGCCCACCACGCCAGCCCCGGCACGCCGCACGAGACGCCCGAGATCGTCGAGGCGCCAGCGGTGCTGCACTGATGGGTCGGCCCGTGGCGCGGCAGCGCGGCTGATGCAAGGCTTCCGCGCCCCCTGGTGGCTGCCCGGCGGCCATGCGCAGACGATCTGGCCGGCCAAGCTGGCCCGCCACGCGCCCGAGCCCGTCGCCCACCCGCCACGCTGGCGCCGCGAGCGCTGGACCACGCCCGACGACGACTTCATCGACGTCGATCACCTGGCCGAAGGCGCTGCGGCCGACGCCCCGCTGCTGGTGCTGTTCCACGGCCTCGAAGGCTCGTCGCGCAGCCACTACGTGCAGGCCTTCGCACAGTGGGCGCGGCTTGCGAAGTGGCAGCTGGCGGTGCCGCATTTCCGCGGCTGCTCGGGCGAGCTGAACCGCGGGCCGCGCGCCTACCACTCGGGCGATTTCGAGGAGGTCGGCTGGATCCTCGGCCGGCTGCGCGTGCAGCACGGCGCGCCGCTGTACGCGGTGGGCGTCTCGCTGGGCGGCAACGCGCTGCTGCGCTGGGCCGAGGAGGCCGGCGACAGCGCCGCGATCACCGTCCGCGCGGTGGCCGCGATCTGCTCGCCGGTCGACCTCGCGGCCAGCGGCCGGGCGATCGGCCGCGGCTTCAACCGGCAGGTCTACACCCGCATGTTCCTGGCCACGATGCGGCCGAAGGCGCTGGCCAAGCTGGCGCAGCACCCGGGGCTGTTCAGCCGCGAGAAGATGCTGGCCGCGCGCGACCTGTACGACTTCGACAATGTCTTCACCGCGCCGCTGCACGGCTTCCGCGACACCGACGACTACTGGTCGCGCGCCTCGGCCAAGCCGCACCTGGCGCGCATCCGCATCCCGGCGCTGGTGCTCAATGCCCGCAACGATCCGTTCGTGCCGGCGGCCAGCCTGCCGCGGCCGGGCGCGGTCGGCCGCCATGTCACGCTGTGGCAGCCGGCGCACGGCGGGCATGTCGGTTTTCCCGGCGGGCGCTTCCCCGGCCATGTGCACCCGCTGCCCGCCGGCGTGACGGACTGGCTGCAGCAACACGCTTGAACCTCAGGAGGGCCGCACCATGGACGAGATCGTCAAGGCCGCGCTGGCGAAGTGGCCCCACGTGCCGCACTGCCACGGCTGGCTGGCGCTGGACGCGCGCGGCGACTGGTACCTGCGCGACGAGTCGGTGCAGCGCGCCGGTCCCTTCCCCAGCCCGAAGGGCAGCCGCATCGAGCATGCCAAGCTCAGGGCCTTCATCGAGCGCAACTACGAGGCCGATGCGGCCGGGCGCTGGTTCTTCCAGAACGGCCCGCAACGGGTGTACGTGCAGCTCGAAGCCGCACCCTGGGTGTGGCGGGTGCGCTGGGGCACGCAACCCGGGCCCGATCAACCGGTCGTCGCCAGCCACACCGGCCGGCCCGCGCTGCCGCGCAGTTGCTGGCTGGACGCCGAAGGTCGGCTGTACCTGGACACCGACATCGGCTTCGGCATCGTGCACAGCCAGGACATGCTCGACGCCGCGCGGGCGCTGGAGCAGGGGCTGTGGCAGGCGCTGCCGCTGGCCGCCGACGAGGCGCCGGCGCGCTTCGGCTTCCAGCGCGATCCGGCGCCGCGCTGACGGCGTCGAAAAAGCCGCCCGCAGGCGGCTGGCTCGTCGGATGCGCGGCCCAGGCCGGCGCGCAGACTGCCTACTTGGACGCGGCAGCGTCCGGCGCCGAGGCGGCGGCGGCCGGCGCCTTCGGTTCGTCGAACTTCGCACCGCCCTTGTTGGCCATGTAGACCACCGCGCGGCCGATCTCGACGTCGCCGAACTCGCCGCCGCCCTGCGCGCCCATCGCGCCCTTGCCCTTCAGCGCCGAGCCCAGCAGCGCGTCGTAGCCGGCCTTGATGCGCGGGCCCCAGGCGGCCTCGTCGCCGAACTTCGGTGCGCCGGCGGCGCCGCTTGCATGGCAGGCCGAGCACTGGGCCTGGTAGACCTGCTCGCCGGTCTTCAACGCGCCGCCGCCGGCGGCGTCCTTGATCTCGATCGAGCCCACCGGCTGGATGCGCAGGGACACCGCTTCCTCGGACATGCCGTCGCTGCCGGCGCCGGTCTTGCCGCCGAAATTGACGAAATTGGTCAGCAGGATGATCACGATGACCGGCACCACGAAGGCCGCCACCACCGCGACGACGAGCTGCTTGGGCGTCCTGATCGGGCCTTCGTGGTGTTCTTCTTGCGCGGTGTGCTGGGCGTCGCTCATGGGATCCTCGGGATGGCCGGGCCGACGGGCCGGCCAGGCTGCCGGGTGCCTTCGATCCGTGGGGGCTGCGCCTGGCGTGCAAGCCGTGCACCCCAAGCAAAACCCGACGATTATATCGACGCCGGTGGGTCGGCCCGCGGCCCTGCCGACCGCTCGGTCAGCAGGCCGCGGCTTGGCATAGAATGTCCGGCTGCACCCTCCGCGGCGACCGTGGTGAAGTGGATATCATTGGGCCCTCCGAAGGCCTAGTCGCAAGTTCGATTCTTGCCGGTCGCGCCAGTCGAGGTTCCTGTGCGCTGCGGCCAGGTGGCGCGAGGTCCGACACCGCACGGCCCGCCGTCGTGCCGGGTCCCGCCGGGCGGCTCAATACCAGGCGCTGCCGACCTGGATGTAGATCACCCGGCCCTCGGGGCCGGCGGCCAGGTCGAGGCCGGCGTGGATGCCCAGCTGGCGGGCGATCAGGTAGCGGAAGCCGGCGCCGCCGGCAGTGGCGGTGGCTGCGTCGCCGAAGTCTGCGCGCCGGCCCCAGGCCCGGCCGACACCGGCGAATCCCAGCACCGACCAGCGCGGCGTGAACTGCCAGCGCAGTTCGGCATCGAGCGCGGCGGCGTTGTCGTCCTGGTAGCGCAGCGCCGGCACGCCGCGCAAGCCGACGTAGGGCTTGGCGAAGAACGGGATGTCGCCGCGGCTGAGCTTCAGGTCGCCGCGCACGCCGAGCAGCCACTGCCGGCGCAGCGGGGTCCAGTCGAAGCCGCGCAGGTTGAACTGCTCGTAGTCGCTGCTGCCGCCCAGCGCGGTGCGCGCGACCACCGTCTCGGCCTCGACGAAATGGCCGCGGGTGGGGGTGAACAGGTTGTCGCGGGTGTCGTGGTCGGCGATGACGCTGATGCGGCCGATGCGCACTTCCTTACCCGGTGGCGCGCCCAGGTCGGCGGGCCAGCCCGCGGCGAAGGACGGCGTCGCCCGCATCCAGGCATAGCGTGCGCCGACCAGCCAGTCGGTATCGCCGACGCGCGCGAGCAACTGCTGCATCAGGCCCGCGGCGTCGAGCTGGTAGGCCCTGGGCTGGCCGCTGCGGCTGTAATGGTCGAGCTGCAGGTCGAACTTGCCGGCGCCGCCCAGGTAGCGGTAGCGGTCGCCGGCCCAGCTCTGGTAATGCCCGGCAAAGGCACCCCAGCTGCCGTTCTCGGTCTTGAAGCCGCCCAGCGCCGAGACGTTCGGCGTGATCGGCCTGCCGCTGCCGCCGAGCGTCGGCTCGGCGGTCTGGCCCAGCGGCCGGTGGAAATACAGGCCGACCAGGCCGAGGCCGTTGCCCACGGCCGGCTCGGTGATGACGATCGGCACCGGCAGCATGCCGCGGTACTCGAGCAGGTGCTCGCTGAGGTCGAGCATGCCGTCGTCGCGGTCGACGAAGCGCTCGGGCAGTGCCGAGCAACAGCTGCCGGCGCACAGCGCCAAGGCGCCGATCAGGGTCGTGGCCGGACGTGCTGGCGGGTTCATCGGGCGGCATCGTACCGTCTCGGGTCCGCCGCGCTGGCGCTCGCTCAGGCCTCGCTAGGCGCGCGGCTCAGATCGTTGTTGCCGTCCACCGCGGTCTTCAGCAAGACCATGAAATGCGCCCGCTCGGACTCGGGCAGCGGCGCCACGATGCGCTGCTGGGCCCGCAGCATCGCCGGGATCAGCGCGTCGAGCAGCGTGGCGCCGTCCGGCGTCACATGCAGCAGGCGCACCCGGCGGTCGGTCGGCGAGGCGCGGCGCTCGATCAGCCCGCGCCGCTCCAGGCGGTCGATCACGCCGCCGATCGTCGAGGTGTCGAAGCCGATCCTCGCGGCCAGCGTGCGCTGGTCCAGCCCCGGCTGGCGCAGCGCGGCCTGAAGCGCCGCATACTGGACCGGCGTGATGGCGTGTGGCTGCGTCTCCTCGAGGAAGATCGCCACCGCGATCTGCTGAAGGCGGCGGATCAGGTAGCCCGGCTGCTGCTCGAGCACGGTGGCGTCGTTCATCTCGTTGCGCATCGTCGTTCTTCCGTCGCCCTGGAACCATGATCGGGCAGGTTTCCCGCCCCGGGATCATCAGTGTACTTTGCAAAAGTCCCACGGCGCGCGCCGGCTCGTGTAGGGTAGCGGCCGCGATGCGGCGATTTCACCCCCCTGCGACCGCCTGGCCGGCCCTGCTGATCGTGCTGGCCTGGCTGGCCGGCTGCGCCAGCAGCCCGCCGGCGACCCGGTCGACCTGGCCCACCGACCCTGGCCGCGACGGCCCCGGCACCAACCCTCCGCCGGACCTGCTGGCCGTGCCCGACGCCGAGCCGCGCGTCGAACCGGTGCGCGCCGGCGGGCCGAACAAGCCCTATGCGGTGCTGGGACAGACCTACACGCCGCTGGCCGGCGACCCGCCGCTGGTCGAACGCGGGCTGGCCTCGTGGTACGGCAACAAGTTCCACGGCCGCGGCACCGCCAACGGCGAGACCTACAACATGTATGCGATGACCGCGGCGCACAAGACGATGCCGCTGCCCAGCTACGCCCGGGTGCGCAACCCGGCCAACGGCCGCGAGGTGGTGGTGCGGGTCAACGACCGCGGGCCGTTCCACGGCGACCGCGTGATCGACCTGAGCTACACCGCCGCGCTGAAGCTGGGCCTGCTCGGCGGCGTCGCGCCGGTCGAGGTCGAGCGCATCACCTACGAGGCGATCCGCACCGGCGCCTGGCGCGCGCCCGCCGGCAGCGGCGTGGTGATGGCCCAGGGCCTGCCGCAGACCGGCGGCCTCGGTCTGCCCGACCCGGCGGCGCCGATGGCCGAGCCCGCGGCCGACCCGATCGGCGAGATCGCCCGCCGCACGATGGCGCTGCCGGCGCCGGCGGCACCGGCGCCGCCCGCTGCCGCACCGGCCGCAGCGCCCTACGTCGTGCCGGCCGCAGCGGCGGTCGCGGCGCGCGCGGCCGCCAAGTCGGCGCCCGGCTTCTGGCTGCAGCTCGGCGCCTTCACCCGCCACGACGGCGCGGTGGCCTACCAGCAGCGGGTGGCGCAGGAAGCCGACTGGCTGGCGCCGCTGCTGGCGGTCTTCAACGAGCGCAAGCTGCACCGGCTGCAGGCCGGCCCGTATGCCAGCCGTGCCGATGCGCTCAGCGCGGCCAGCCGCCTGCGCGAGACGCTGCAGCTGGTGCCGGCGGTCGTCGAGCGCAAATAGGCCGCGCAGGCCGGCGCAGCGCTATTGCAGCGCCTGCTGCACCGCCAGCAGGTGGCAGCCGCTGCCGGTGATCACGAACAGGTGCCAGACCAGGTGGCTGTAGGGCATGCGGCGGTCGAGCAGGTAGAACACGCAGCCCAGCGAGTAGGCCAGGCCGCCGGCGACGACCAGCTTCAGGCCCGTTGGCGGCAGGCCGGCCAGCATCGGCTGCGCCGCCGCGGCCACCAGCCAGCCGAAGGCCAGGTACACCCCGGTCGAGAGCAGCGGGTGCTGCAGCCGGTCGCCGAGCTTCAGCGCGACGCCGACCGCGGCGACGCCCCACACCGCGGCCAGCAGTTCCCAGCCTTCGCCGCGCTGCACCGGGCCCAGCGCGAACGGCGTGAAGCTGCCGGCGATGAAGACGAAGATCACCGCGTGGTCGCACTTGCGCAGCCAGCGCTTGGCCTCGCCCACCGGCAGCGCGTGGTAGACCGCCGACACCAGGTACATCAGCGCCATCGTCGCGACGAACACCGTGATGCCCAGGTGGCGAATCGGGTGCAGCTCGGCCTGCAGCGGGTCGGCCAGCGCCGGCATCGCCGCCAGCGCCAGCACGCAGCCCAGGGCATGGCTGGCAGCATTGCTGATCTCCTCGCGCCAGGTCTGGCTGAACGGCAGATCGGTGTTCACGTTGCGGCCCATCGGTGGTCCCCGAACGCCGGCCCTGCGGCGTCATCGACGGTTCTTCGGCCGCACGACCGGGCGCCTGAGGCGCCGGGCTGTTCGCCAGCGATTGCAGATGCAAGCAGATGTGGCGGTCGCGCATCGCGCCTGCGCCCGACCGGTTGCCGCCGCTGCCCGCACAATCGGCGCCGACGATGCCGCTACCGATCCCGACCTCCCGGCCGCTGGCGCCCGCGGCCGCGCTGGCCATCGCCGCGCTGCTGGCACCGGCGGCGGCGCTGGCCCAGGCGACAGCCCCGGCCCCGCCCGCCCCGGCCTCCGAGAGCACCCGGCCGGCGGCCGACGCCGCGCCGCAGACGGTCGAGATCACCGGCACCACCGCCGCCGACGGCAGCGACGAGCGCCGGCGCAGCACCGCCTCGCGGCTGGTCTTCGGCCGCGACGAGATCGAGCGCATGGGCGACACGACGCTGGGCGAGGTGCTCAAGCGCCTGCCCGGCGTGACGCTGGGCGGCCCGCCGGGCCGCGGCGGCCAGATCCGCCTGCGCGGCATGGGCGGCGGCTACACCCAGATCCTGATCGACGGCCAGCGGGTGGCGCCGGGCTTCTCGCTCGATTCGATCTCGCCCGACCAGATCGAGCGCATCGAGATCCTGCGTGCGCCGGTGGCCGAATACGGCGCGCGGGCGATCGCCGGCACGATCAACGTGATCACCCGCGCCGACTTCAAGCGCAAGGCCAACGAGCTGCGCATCGGCGGCGGCGCGGACGGCGAGCAGCCGCAGGCCAACGCCAACTGGCAGCTCAACGGCCAGACCGAGTCGCTGGGCTACAACCTCAGCACCACGCTGTTCCGCAGCGGCCAGGACAACCGCATCGACACCCGCACGCTGGGGCTGGACGCGGCCGGCCAGCCCGATTTCGACCAGCTCGAACAGATCGACAGCGAAAGCCGCCGCCGCGGCCTGTTCGCCAACGCCCGGCTGCAGTTCCGGCTGGGGCCGGGTCACACGCTGGACCTGCAGCCCTACCTGAACGCGGTGCGCAGCCAGAGCGATGCACATTCGACGCTCGAGCCGTCGCTGGGCGCCGCGCCCTACCTGCGATCGGTGTCGCACACCGAGACCTCCTGGCAGATGGGGCGGCTCAACGGCACCTGGCTCAGGGGGGTCGGCGACGGCGGACGGCTGCAGCTGCGCTTCGGCGGCACGCTGTCGTCGACCAGCAGCCTGACCCAGCGCGACGAGACCGGCGGCAGCGCCGGCGCCTTGCGCACGCGCAGCGACGCCAGCCGCCAGCGCGACCTGTCGCTGAACCTCGACGGCAAGTTCTCGCAGCTGCTGGCCGAGCGCCACAGCGCCAGCGCCGGCTGGGAGCTGCAGCACGGCCGCCGCGACGACAGCCGCGTGAGCCTGCTCGACGGCCAGCCCACGCTGACCGAATTCGGCGAGACGATCCAGGCCACGGTGCAGCGCGCAGCGCTGTACGCCCAGGACGAGTGGGAGTGGAGCAAGAGCCTGTCGTTCTATGCCGGCGCGCGCTGGGAGGCGATCCTGACGACCAGCGATTCGGCGGTCGACCGCGTCAGCAACCGCAGCGCGGTGTTCACGCCGCTGGCGCACCTGGTGTGGAAGCTGCCCGGCGCGCCGCGCGACCAGCTGCGGCTGAGCCTGACGCGCAGCTACCGCTCGCCGACGACCAGCCAGCTGGTCGGCCGGCCGGTGGTGGCGCGCAACTACCCCGACCTGGGCCAGCCCAACGAACCCACCGACCCCGACCGCGCCGGCAATCCTGACCTGAAGCCCGAACTGGCCTGGGGCCTGGAGCTGGGCGTCGAGCATTACCTGGAGGCCGGCGGCCTGCTCAGCGCCAACGCCTACGCGCGGCGGATCGACGACCTGATCCGCACCGTGCGCAGCCTGCAGAGCGTGTCCTGGGCCAGCGTGCCGCGCTGGGTGGCGCAGCCGCAGAACCTCGGCGCGGCCGATGCCGCCGGGCTCGAACTCGAGGCCAAGGCCCGGGTCGTCGAGCTGTGGCCCGAGGCGGCGCCGGCGCTGCAGGCGATCTCGCTGCGCGGCAACCTCAGCCTGATGTGGAGCCGGGTCAGCGAGGTGATGGGGCCCGACAACCGGCTCGAAGGCCAGCCGCCGTGGACCGCCAACCTCGGCGCCGACTGGCCGCTGAAGGGCCTGCCGCTGACGCTGGGCGCCAGCCTGAACCACACCCCGGCCTTCGCGGTGCAGCAGATCGATTCGCAGTCGTCGCGCCAGGGCACCAAGACGGTGTTCGACGCCTACGTGCTGTGGCGCCTCGACCCCGCCGCCAGCGCGCGCCTGAGCATCGGCAACGCCGGCGCGCGCAACTTCGACACCGGCACCACCACCGTGCTGGCCGACGGCAGCAGCCAGGCCAGCGACAGCGCGACGCGCACCTACACCACGGTCAACCTGCGCGCCGAATTCAGGTTCTGAGCCTCGCCCTGGGGGCGCGCGGCGTCCGCGCGGCCAGCCGCTGCACCCTTGCCGAGGTGGCCGGACGCAGCCACCGGCAGTCCCGCCAGGCAGGTGCGCACCACCTCGTCCAACGGCGCGGACGGCACGTCACCCAGCAACGCGCGCAGCCGGCGGTCGTCGAGCCGGTGCGGCCGCTGCCACAGGTAGCGCATCTCGAACAGCGCACGCAGCATCGGCGAGAACGGCGCGGCCAGCCGCAGCAGCGGCCAGGGGAAGCGGCCGGTCTTCAGCGGCCGGCCCAGCGCGGCTTCGAACGCGGCCTGCAGCTGCGCGCCGGTCAGCGTGAGGCCCGCGTAGTGCAGCGCGGTGTGCGGCGCCAGTTGCGCGCGGCGCTCGGCCACCTGCACGAACACCCGCGCCAGGTCGGGCAGCCAGGCCCAGGCATGCGGCAGGTCGGCCGGCCCCATCCGGGTGAAGCGGCCCCTGGCCAGGCCCCTGGCGATCGCCAGATCGAGCCAGGTGCCGGCATCGCCGAGGAAATCGCCGGCGCGGATCACGATGCTGCGCACGCCGCGCCCGCGCGCCGCGTCGGCCAGCGCGCGTTCGAGCGCGATGCGCTGTGCCGCCTTCGGGTGGGTGGCGGCGAACGGCGTGTCCTCGCGCAGCAGCGGCGGCAGCTGGTTGCCGAAGTTGTAGACGTTGCCCGGCAGCATCAGCGTCGCGCCGGTGGCCTCGGCCACGGCGATCGTCGCAGCGGTGATCGGCGGCAGCCGCTTCGCCCACTCGGTGTACTCGGGGTTCAGCGCGTTGACGATCAGATCGACACCGCCGGCCGCGCGCGCGGCGGCCACCAGCGCGCTCACGTCCAGCGCGTCGCATTGCAGCGTCTGCACGCCCGCCGGCAGCGGTGCGCGAGGCGCACGACGCAATTGCGCGATGACCTGCCACCCGGCGGCGGCGAACGCCAGCACCGCGGCCCGACCGAGGCGCCCGTTGGCGCCCAGCACCATCACCTTCGACATCTCGCAGCTCCTGTCATGTTGCCGATGTCGAGATCGTGCCGGGCCACCATAATCATGTGAAGATGGATTGCTGTATACAAATTATTCGATTCTGGATGCCATGACGGCCGCCTTCGACCCCGCGACGCTGGACTGGAACCTGCTGCGCGTGCTGGTCGCGGTGCTCGAACACGGGTCGCTGACCCAGGCCGCGCTGCGGCTGGGTTCGAGCCAGCCGACGCTGAGCCGGCAGATCGCGGCGCTGGAATCGCTGCTCGGCGCACCGCTGTTCGAACGCGGCGCAAGGCGGCTGATCCCCACCGCCGCGGCGCTGGCGCTGGCCGCGCCGGCCGCGCGCATGGCCGCCGCGGCACAGGCCTGCGCGCTGGCTGCCGATGCGGCCGGCAGCGGCGCCGATGCGCTGGCCGGCACCGTGCGGCTGACCGCCAGCGAGGTGGTGTCGACCCAGGTGTTGCCGGCGCTGCTGGCGGCTCTGGCGCAGCGGCACCCGCAGATCCAGATCGAGCTGGTGCCGGGCGATGCGCTGAGCAACCTGCTCGAACGCGAGGCCGACATCGCGGTGCGCATGCTGCGGCCGACCCAGGGCACGCTGATCACCCGCCACATCGCCGACTGGCCGCTGGGCTTCTATGCCCGGCCCGAGCTGCTGGCCGCGCACGGCGGCGCGCCGACGCCGCAGACGCTGCACCGGCACCGCTGGGTCGGCTTCGACCAGTCGACGCAGATGATCGACGGCTTCCGCGCCGCCGGCTTCGAGGTCGACCGGCGCTTCTTCGCCTTCCGCAGCGATCACCAGGTGCTCAACCTCGAGGCGGTGCGCGCCGGGCTGGGCATCGGCGTCGTGATGGTGCCGCTGGCGCGCCGCCTGCCGGAGCTGGTGCCGGTGCTGCCCGACCTGAGGCTGCCGGTGCTGCCGGTGTGGCTGACGGCGCACCGCGAGCTGCGCGCGAGCCGGCGGCTGAAGACGGTGTTCGACTTCCTGGCCGGCAGGCTGCGGGCCTGGGGCGAAGACACAGGTTCAACAAGCTGAGTGCGGTGAGGGATGGGCAGGGTCGATCTGGTTTGGGCGGGTGTCCCGACACGGCTCGGTGCGGAAATCGCCCTGCTGCTTCGCAGCGGACACCCGGACGACGGGACAAGAGCGTCAGGCCAGGCTGCCGTGCTCTGCTCCGTGCCAGCGGCCAGCGGCCGCTGGCGTTCGCCAGGCACAAACAGTCCACTGGACTGTTTGTGTCCGGGCTCACTCCCCCGCCGTCGTCCTGGCGGACGCCGGCTCCTCCTTTACCTGCGCAGAACACGGCAGCCCGTCCTGACGCTCAGGCACCACCGGGGCATGCCACGGCCGCCAAGACCGTCGCACGCGCCCGGCGGTGCCGGGACGAGGGCGCCGGGTGACCGGACGACGCAGGTAAAGGAGGAGCCGGCCGCAGGCCGGCGGGGGACACGGAGTCGGCCGGTCG
>JAEUOY010000174.1 GCA_016790515.1 Burkholderiaceae bacterium | reverse complement strand
CATGGAGGCCAAGCGGCTTCTAGATGCGCTGCCCAACCGGTTCGCACTTACCGCCGACATGAGCACCGTGCACTGGGACGGCAAAGCCAATAAGAACATTGTTGACCTTGTTCGGGCGTCGGCCCCCTACAAGGCTTACGGGCAAGTTCGGGATAAATCCACCAATAAGGTGCTAACGGTCACGGTCTACTCCAAGGCTTCTGCTCTGCCTGTGCGAGCGGTGGAACGGACGGATGCGCCGGGTGCAAGGGACCGGGTGGATATACCTGCCGATGAGTTGCGAGAAATATTGAGGGCCACTCAAGACGCATTTGCTGCGTGGCGGAGTGGGAAATATTGAGGGCCGTAAGCCGGCGAGCGGCGGGGGGCCGAGGGGCTTACGTCGGCTTACGGGGAAAGGTCTTTAGGGATAAGGACTTAGGCGATGGGGTAAGCCGGTAAGCCGGTAAGCCTCGATTTCTCTAAGGAATAGAGAACACACATAGGGGGTGGCATATAGCGATAAAAAGTCCGGCTTACGGCTTACCGGCTTACGGAATCGCCTAAAGCTGAGCCATTCCCCCATCAGCGCCCCATGAACGCACAGGAACAAACATGACCAATTCAGCATTGCGAAAGCTCACGCCCGACGAATTGCGGGATGAGAAGATCATTCAAGACGTGGTGAAAGGCTGCGACATCGGTCAGGTCGCCCACGCTCACAGCGTCACATTGGAGCATATTCATGGTTTGTTCCAGCCGCCTCGATTCGTGGGGAGCAAGGTCGCAGTCAAAGCGCTGGAACTGGCCCGCCTCGACGTGGCAACGCGGGCCATCATGGCCGATGTCGAGGCAGGGGACCACAACGCCATTGACCGACTGCTGAAGATACAGGCCCGCCGCTCCAAGTACTTGGGTTTGGACTCACCCGTCCAGGTCGAGCAGCAATCAGAGGTTGTCGTCACCATTAACTGGGTCGGCCCCGACAGGCTAGCCTACTTGCGCGGTGAGAAGGTGGAGGATGCGGTTGAAGTACCTCCCGCAGCGCCCGCAATCGAGCAGCGCAGGGACGAGCCGTGGCGCGAGCCCAAGCCCGATGCCGAGTCCAACGTCCAGACCGGCGACCTACTGCGCGACGCGAAGGCGAACCTGCGGGGCTCGAACTAGACCCGCCCGGGGCCGCCGCTGCATCGGGCTGCATCGCCCCGTAGCGCCCCCCGCGACCCGGAGCCGCTACCTACGCCTAGCCCGCCTCGCCCGGGGCCGCTGCAGCGACGTTATCGCTGAGCGGGCGGTGGGCCGGCGACCGGCGACCGGCTGGACCCCGAGCCCATCTAGCTGCCTACCTAGCCGCAACCCGGTAAGTCATTGAGGGCCAATGCTCCCCTCGTCCCGACCCCGGTCACCGTGAGGGTCCGCGCCTCGTTGCCACATTGTGTGCACACCCAGCCCGCTCGCCGCCCTGCATGGCGCAAAAGAGGCGGGTGGGGGTGGCGTTATCTAATGATTCCTGGGCCTAGTTCTCGATGAGACCAGATTTCCTCATGCAACTGAGCTACTTCTCGGTGAGAACAGATTTTCTCATGTAACTGAGCTAATCGTGCGACCAAACCAAGCATGTGGCTGATTTATTTATGCAGCAAATTTTCACATGCGTCTCAGTTATTTACGTGGGGCGTCGGTTCCGTTTGCGTCCAATGGCTCCGACCGCCGCAATCAGCCCCATACTCATTAGAGCGAACGTCTGCGGTTCCGGCACGGCCGACAACGCTACGACATATGTACCGCTTGATACCGACACATTGCTGAAAGGGTCGGTCTGCTGAAGGTCGTAGTATGTTCCTTCCCACCCCTGCCGCCCAAGAACGACCGTCGATATTGACCCGGGAAACCGGAACATGCCCTGTAAGTCAACAATTACGCCGTTGGCGTCCGTGCGGATCACGGTTGTGAAGGGCGGCGCGACCACAGCCTGGGTGTAGGGCCGATCAAACTGGTAGACCTTCCCGTCCAGCGTGACTGTGTAGCTGTAGATCGCCGCCAGTTCTGGCGAGCTTGGCCCATAGGTCGAGTTCGCGTGCGCAGGACCCAGCACCGAGTCATCAATATTTAGCTGTCCGGTCAGCAGGCGAGGCCCAAGCCATGAGTAGCCAGGTTCTGCCGGATCGTGAGCCAGCCAGGTCTGCGTGAAGGCGATGTCGTAGCTCACCGGTACAGCTACGGCTACCCCCGCGCTCGCCATGCACGCTGCCCCAGCCACCGCAATGGCCGCCCGTGCCCCGAATCGTTTGCTCATGATGCCCTCCGTCGTCCTAGCCCTTGAGTCGAGGTCGAAGTCTCGACCGCAGGGGCATTCTGAACGCATACGCGCGAGCGGTGGGGAGTGCGAGGGCAAGGAAAACACCAACATCCCCCATTAGGGGGGTGGCCGCGCCTCAATTAGAGGGTGACGCAGATTGAATCTACATATATATATGTGTGTGCGCGTATTGTCAGGGATAATAAATACCTCCCGCCCCCTTTACTTATCGGCTAGAATCGAGTACGTCGAATAGATAACCCTCGAATGCTGCCATGAATATCTCCGAGCGCGAAATGATGGACCACCCTCTGATGAGGCAGGTTCAAGCTGACATTGTCGAGGCCCGGCGCCTTGCAGATATGAAGCGGATGGAGGACGCGCAGGAAGCAGCACGTATTCGTGCGGAGCAGGGGGTGTTCCTGAGAAAGCAGTTTCACGACGCCGTGGACGAGTATGAAGAACAGCGTCGAGTTCTCCATCAGATCCTCGGTCGGGTATGGATCGCGTCACAGGAATACAGCCGCGTGACGGGGAGCCCGCCCCCGGACTTCCCCGAGAACACATTCAACGAAATCAACACCCCGACGTTGCGCCCCGCCGCCAATCATTGGTCATCGGGCTTCTCTACCGCACGCGCAGCCGTCATGGGCTGGTTCGCCTCCACCGGCAAGCGCTGGGAGTGAGTCATGGTCAAGCGTCGCCGCAAACACTCGCCAGCCGTCGAGCCCGTCGAGCCCGCCGAGCCCGCCGCCGAACGGCAAACCACCGACCGGTTGGCACGCTCGCGCGCCTCGCACGATGAGCAAGCATTGGCTCGGGCCCTGAAATTGGTTGCGGCACTGCGAAACAGGCAAGACACCCTACAGCCGGTAGCCGCCCCCGAGCCGAGCAAAGCATGACCAAGACCAGCGCCGCATCCCGCCTCGATACCGTCCGGGCCGCATTCGATGAGTATGTGAAGCCCGCCCCGCTACCGAAGGGCCTGCCTCAGCGACCCATGAGTCAGTTGGAACTCGCGGGCGAACTCGTGCGACGTGAGCGGCCTGCGGTGGGGGGTATGACCAAGCTGCTTGGAGCGCTGCCGGCCGGCGACCGACAACGGGTCGTGACCGTGGCGAACCTTTATGCCCACGAGCGCGAACTCGGCCGCCACGGTAATCCTCAGGACGTGGCGGAAATCTTCGAGGTGCCGAAGGACATTGCCGAGGCCGTGGTGGACGCGCTCGAAGTTGACTACGTCGCTGCCGAACTGGGTCGCCGCCGTAGTGATGCTGACCTGCCGCTGCCCGAGTTGACTCGGAGGGACGAGATCAGCGCGGCCCTTGACGTTCACAACGCGACGTTCAAAGACATCTGACCCGGGAGCACACGATGGCCGCCTTCGATCCCAACACGCAAATGCCGCCGCCGAACTCTGGCATGGCCGTCGCCAACTACACCCAGTTTCCGTTCGAGCAACGGCAGGCCGCCATCGAGCAGCGTCGGCGAATGCTTGTTGAACTGATGCGACGCCAGAGTCAGGCCGCCAACGCACCTACCCCGCAGGGACAGATGGTCGGCAGGGTCTACTTCAACCCTTCGCTGGCAGAAACGCTACCCGGCGTGATTGATCAGTTGGCGGCGTACCAGGGCTACAACGCTGAGAACCAGGCCCTCCAGAAAGATGTTGGTGAATACGAGGCTGCGGACCGAGCCGCTGCCGCTGCGCACGTGGCTTCGCGCCCAAAGCCCACGCCAGCCGTCGAGGGGAACAACCCCAGCGCCTACCAGCCCGCGCAGGCCCCGACCACGGCCGACCAGATCGCCTGGGCCCAGCAGGGCGCCACCATTCCGAGCCGCCGCGACGTTGTGGCAAAGATTCTTCAGGACTTGGAGGTGAACGAGCCCGTCCGGCAAGAGCAACGCCTCCAGCGCACCCAGGACCGGGAGGATCGCCAAGCCGAAGCTCGGGCCACCCTTGACGCCAATCTCGCGCTCCGACGCGATCAATTGGCCCAGCAAGCGGAAGCCGCTCGGCTTCGCAGCGAAGACACGCGCCTTGGTATCGAGCAACGACGGGAGGCCGCCCAACAGCACGCCGCCCTCATGGCCCAACTCGCCGCCGACCGCAAGGCCGTGTCCGACAAGGCCGCGACCGAGGGCAAGCCCTTGTCCATGACCGATCTGGCCAAGGTGCAGGACACGCTCGCCACCGCCCAGCAGGCCGCGCATTTCCGCGACACATTCAAGGACGAGTACGCGGGCCTGGGCTCCGACATTCGCCGCGCTGCCGGTTCGATCTTGCCGGCGTCGATGACCACCGACTCGATGAAGGCTACTTCGGACTGGTGGCGCGAGTACCAGGCCCGCAAGAACGTCGTGCGAAACAAGCTGTTCGGCGCGGCGCTGACTGCGCAGGAGAAGTCAGAGTGGGAGAAGGCCGACGTGCGGCCCGACATGGATCCCGCCCGTATCCGAGAGAACTTGACTCGACGCGCTCAGTTGGAAGAGCAAGCCGCCGGGAAGCTGGAAGGTGCCCTCCGCGCCCCGACCCGAGCGGGCCAGTTGGATGCCCTGAAGGGTGCCTCCCCCGCCGCGCCCGTCAGGGTCACGACCCCCGCCGAAGCGGCCAAGCTCCAGCCCGGTACTCGCTTCGTGACCCCCGATGGGCAAGTGAGGGTCCGGCAATGAGCGACTGGAACGCAATTTCTCGCCCAGCGCCCAAGGACGACTGGGACGCAATTTCCCGCCCCGATGCGAAGGCCCCGCCGAAGACTGCTCCTGCCCCCGAGCCGACCTATGACCCCGCCGAGGGCATGAGCCCCCTGGAGAAGCTGGCCGTGGGAGCCGGTGCCGCCGTTGCTCGTGTAGGTCGCGGCATCGGTCACCTGCTTCCCGCGTGGAAGGACGACCCCCGGCTTGCCGAGGCTGACGAGAACGCGAGGCTGTACGAGAAGCACCACCCGGGCGGTTGGGCCACTGCGGGCGAGGTCGGGGCGGACATCGCCATGTCTCTTGTGCCGATGGGCGCGGCAGCGAAAGCGGCCACGATGGTTCAGGCGTTGCGTGGGGCTAAAGCCGGCGCCGCGTTGATCCCCGCCGCCGCCGACGTTGCCGCCAACGCCGGTTACGCCGCTCTGACGGCTCCCGAAAACCGGGGCACTGCCGCCGCCCTCGCCGGTGCGGGCGCGGGGGTCGGTCGAGTGCTCACCAATGCGCTGGGCGGTACGGGAGTCCAAAGCAGACGGGTGGGCAAGCTGATCGAAAACGACGTCACCCCGACCGTTGGGCAAGCTCTGCGCACCAGCAATTCGCTGCCGGGCAGGGCGTTCGCACGCATGGAGGACACCCTAGCGGACGTGCCGGTGATCGGCGCCCCGGTTCGACACGCCCGCGAGCGTGCGATGTCCGAGTGGCAAGCCGCCACCCGAGCCGCCGCTGGCGTGCCCGAGGCGGGAAGTATTGCGGACGTTGGCCGCGAACTCGGCAATCGGTACACGACGCTGTTCAACGAACTCGATCAGAAGATGCCGGTGGTGGATATGACGGGCATGTCGCTGGACGTCATTAACGCCGCCAAGGTCCAGCACAACCTAACCGACGAGCAACTCGACACGCTGGCCAGCACGGTCATCAACACGATCAACTCCCATTCGGTCGGGGAGTCGATGGGGGCCATGAAGCCCTCTACGGCCAATGAAATCGGCAAGCGGCTCCTGAAGCTGTCACAGCGGTACAAGTCCGCCCCCGACCCGCGACAGGCTGACTTCGGCCACGCGCTGGAGCAGGTGGCGTACACGTGGCGCGACCATACGGCAGCAAAGCTGGGCGACCCCCCGGACCTCTTGAGACTGAATCAGGACTGGTCCAACTACGCGCCGCTGCGCGAAATCGCCAAGACCGGCGATCTGGCGAACCCGTCCGAGTACACGCCGAAGCTGCTGCTGCAGGCGATCCGCAGAGGCGACAGGTCCGCGAACAAGTCGGGATTCATCGAAGGCGGCGACCTCCCTCAGCAGGCGCTGGCGAAGGCGGGTCAGGACGTGATCGGCTCCCCCTCGGGAGTCACCTCACCGATTGAGAAGGCTGTCGGCATCGGTGGTGCGGTCCTGGGCGCGTACAGCAATCTGCCGCTAACCGCTGCGCTGTCGGGAACCGTCCTGGCGCTGTACTCGAAGCCCGTACAGGAGCTGCTGATCAGCGCGGCGCAGAACGGAACAACGGTGTCGAGATTCCTGGCCGATCATCCCGAGTTGCACGGAGTGGTCGCTCAGTCCATTGCCGCCCGCCAATCGCAAGACCGGCCGCAGTCGGGGCGCTGACCATGTACGTCGCCACACTCGTGTTGGACGACTACGGGCTGCTGGTACGCATCGAAGTCCGGCAGCGGTACTCCCTCTTGGGCGAGACCAGCGAAGTCGTGTTGGCCTGCACCGAGCAGTCGGGTCAGACGTTTGAGGTACGCGATCCGCTACGTCACCACGATGACGTCGGCCCGCATGCTGCGGCTCTCATCGTCGCTATCGGCGCGCTCGCTTTCACCGGGATGTCGGGCAGCGTTGCGCTGGCCCATGCGTCGCCAGCGTTGGCGCACGACACGATGGGGCATGTTCTGTACGCGGCGAACGTCAAGCACCAGATCACCTCGCTGGCGACCTCATGCTCAGTCCACTAGTCAGTTCGGCCACCGTAGAGGCCCGCGCGGCCGGGGAGCTACCCGAACCCGGCGCGGCGGATTCGTCGCGCCCTAGCGGGTATTCCGCGCTTGCCACAGCCATTGCATCGCCCGCGCTCCCGAGCCCGCCGAGGTCGGAAGGTCCGACATTGCCTCCGCTCGCGCCGGGCCTGCCCAATACGCCGCTGGAACGGCTCCAGATGATGTTCGCCTGCGTGCTCCTACAGGGCCTGCGGGATCGAGACACGGCGTGGGTCAATGACCCCGCCTTCTTGCTGGTTTGCGACTACGCCGGACTTCAGGAGCCCACCGCGCTCAAGGTACGCGAGCTGTACAACGACGGCAAGCTGAACATGTGGCGGCTGACTTACGTCTTCAATGGCTTCGCCCCCGATAGGGCCAAGGTGTCCGCATGAACTTCTACGAAGCAATGTTTCAAGACCTGATCGCAGAACAGATGGAGCGCGAAAAGGCGATGAAGGCCCAGGCGGCCCGCGAAGAAGCGATGCTGTCGCCCCAAGAGCGTGACCTGCGTCGCCGCTTTGAGCGGGCCATCTTCGGTAAGGACGCCCCTGAATACCTATCCGCGATCTGGTTCAACAATCCGACTGAGTTGCTATGCATGGCCGAGGCGTACAGGCGCGAGGGTCGGCGACTGGTGTGCGAAGCCTCTATGCGGAAGCCGGCGCCCACGGCTCAGGAGTTGCGGGCCATTGCTGAGCCTTGGGAGCGCGCGAGCCTGACCCTAGTGGCGGTTTGGATGGCGACCGGAGGTCACGAACAGTTCGTGGATCACTTCAAGACCAGCGTGCGTACCGCCCCGATCCCGCCCCTTCCGAGTCAGTGGTGGCAGTCCCGCGAGGACGTGTACAAGGCTATGGGCGAGCCCTGGGGGGAGCCGAAACGGTTGTTCCACTTGGACGAATACCGCCCCCACTAGCCCACCCCTGGCGATCTAGCAGCAGAATTCGCCGAGGGCGCGGGGGGTAGGGCGCGAGTCTTGCCCGTAGCTAGGCTTAGATGAGCGCCCCTAGCTGCCTCATAGCTGCCTGGCCTGGGTAGCTAACTAAGCTATTGAGAGGCAAAGGAAAGTTGTATGTCACAGCGTCCCGATCTCGAACACCGCGTCGGGATTGATGCTGCTGGAGCCGGTGGCCTGATACAGGGCAGGGCGCCGCGCCCGGTCCGCGCGGCTACAGCCGCACGGTGCGCGGGTCGGGCACGTTGCTGTAGAGCGCGATCACCTCGGCGGCGCGCCGCTGCAGCACCGCGCGCTGGTTGACGTAGCCCTTGTCGGTGATCTCGCCGGCGTCGACGCTCGGCGCCTCGTCGAGCATGCGGGCGCGGGTCGGCGACTGCGACGATCCGCCACCTTCGTGCCGCATCGCCAGCAGCGCGGCGCGCAGCCGCTCGGCCAGGGCCTCGGCCGACAGTTCACGCGCGGCCGGGCTCGGGAAGACCAGCAGGCCGACCTCCTCGCGGTCGTGCCCGGTCACCACCACGTCGGCGGCCAGCGGCGTCAGTGCGGTCACCGCGCGCAGGCGCAGCGTGCCGACCGACACCCAGGTGCCGCTCATCAGCTTGAAGTCCTCGGCCACCCGGCCGTCGAAGGCCACGCCCTGCGACGGGTCGGCCTCGTCGACCAGCCGGCCGGCATCGCCGATCAGGTAGAAGCCGTCGGCGTCGAAGGCCTTGGCGCTCAACTCGGGCGCGTTGCGGTAGCCCGGGAACACGTTCGGCCCGCGCACCCGCATCTCCAGCTTGCCGGCGTTGGGCACGAACTTGATCTCGGCGCCGGGCAGCGGGCCGCCGATGCAGCCGGCGCGCTCGATCGGCCAGTACACCGAGGTGATCGCCGGCGCGGTCTCGGTCGCGCCCCAGGCCGAGGTGAACCAGACCCGCCGCCCGCCCTCGCCACGAACGCGCTGGACGACGCCTTCGAGCCGCTGCCACAGGCTCTGCGGCAGCGCGGCGCCGGCGTAGAACACCGCCTCGAGGCGCACGAAGAAGTCGCGCGCGAAGCCTTCGTCCTGCTCCAGGTAGGGCAGCAGCATGTCGAAGCCGCGCGGCACGTTGAAGAAGAAGTTCGGCTTCACGTCGCGCAGGTTGCGCACGGTCCTGTCGATCAGCCCCGGCGCCGGCCGGCCTTCGTCGATGTGCAGGCTGCCGCCATGGGCCAGCACCATGTTGAAGTTGTGGTTGCCGCCGAAGGTGTGGCTCCAGGGCAGCCAGTCGAGCAGTTGCAGCCGGTGGCGGTTCAGGAACGGCCAGACCTGGGCGATCTGCTGCTGGTTGGCAGTGAGCATGCGGTGGGTGTTGACCACCGCCTTCGGCAGGCCGGTCGAGCCGCTGGTCAGCAGGAACTTCGCCGGGTCGTCGGGGCGCACCGCGTGGTAGGCGGCGAGCACCGCGGCCGTCTCGGCTGTCGCCAGCAGATCGGCCCAGCCGAGCGCGCCCGGAACCTCGCCCGCACCGCGGCTGAACACGGCGGTCGCGCGGCCCCGCCAACCGCTGACCGCCGGGCCGTAGACCGCGGCATCGGAGGCGTAGACCAGCGCCGGCTGCAGCGCGTCGAGCATGCCGTGCAGCTTGCCGAAATCGCGTGTCAGCCGTGAATAGGCGCTGCTGATCGTGCACACCGGCCGGCCGACATGCATGCTGGCCAGCAGCAGCAGCGCATGGTCGACGGCGTTGTCGCTCAGCACGGCGACCGGGCCATCAGGCAAATCCAGGTCGAGCAGCGACTGGGCGACCCGGCCCACCTGTTCGCGCACCTGGCCGTAGCTCAGGCGGCGCCAGTGGCCATCGGTGTCGCGCTCGGCCAGGAACAGCGCGTCGGGCGTCGTCGCGGCCCAATGTTCCAGCCAGGCACCGACGCATCGGCTGTAGGGCTGCAGCGGCTCTGGGTGGCGCAGCACGAAGGCCCCATCGGGCAGATCCAGGCGCTCGGCACGGGCGGGCGCCAGCGCGTTGGGATCATCGAAGAGTTGCAGGGGCTTCATGGTCAGCTGGCATGCATTATGTTGCTCACATCGGCATCATGATGCGCACTCACGCATGAGTCAAGCACTATATTGCAAATCTACTTGATCCCCGATCGGGCATGGCCCGCGGGCCGCTCCAGAACACGAAAACCCCGCCTGCGCTGGCGCAGGCGGGGTTCTCTGAACTCACCAGGATTCGGCCAACACCCGTCGCACGCTGGCGGCGGGCACGGCCGATCAAGGCTTCTGAGCGCCCTCGGCGTCGGCTTCCTTGCAGCTCGGCGAGCAGACGAACTGCGCCTTGCCGAGCAGGCGGCGCGATTTCAGCTGGCTGCGCGGACGGTGCTTGCCGCAGAGGAAGCACGACATCGTTGCGGCACCGAAGGCGCCCGCGGCGGTGAACGGAGAGCCAGGGGTCTTGCTGCGGTAACGCAGGCCGTCGGAATCGATGGAGGTCTTGGTATCGGCTTTGGCCATGGGTAGGTGCGGGCGGGCGTTGAAGTGGCCGCGCAGGGGATCTGCGCGTCACTGCGGCTGAATACGAGATCCGGCCCAGGTGGCTGGATTATGCCATAGCGATAGCATTTGACATAATATACATCGTCGCGTAATTATCGGCCCCTGAAGGGCGCCGTGCCGACGCCCCCGGGCATCAGAATCGACGATCCGGTACGGTGGCGGCCCCGGCCGACGGCGCACGCTGCGCGACCTGCGCGAGCGCGCCGAACTCACCACTCGACCGAAATCGGCCCGATCGGCGCTGCGGCCGGCCGCTCGACCGCGCCGGCCGAGGCTGCCGACGCCGGTGGGTGCGCGGCGCTCGCCAGCAGCCCGGACGGCGATGCATGGCACAGCACCACCAGCTGCGCCGTGCGCCGCGGCGGCTCGAGCCATTCGGCGGGCAGGCCCAGCCGTTGCGACATGCTGCCGTCGACCTGCGGGCGCTGCGCCTGGACCGCCTGGCGCAGGATATCGGCGCCCTGCGGGCACAGCCGCGAGGCTTCCTGGTGCAGCGCGGCGGGTTCGCTGCCGCTCAGTTCGTACGCCGGCTGGTCGGCGCGGCCGGTGGCCAGGCTGCGCACCTCCAGGTAGCTGGCGCAGCCGCTGAGTGTCACGGCCAGCACAGCGGCCAGACCGCGGCAGTTCCCTGGCCATGTCAGCCCCGGGGATGCGGGGCGCTGCTGCAGCACGGGCCGCCTCAAGCCACCGCTGCGGTGTCATCGCCGGCGGCGGCGGCCTCCGCCGCGGCACCCGGCTGATCGTCGTCGGGCGCCTCTTCGCCGCCGTCGGCAACACCGCCGAGCAGCGGCTTGTCCAGCGGCCTGCACACCCTCCGGTGCAGGCCCTCGAGCCGCTCGGAGCGTTCGATCTGCGCAATCACCGCCTGGGGGTCGAGCATCAGCGCAAACGGATTGACATCTCGCGGCAAGGGCTGCATGGTGATTCATCCAGGTGGCCCGGGCGGAATGCCCGTGAAACCAATGTAGACCGACTGCGCTCGCGGCGGTAGTCAGTCGACCGACAAGATGCGTGTCGGCCGATGGATGACAAGCGCGTCTCCGTGCCCGCCGGCTCGATTCAGCGCTGCGCCGCGCGCAGCCGGCCGGCCAGCGACTCGCGGCCGCCGCGGGTCGCGAAATCGACCACGCCGAGCCCCAGGTCGTTCTTCAGCCGCGCGTCGGCGCCCTTCTTCAGCAACAGGAACACCGAGTCCTCGGGCCCGTACTGGGCGGCCATCATCAGCGGCGTGGTGCCGTTGGGCGAGCGCGCGTCGACCCGCGCGCCCCGATCGAGCAGCAGTGCCACGCTGGCGGCTTCGGGGCCGGACGCGGCGTAATGCAGCGGTGTCCAGCCCGGCCGCTCGCCGTTGCCGGGCCCGTCGATCTTCGCGCCCCGGTCGATCAGCCGGCCCAGCCAGTCGGTGCGGCCTTTCAGCGCGGCGATCATCAGCGCGGTCTCGCCGGCGGCGTTGGCCAGGTCGATCTGCGTCTGCGGGTTGTCGAGCAGCACCGCGCAGGTCTTCGGGCTGTCCTCGCGCAGCGCCAGGTACAGCGCGGTCTGGCCCTTCTCGTTGCGGCTGTTGGGATCGATGCCGCGCGCCAGAAGTTCGCGCACGGTGCGCTCGTCGTCGAAGGTCACGGCCTTGAAGAGGTCTTCCAGGGCGCCACCATGAGCGACCGTAAATCCAATGACCAGAAACAGATAGATGAGTTTCTTGAAGTGGTTTCTCATAGTCTTCAAAGGTCAGGTGCGAGCGCCGGGAGCTTGAACAGCCGTTCGAAATTGCGGCTGGTGGCCGCCGCCACGGCGTCCAGCGGCAGGCCCTTGACGCGCGCCAGTTCGGCCGCGACATGCGGCACGTAGGCCGGCGAGTTCGGTCGCCCGCGGTGCGGAACCGGTGCCAGATAGGGGCTGTCGGTCTCGATCAGGCAGCGCTCCAGCGGCACGAACGCGGCGACCTCGCGCAGTTCGTGCGCGGTCTTGAAGGTCAGGATGCCCGAGAACGAGATGTCGAATCCGAAGTCCAGCGCCGCGCGGGCCACCGCCAGGGTCTCGGTGAAGCAGTGGAACACGCCGGTCAGCGCCCCACCCGCGGCGGACTGTGCGGCGCCGAGCATCGCCAGCGTGTCGGCCGACGCGCTGCGGGTGTGGACCACCAGCGGCTTGGCCAGCGCCCGCGCGACCGCCAGGTGCACGTCGAAGCGCGCGCGCTGCCAGGCCATGTCGGCGACGCTGCGGCCGTTCAGGCGGTAGTAGTCGAGCCCGGTCTCGCCGATGGCCACCACCTTGGGGCGCTGTGCCAGGGCCTGCAGGCGCGCGACGTCGGGCTCCTCGATGCCTTCGTTGTCAGGGTGCACGCCGGCGGTGCACCAGAAGTTGTCGTGGGCCATCGCCAGCCGGTGCACGGTGTCGAACTCCTCCAGCGTGGTGCAGATCACCAGCGCACGGTCGACGCCGGCGGCGGCCATCTCGGCGCGCACCGCGTCGATGCGGCCCAGCAGTTCGGGAAAGCTCAGGTGGCAGTGCGAGTCGACGAACATGGGCTGGGCGACGACGCGCCGGCAAACGCGTGCGCCGTCACACCGTCTGGGTCGGGCGCGACGAGGCGATCTGGGTGCCCAGGGTCTCCTCGATCTTGAGTTTCAGCAGCCGGGTCTTCTCGTCGCCGGGAAAGCGCACCCCCACGCCCTGGGTCCGGCCGCCCGAGGCATTGGCCGGGGTGATCCAGGCCACCTTGCCGGCCACCGGGTAGCGCTGCGGGTCGTCGGGCAGCGACAGCAGCAGGTAGATGTCCTCGCCCAGCTTGTACGGCCGCTGGGTCGGCACGAACAGACCGCCGTCGGTCAGCAGCGGGATGTAGGCGGCGTACAGCGCACCCTTCTCGCGAAAGACGAGCTGGATCACGCTGGGGCGCTGGACCGCCGCTGCGCCGACGCCGACCGGCTGGCTGGGTTCGCTCATCGTCCGGAGTGTAGCGAGGCCCCGGCACGGGAGGTGGCGCGGCCCGGCGCGTGCGGCCATACCGCAGCGGCCTGGCCCACCAGCGATTCGACCAGCAGGCCGGCATTCCAGGGGTGTTCGTCGTGGCGGGCGGCGCGCAGCAGCGCGCGCTGCCACTCGCGCAGCGCCGCCGGGTCGGCCGCCCCGGGCATCTGCTCGCCGGAAAAGAAGCGCGGTGCGCCGCCGGCGGCCTGCACCTGGGCATCGTGGGCCAGCTTCAGCAGCAGTTCGATGGCCCGCGGCAAGGCGCGGCCGACCAGCGGCGACGCGTCGCCGGCTGCCACGCGCCGCGGCAGCGCCGCCAGCCAGGCCGCGGTCAGGCCTTCGCGCGCGCAGGCCTGCGCCTCGAGCGGGCTGCCGCCGGCAACTGCCAGCAGTGCCGGCGCTTCGTCGACGCCCTGGGCCTGCAGCCAGTCCAGCGCCTGGTCGGCCGCGGGCAGGCCCAGGCGCAGGCGCTGGCAGCGGCTGCGCACGGTCGGCAGCAGCCGTTCGGGGTCGGCGCTGGTCAGCAGCAGCCGCATCGAGCCGGGCGGTTCCTCCAGCGTCTTCAGCAGCGCGTTGGCCGCCGCGGCGTTCATCGCGTCGGCCGGGTGCAGCAGCAGCACCTTGCCGCGGCCGCGGCCGCTGGTGCGCTGCGACCAGCCGATCGCCTGGCGCACCTGCTCGACGCGCAGGTCGCGGCTGGGCTTGGCATCGGCCTTGGTCAGCCTGCCGTCCTCGTCGTCGACCCAGCCGAGCTGCACGCGCAGCGCGTCGGGCAGCACGATCAGCAGGTCGGGGTGCACCCGGGTGGCCACCAGGTGGCAGCTGCTGCAGCGGCCGCAGGGGCGGCCGGCGGCCTCGTCGCCCCCTGCCTCGCACAGCACGGCCTGCGCCAGCAGCAGCGCGAACTCCAGGTGGCCGGCGCCCGCCGGGCCATGGACCAGCAGCGCGTGGGCGCCGGCCAGCGCCGCCGAGCGCGCCAGCGCGTCGCCGAGCCACGGCAGCGGCAGCCGGCCGTCGGCGCCGACGCCAATCGCCATCTGCGGGGCGGCATCGCGCGCCATCAGAGCCACCCCCGGGCGGCGACCGCCGCCTGCACCTGGGCCCAGACCGCGTCGGGCGGCCGGTCGGCATCGATGCGCACGAAGCGGCCGGGCGCCTGCGCGGCGCGCTGCGCGTAGCCCGCCCTCACCCGCTCGAAGAACGCCGCATCCTCGCGCTCGAGCCGGTCGGCATCGCGCGCGGCAGCGCGACGCCCGGCCGCCACCGCCGGCGGCAGGTCGAACCACAGCGTCAGCTCGGGCTGGACCAGTTCGCCCGCCGGCGCACCGGGCGGCCGCTGCACCCAGGCCTCCAGCTGGGTCAGCACGCCGGCGTCGAAGCCGCGGCCGCCACCCTGGTAGGCGAAGGTCGCATCGCTGAAGCGGTCGCACAGCACGATCGCCCCGCGCGCCAGCGCCGGCCAGACGACGGCGTTCAGGTGGTCGCGGCGGCCGGCGAAGACCAGCAGCGCCTCGGTCAGCGGGTCCATCGCATGCTGCAGGAACAGCGTGCGAAGGCTTTCGGCCAGCGGCGTGCCGCCGGGCTCGCGGGTCACCAGCACCTCGCGGCCGCGCGCGCGCAGCCACTCGGCCAATGCCGTCAGGTGCGACGACTTGCCGGCGCCGTCGATGCCCTCGAAGGTGATGAAGCGGCCGCGCTCGGTCATGGTTTCTGGCCGGCCGCGCGGCCGCGCTGGAACTGGTTCACCGCCCGATTGTGCGTGGCCAGGTCCTCGCTGAAGACGCTGCTGCCGTCGCCCCGGGCGACGAAGTACAAGTCATCGCTGCGTTCGGGCTGCACGGCGGCACGCAGCGAGGCCAGCCCCGGCATCGCGATCGGCGTCGGCGGCAGCCCGGGTCGGGTGTAGGTGTTGTAGGGCGTGTCGGTCTGCAGGTCGCGCTTGCGCAGGTTGCCGTCGAAGGCTTCGCCCAGGCCGTAGATCACGGTCGGGTCGGTCTGCAGCGGCATGCCCCGACGCAGCCGGTTGACGAACACCGCCGCCACCTTGCCCCGGTCGGCAGCGCGGCCGGTCTCCTTCTCGACGATCGAGGCCAGCACCAGCGCCTGCTCGGGCGTCTGCAGCGGCAGGTCGGCGGCGCGTTCGGCCCACACCTCGGCCAGGCGTCGAGCCTGCAGTTCGGCGGCGCGGCGCAGCACCGTCAGGTCGCTGACGCCGCGGCTGTACAGGTAGGTGTCGGGGTGGAAGCGGCCCTCGGCGGGCACCCCGGGCAGGCCGATCGCGGCCATCAGTTCTGCCTCGGAGAGGCCGACGCTGGCGGGCTTCAGCTGCGGTGCAGCCGCCAGCGCGGCACGGAACTGGCGGAAGGTCCAGCCCTCGATCAGCCGCACCCGCTCGAAGGCCTCGTCGCCCTGCACCATCTTGGCCAGCAGCGTGCGTGGCGTGACGCCCGGTTCCAGTTCATAGCTGCCGGCGCGGATGCGGCGCGCCTCGCCGCTGACGCGGAACCACTGGTAGAGCAGCCAGGGCTCGGTCTTCACGCCGGCGCTGACCCAGGCCTGTGCAACCTCGCGGGGCGGCGTGCCGGGCTCGACCGACAGCTCGACCGTCGCGGCGGCCAGCGGCAGCGGGCGCTGCAGCCACCACCAGGCGGCCAGCGCCGTGCCGGCCGGCAGCGCGGCCGCCACCAGCAGGCACAGGACGAGGACGCGCCGAAGTGTCATGCCGACCGCCGGCGGCCCGGCCGCCGACGCTGGAAAAGGGGCGTGATGATAATCGGCGCCATGAGCACCTCCACCCTCCCCTCGGGCGCGCTGCGCCTGGCCGACTGGGGCCTGATCCGCGCCCGCGGCGCCGACGCCGCGAGCTTCCTGCACGGCCAGCTGACGCAGGACGTCAGCGCGCTGGGGCCGCACGAAGCCCGCCTGGCCGGCTACTGCTCGGCCAAGGGCCGGCTGCTGGCCAGCTTCGTGCTTTGGCGAGACGACGCCGAGACGATCGCGCTGGCCTGCAGCGCCGACCTGCTGGCGCCGACACTGAAGCGCCTGGCCATGTTCGTGCTGCGCGCCAAGTGCAAGCTGAGCGACGCGTCGTCCGAGGTCGCGCTGTACGGCCTGGCCGGTGCCGAGGCCAGCGCCTGGCTGGGCGACGGCGCGCCGGCCAGGACCTGGGCTGCGCTGCCGGCCGGCCCGGGCCGGGCGATCCGCCTGCCCGACGCCGCCGGCCAGGCGCGCTACCTGCTGGCGCTGCCGGTCGATGCACCGCCGCCCGCGCTGCCGGCGCTGTCGGCCGACGACTGGCGCTGGCTGGAGGTGCAAAGCGGCGTCGTGCGGATCGCCGCGGCGACGGTCGAGCAGTTCGTGCCGCAGATGGTCAACCTCGAACTGGTCGGCGGCGTCAACTTCCAGAAGGGCTGCTACCCCGGCCAGGAGGTCGTCGCGCGCAGCCAGTACCGCGGCACGGTCAAGCGGCGGGTGATGGCCTTCGACTGCGATGCGGCGCTGGCCGCCGGCCAGGAGGTGTTCCACAGTGCCGACCCCGGCCAGCCCGCCGGCCTGGTCGCGCTGGCCGCGCCCCAGCCCGGCGGCGGCAGCAGCGCGCTGGTCGAGATCAAGCTCGCCGCGCTGGACGGCGGCAGCCTGCATGCCGGCGCGACCAACGGGCCGCTGCTGCGGCGCGGCGCCCTGCCCTACGCGGTCCCGGTCGACGTGGCCTGAGTCCCGGGTGGCCCGGCGGCTGTACGTCTACTACCGGGTGGCCGAGGCCGACCTGGGCCGCACGGTCGTTGCGGTGCGTTCGATGCAGCAGGCGCTGGTTGCCGCCAACCCTGGCCTGCAGGCCGGGCTGCTGCGCCGGCCCGAGCTGCGCGACGGCCAGCTGACGCTGATGGAGACCTACGCCGGCGCGGTGGCACCAGCGCTGGCGGGACTGCTGGCGGATGCAGCGGCCGCGCTGCCGCAGCCGCGTCATGCCGAATGGTTCGACACGCTCGATGAGCCGGAGCCGCGATGAGCGCTCCCGCACGGCCTCCCTCGGGGAGGTGGTCACGCAGTGAACGGAGGGCAGTCCAGTGATCCCGCACGATTTCCAGGCGCTGCTGCAGCGCTTCACCGCCGCCGCCGAAGCCGCTGACGGCGAGGCCTTTGCCGCCTGCTTCACGCCCGACGCGGTCTACCACGACTACATCTACGGCGACCACCACGGCCGCGCCGACATCGCACAGATGCTGGTCGGCCTGTTCCGGCGCGACGCCGGGCCCGACTACCGCTGGGAGATGTTCGACCCGATCGTCCAGGGCGACCTGGGCTACGCTTGGTCGCTGTCGAGCTTCACGTCGCAGGTGCCCGAATTCGCCGGCAGGTTCGTCGTGATCGACGGCATGAGCCGATTCGAACTGCGCGACGGGCTGATCGCCGACTACCGTGAATCGGTCAACGGCGGCGTCGCGATGGTCCAGCTCGGCGTCGCGGCGCCGCGCATCGAGAAGGTGCTGCGGCGCTGGAGCGGCGCGCTGCTCGACCAGCCGGCGACGCAGACCTTCCTCGGGCGACCGAAGGGCAGCCGCGCCTGAGCCCCCTCTACAGCGATCGCACCATCGCCAGGTGCGGGATGCCGGCCTCCTCGAACTCGGCGCCCTGCGGCTCGAAGCCGGCACGACGGTAGAAGCCCGCCGCCGAGGTCTGCGCGTGCAGCAGCACCTGGCGGTCGCCGCGGTCGCGGGCGGCGCGCATCAGCGCGTCGAGCACCTGGCGGCCGACGCGGCTGCCGCGCAGCGCCGGCACCACCGCCATGCGGCCGATCTTCGAGATGCCAGGCTCGTATTCCAGCAGGCGGCCGGTGGCCAGCGGCAGCCCGAAGCGGTTGTAGGCCACCGCATGCAGGGCGACCGCGTCGGCGGCGTCCCATTCCAGCTCGGCCGGGATGCCCTGCTCCTCGACGAAGACCTGCCGCCGGATCGCGCCGGCCTCGCGGCCCAGCGCATCCCAGGCGCCGACCCGCACGTCGACCATGGCCTCGCCGGCCTCGAAGGCCTGCAGCGCGTCGCGCAACTGCTGCGGCACCGGCTGCGAGGTCTGCGTCGCCGGGTCGGCGAAGACATAGACCAGCTCGCCCTCGACCAGCAACTGGTCGCCGCGGAACACCGCGCAGGCCAGCACCTTCGACGAGTTGCCGATGCGCGCGGTGCGCACGCCGATGTCGACCAGGTCGTCGTAGCGCGCCGACGCGCTGTACTCGACCGAGGCCTTGCGGACGTAGAAATCACCGTCCAGCGCGGCCATCGTCTCGTGGTAGGGCAGCGCCAGCGCCCGCCACCAGCCGGCCACCGCGGTGTCGAAGTACATCAGGTAGTGGCCGTTGAAGACGATCTTCTGCAGGTCGACCTCGACCCAGCGC
>JAEUOY010000028.1 GCA_016790515.1 Burkholderiaceae bacterium | reverse complement strand
GATGCAGCGGGCGATCATGCGAACCTCCTTGCGTCGGCGAAACCGGCGAAGTATCCAATCCAGCCCGCCAGCGCGGGCGCATCGTTCAGCGCGTGCCGGCCGGCACCACCTGCGCGGCAACCAGCGGCGCGCGCAACCGGGCCGCGAACTCGGCCGGCGCCACGTACTGCAGAACGCCGCGCTGGCCCTCGGCCACCGTGGCGCTGAGTCCGATGACGGGGTACAGCAGCACCTGGGCGCCGCCCGGCTGCGCCAGCATCTCGGCCGGCGCACCGAAGCGCTGGCGCACGTCGGGCTCGCTCAAGCGTACGCCGGGGACGAAGCTCAGGCCGACCAGCCGCGCACGGCGGGCTTCGTCGCGCCCGGCGGGGTTCAGCGTGAAGCGGCGCAGGCCGCCGTCCATCGGCTGCGAAGTGCCGGACTGGTCGCGCCAGCGCGCCAGCGCATTGGCGTCGGCATCGAAGGCCAGCACCAGGCGGCCGGCGACGAAGCCGGCGACGAAGGGTTCGACCAGCGCCTCCAGCACACCGGTCTCGCCCAGCCGCGCGACCAGCGCGACCTGCAGTTGATCACCGAAGCGGGCCTCGGTATCGGCCAGCGTGTCGCGGCCGGGCACGACGCCAAACACCTCGGTGTGGCCGTCCGGCAGCAGCCTCACCTGCCAGGGCAGGCCAGCGGCGGCCGAGGCCGGATCCGCGCCAGCCCCGCCACCGGCCATTCGCAGCAGCGGCAGCGCGAACGCCGCCAGCAGCACGATCAGGCCGGCCAGCAGCGCCAGCACCCAGGGCTTCTTCAGCATGGCGCCATTGTCGGCGCAGCGGCGGACGCCAGCGCTTATGCTCGGGCGCCATGGCCTCCGCTCCCCGATCCCGTCACCTCTACATCGTCACCGGCTCGTCGCGCGGGCTCGGCGCCGCGCTGGTGGCGCAGCTGCTGCAGCCCGGCCATGTCGTGCTCGGCATGGCCCGGCGCTTCAACGATGCGCTGCAGGCCCAGGCCGATGCCAGCGGCGCCGCGCTGACCCAGTGGCCGGTCGACCTCGCCGAGCCGCTGATGCCGGCCGAACGGCTGGCCGCCTGGCTCGGCGAGTTCGACGCCGCGCCGCCGGCCAGCGCCACGCTGATCAACAACGCGGGCTTGGTCGGCCTGCCCGCGCCGCTGGGCGAGGTGCCGCTGGCCGAGCTGAGCCAGGCCCTGCGCGCCGGGCTCGAGGCCGCGCTGCTGCTGACCTCGGGCTTCCTGCGGGCCACCGGCGGCTGGGCGGCGACCGACCGCCGCGTGATGAACATCAGCTCGGGCCTGGGCCGGCGGGCGATGGCCGGCAGCGCGGCCTACTGCGCGGCCAAGGCCGGCATGGACCACTTCAGCCGTGCGGTGGCGCTCGAGCAGGCCGCGCAGGCGAACGGCGCGCGCATCGTCTCGATCGCCCCCGGCGTGATCGACACCGAGATGCAGGCCCAGCTGCGCGGCGCCGATGCCACGCGGTTCCCCGAGCGCGAGCGCTTCGCCCAGCTGCATGCGCAGGGCCTGCTGACCAGCCCGGCCGATGGCGCAAGCCAGCTGCTGGCCCGCCTGCAGCACGCCGACTTCGGCCGCGAGCCGATCGCCGACATCCGCGACCCGATCGGCAAGCCGTAGCGCCTTGTCGACCGCCCTGCCGGCGCCGCCTTCCGCCGCGCCTTCCGCCGCGCCAGCCGCCTCGCTGGCCCGCCTGATCGGCGGCTTTGTACGCCGCCACTGGCGCGCCTATGCCGCGTCGGGCGCGATGCTGGCGGCGATCGCGCTGCTCGGTGTCTGGCTGCCGCGCCAGGTCGGCCACATCGTCGACGGCATGGTCGCCGGCAGCCTGCGCGGGCCGGCGCTGTGGCCCGAGGTCGGCCTGCTGCTGGCCGCCGGCGCGCTGATCTACGGGCTGCGCGTGGCCTGGCGGCTGCAGCTCTACGCCACCGCCTACCGGATGGGGGTCGAACTGCGCATCCGGCTGTACCGGCGGCTGCTGCTGCAGGGCCCGCGCTTCTACCAGACCCGGCGCACCGGCGACCTGATGGCGCTGGCCACCAACGACGTCGACGCGGTCGAGCTGGCCGCCGGCGAGGCGCTGCTGGCCGGCTTCGACGGCACGCTGACGCTGGTGCTGGTGGTCGCGACGATGACGCTGGGGGTCGACTGGCGGCTGGCCGCGGTGGTGCTGCTGCCGTTCCCGCTGATGGCCCTGAGCTTCTGGTGGATCTCACGCCACCTGCATGCGGCGGCGCGCGACGCGCTGGACGCCTTCGGCGCGCTGAACGACCAGGTCCAGGAGACCTTCACCGGCGTTCGCACGCTGCGCGCGCTGGGGCTGGCGACACGGTACGCGGCGCAGTTCTCGCGCCTGGCCGGCACCGCGTCCGACCACGGCCTGCGCGCCCAGCGCTGGGAGGCCGCCTACGAGCCCGCGGTCGGGCTGACGCTAACCAGCGCGATGGCGCTGTCGCTGGGCTACGGCGGCTGGCTGGCCTGGCACGACGAGATCAGCGTCGGCCAGCTGACCAGCTTCGGCCTCTACCTCGGCCAGCTGATCTGGCCGATGTTCGCCGCCGGCTGGGTGCTGAGCCTGGTCGAGCGTGGCCGCGCCGCCTGGGCGCGACTGGCGCCGGTGCTCGAGCAGCCGCTGACGGTCGACGACCACGGCCGCATCGCCACCGTGCAGCCTGGGACCTTGCGCGCCGACGGCCTGCGGTTCGCCTACCCCGGCAGTACCCAGCCGGCGCTGGCCGGCGTCGGCTTCACGCTGCCGGCCGGCCAGACGCTCGGGCTGGTCGGCCCCACCGGCGCCGGCAAGAGCACGCTGATCAAGCTGCTGCTGCGCCAATGGGCGCCGCAGCAGGGGCGCATCGGCTGGGGCGGCCCCGACGACGCGCCGCACGAGCTGGCCGACTACACGCTGGCGGCGCTGCGCGCGGGCATCGCCTGGGTGCCGCAGGAGCCCTTCCTGTTCTCGGCCAGCGTGGCCCAGAACATCGCGCTGGCACGGCCCGACGCGACGCGCGAGCAGATCGAGGCCGCGGCGGCCGGCGCCGCGGTGCACGACGACATCCTGCGCCTGCCGCAAGGCTACGACACGCCGGTCGGCGAGCGCGGCATCACGCTGTCGGGCGGCCAGCGCCAGCGGGTGGCGATCGCCCGCGCGCTGCTCGCCGACGCCACGCTGCTGCTGCTCGACGACGCGCTGTCGGCGGTGGACACCGGCACCGCGGCGCATATCCTGGCCAGCCTGCGCCGGCACGGCCAGGGCCGCACGCTGATCCTGGTCAGCCACCGGCTGGCCACGGTGATGGACGCCGACCGGATCCTGGTGATGCGGCACGGCCGGATCACCGAGCAGGGGCGCCATGCCGAACTCGCCGACCGGGTGCAGGCCGACGGCCACCTGGGCTGGTACGCCGCGCAGTGGCGGGTGCAGCAGATCGAGGGGTCGCTCGAAGCTTCGCTGCCCGAGGGCGAGACATGATCGCCGCCGACAAGGCCCAACCCGACGCCGGCGAGCGCCGCGACGCGCTGGCCCTGCTGGTGCGCAGCGCCCGGCCCGACGCGCCGGTGCTGGGCGGCGCGATGCTGTGGCTGGTGCTGGCCGCCGGCCTGGAGGCGCTGGGGCCGCTGCTGGGCAAGGTGTTCATCGACCGCCACCTGCTGCCGCGCCACGCCGAGCTGGGCGCGATCGCCGGCCTGCTCGGCGGCGCGCTGGCCGCCGGCTGGGTGGCCAACGCGATCCGCTACGCCCAGCTGGTGCGGCTGGCCGGTGTCGCGATGCGCTCGGTGCAGCGGCTTCGCGAGCAGGTCTACGGCCATGTGCTGCGGCTGCCGATGGCCTTCTTCGACCGCGCGATCACCGGCGCGCTGGTCAGCCGCGTCACCAACGACACCGAGGCGGTCAAGGCGCTGTACGTGCAGCTGCTGTTCGTGATGCTCGACAGCGTGATCATGCTCGCCACGATGATGGTGACGATGGCGCTGCTGAACTGGGCGCTGATGCTGATCGTCGCGCTGCTGGTGCCGGCGGTGGCCGGCATCGTCTGGCTGTACCAGCGGCTGTCGGCGCCGGCGGTGGCGCGCACCCGCGCGCTGCGCAGCGACCTGAACGCGCAGGCCGCCGAATCGATCGCCGGCATGGCGGTGATCCAGGCCAGCGGCGCCGGCGAGCGCTTCGCGCAGCGCTTCGCCGACACCAACCAGGCGCACTACGCATCGCGCTGCCGCGAGCTGCGCGCCAATGCCTGGCTGCTGCGGCCGGCGCTGGATTTGCTCAACGTCGCGATGCTGGCCGCGGTGATCGCGGTCTACGGGCTGAAGGACGCGGCCGGCGCCGGCGCGGGCCTGAGCGCGCTCGAGGTCGGCGTGCTCTACGCCTTCATCGGCTACATCGGCCGGGTGGTCGAGCCGCTGATCCAGATCACGATGCAGTTCTCGCAGCTGCAGCAGTCGGTGGTCGCCGCGGCGCGGGTCAACACGCTGCTGAAGGAGCCCGAGGCCGCCGCGCCCAGCGGCGACGGCCGGGTCGGCGCCGGCGCGCTGACCGTGCGCGACCTGCATTTCGGCTACGCCGCGGGCCAGCCGGTGCTGCACGGGCTGGACCTGGCGGTGGCGCCCGGCGCCTTCGTCGGCATCGTCGGCCACACCGGCAGCGGCAAGAGCACGCTGCTGTCGCTGCTGCTGCGCTTCTACCCGGCGCCGCCCGGCGCGCTGGCGATCGACGGCATGGCCCTCGAATCGATCGCCGAGGATGACTTCCGCCGCCAGGTCGGCCTGGTGCCGCAGGACCCGTTCCTGCTGGCCGCCAGCGCGCGCGAGAACATCGCGATGGGCCGGCCGCTGGCCGACGCCGAGATCGAGGCCGCCGCCCGCGCCGCGCATGCCGACGGCTGCATCGCCCGGCTGGAGAAGGGCTACGACACGCCGCTGGGCGAAGGCGGCGCGCGGCTGTCGGTCGGCGAGAAGCAGCTGATCGCGATGGCCCGCGCGCTGGCCGGCCGGCCGCGCATCCTGCTGCTCGACGAAGCCACCGCGCACATCGACAGCGAGACCGAGGCCGCGGTGCAGCAGGCGCTGACCGCGCTGCGCGGCCGGGTCACGGTGCTGGCGATCGCCCACCGGCTGTCGACGATCCGCGAGGCCGACCTGATCGTCGTGCTGAACCACGGCCGCATCGCCGAGCGCGGCAGCCATGCCGAACTGATGGCGATCCCCGGCGGCATCTACCAGCGGCTGGTGCAGCTGCAGCAGCTGGCCGAGGACGAGGAGGCCGACGATCGCCCGGCCTGAACCCAGCCCGCCGGCCCGGCATGCGGAGCCGGACCGGTTTGGTCAGGAACCGCAGCCCGGCCTGCTCGGACCGGGGGACTTCCGCCGCTACTGGCTCTCCCGCCTGGCCAGCACCGCGGCCGGCCAGATGCTGCTGGTCGCGCTGGGCTGGCAGATGTACGACCTGACCGGCAGCGCCTGGGACCTGGGCCTGGTCGGGCTGGCGCAGTTCGTGCCGGCGCTGCTGCTGGCGCTGCCGGCCGGCCACGGCGTCGACCGCCACGACCGCCGCCGCGTGCTGGCCGCGGTGATCGCGCTGCAGGTGGCGGTGGCCGCGGCCTTGGCGGTGGCCTCGGGCGCCGGCTGGATGGGGCGCGGCGGGCTGCTGGCGGTATCGGTGGCGCTCGGCGCGCTGCGGGCCTGGCAGATGCCGGCGTCTCAGGCGCTGCTGCCGCAGCTGGTCAGCGCCGATCGGCTGCCGCAGGCGCTGGCCTTGTCGGCCACCGCGCTGCAGGGCGCGATCATCGGCGGGCCGGCACTCGGCGGTGCGCTGTACGCGCTGGCGGGTACCGCCACGCACGGCGCGGCCCTGGTCTATGCGGTGTCGGCCGCGGCCTTCGCGCTGTCGCTGGCCGCGGTGCTGCGCCTGGCGCCGCGGCCGGTGGCCGGCCTGCGCGAGCCGATGTCGCTGGCCACGCTGGCCGCCGGGCTGCGCTTCATCGGCCAGCGTCCCGTGCTGCTGGGCGCGGTGTCGCTGGACCTGTTCGCGGTGCTGCTCGGCGGCGCCACCGCGCTGCTGCCGATCTTCGCCCGCGACATCCTGCTGACCGGCCCCTGGGGCCTGGGTCTGCTGCGCGCCGCACCGGCGGCGGGCGCGCTGGCGATGTCGCTGGCGCTGGCGCGCTGGCCGGTGCAGCGCCGCAGCGGTGCCTGGCTGCTCGGCGCGGTGGCGGTGTACGGGGTCACGATGGTGGTGTTCGGGCTGTCGGGCAGCCTGTGGCTGTCGATGGCCGCGCTGGCGGCCTCGGGCGCGGCCGACATGGTCAGCGTGGTGATCCGCCAGTCGCTGGTGCAGCTGGCGACGCCGGACGCGATGCGCGGCCGCGTCAGCGCGGTCAATTCGGTGTTCATCGGTGCAAGCAACCAGCTGGGAGAATTCGAATCCGGCGCCACGGCGGCGCTGTTCGGGCCTGTAGCATCGGTGGTCGTGGGCGGTCTGGGCACGCTGGCGGTGGTGCTGGCGTGGGCCCGGCTGTTCCCGGCGCTGGCCGGGTACGACCGCCTGGTGCACGCCGCCGACGACGAGGGAGACAGGGTTTGACCCAGGGTTTGATCGAGGCCGATCTGCGGTCGCTGGCCACCTTGCTGGCCGATTTCGGCGTCACGCTGGCGCTGGCCGGCGACGGTCGGCAGGCCCGGCCGCTGGCCGACATCGGCCCCGCGGGCGCCGACGCCGCGACGCCGCGCATGGCCTCGATGCGGCTGTCCGACGGCCGGCGGCTGGTGGTGTCCAGCCGCGAGCCGCGGCCGCCGGCTGCCGCAGCACGTGCCGGCACCGAGCCTTCGCCCTTCATCGTCGAGCGGCGCGCCCGCCCCGACGCCGCCGACATGCGCTTCAGGCTGCTGGCCGAGCACTCGATCGACCTGATCGTCGCGGTCGACGCCGATCTGGCGATCCGCTATGCCTCGCCAGCCACCGCCAGCCTGCTGGGCTGCCAGCCTGGCGACCTGCACGGCCACACGCTGGCCGAACTGCTGGCGCCCGAGGACCGAGCGGCGTTCATCGCGCGCCATTTCACCAAGGCGGCGCAGCGCGGTGCGGTGCCCGACCTGTTCCGCGCGCTGCGCCGCGACGGCAGCACGCTGTGGGTCGAGGCCCGGGTCGCCTCGCTGCCGCCGGGCAACGGGCTGGGCGACTACCTGGTGACCTTCCGCGACGCCGACCAGCGCCGCCGCGCCGAGGAATCGCTGGGCCGCATGAACGCCGAGCTGTCGGCGCTGGCCTCGACCGACGCACTGACCGGCCTGCCCAACCGCCGCCAGTTCGACGCCACGCTGCACAAGGAGTGGTACCGTGCGCTGCGCGATGCCACGCCGCTGGGCCTGCTGATGATCGACGTCGACCGCTTCAAGCCGCTGAACGACCGCTTCGGCCACCAGGTCGGCGACGCCTTCCTGGCCTGCGTCGGCCAGGTCATCAAGGAGAACGTGCGACGCGCCGGCGACATGGCCGCGCGCTACGGCGGCGAGGAGTTCGCGGTGATCCTGCCCGGCACCGGCGCGGCCGGCGCGCTGGAGATCGCCGAAGTCATCCGCCGCGCGGTGGCCGCCGCCGACACCCGCGCGATCGTCGAAGGCGGCCACCCGCTGACGGTCAGCATCGGCGTCGCCGCCGCCGTCGCGCTGGCCGGCGGCGGCGCCGCCTCGCTGGTGCACAGTGCCGACTCGGCCCTCTACCAGGCCAAGCGCAGCGGCCGCAACCGGGTCGAGATCCTGCAGTGAGGGCCCGGCGCCGGTCCACCGCAGCCGCCCCGAAGATTGACACGCGTCAATCGACTGGCCCGACAATCGTGGGCCAATGAAACCCTGCCGGCCCTGCCGCTGTCGCGCTGCCGGAGTGCGGCACCCGGTCGAAACTGGACAACCCGATGCCTGAATGGTTCGTTCACGCCGCCTGGGCGGTCTTCGTGCTGCTGGCCCTGACCGCGGCGTTCTTCTTCACCTTCACCCGGGGCACGTTGATCCTGCGCGGCCTGCGTCCGGGGCCGAAGTCGCCCGGCGCGCACATCTACCCCATCTACGAAGACATGCGGCTGATCCGGCTGATCGACTGGCAGCCGATCAATTCGGCGATCCTGCTGTTCCAGTACCACCGGCTGGTGGCGATGATCACCGAGCACCTCAAACGCAGCGACCTGCGCGGCGGTCGGGTGCTGATCACCTCCTGCGCCTTCGGCAACGTGATTCCGAAGGTGGCCGATGTCGCGCTCGCCGGCGGCGCCGCCCGGCTGCAGATCTCCGACCTGGTGCACAACGAACTGCTGAACGCCCAGCGCAAGCTGGGCGGCGCCGGCGACGCGCTGGAACTGCGCCAGGAGGACGCCGCATCGATGGGCCTGCCCGACGGCTCGGTCGCGGCCAACGTGATCTTCTTCCTGCTGCACGAGCTGCCCGACCCGATGAAGCTGCAGGTGCTGAACGAGGCCTGCCGGGTGCTGGCGCCCGGCGGCACGCTGTACCTGGCCGAGTTCCACCGCCCCGAGCGGCCGCTGCTGCGCGCGCTCGGCTGGCTGTACTTCAAGACCTTCGAGCCGATGGCGCTGGCGCTGTGGCACACCCACGACCCGCTGCCCTACCTGCAGGCGATGCCGGGGCTGCACTGCGAGCGGCGCACGCTGTTCTTCGGCAACTACCAGGTCATCACCGCGACACGCGTGGCCGACTGAGCGGTGGCAGGATCGCGGGCATCGTCACCCGCCCTTCCGCCCAGCCCCGCGCCATGACCACCGACCTGCTGCTCACCGAGATCCATCCCGCCGGCTACGCCGTGCTGACGCTGAACCGCCCGCAGGCGATGAACGCGCTGAGCAAGGCGCTGATGACCGCGATCGCCGACGGTGTCGACGCCGCGGCGGCCAGTCCCGCGGTGCGGGTCATCATCCTGACCGGTGCCGGCCGCGCCTTCAGCGCCGGCCTCGACCTGAAGGAGATCGGCGCCGGCCAGGGCAGCCTGGGCGGCACGGCGGCGGGCCGGCCGGTCGGCGACCCGGTGGCGGCGATCGCCCGCTGCCCCGCGCCGGTGATCGGTGCGATCAACGGCGCCGCGGTGACCGGCGGCTTCGAGCTCGCGCTGGCCTGCGACGTGCTGCTGGCCTCCAGCAACGCCCGCTTCGCCGACACCCATGCGCGCATCGGCGTCGCGCCGGGCTGGGGCCTGTCGCAGAAGCTCAGCCGCGCGATCGGGCCGTACCGCGCGCGCGAGGTCTCGCTGACCGGCAACTGGGTCAGCGCCGAACAGGCCGCGGCCTGGGGTTTCGTCAACCGGGTGCTGCCGCCCGACGAACTGCTGCCGGCCGCCCGCGCGCTGGCGCTGGACATGCTGGGCACGCTGCCCGAGATGCTGGTTCGCTACAAGGCGATCATCAACGACGGTTTCGCGCTGGCCTATGGCGATGGCATCGCGCTCGAGAAGGCGCGGGCACGCGAATTCAACTCGCAGGTCCGCGCCGACGATGTCGAGCAGCGCCGCGAGGCGGTGCGCCAGCGCAACCGCGACGCCGGGTGAGTGCGCCTCAGACCCCGGCGGGCCGCGCCGGGGAGCTGATCACGACGCTGCAGCTCGTCCCGCACCCCGAGGGCGGCTGGTACCGCGAGATCTTCCGCGGCGCCGGCCAGGTACGACCGGCCGATGGCGGCGCGCTGCGCAGCACGCTGACCAGCATCGACTTCCTGCTCGTGGCCGGCCAGCATTCGGCCTGGCACCGCGTCGCGTCCGACGAAGCCTGGCACCTGCTGGAAGGCGGGCCACTGCGGCTGTGGCTGATGCCGCCGGCGCTCGACCGCATCGAGTCCGTCGACCTCGCCGCAGCCGATCGCCAGGGCCGGCGGCCGCGCCATGTCGTACCGGCGAACTGGTGGCAGGCGGCCGAGCCCCTGCCCGGCGCCGGGTTCGCCTATGTCGGCGCCACCGTCGGGCCCGGGTTCGACTTCGCCGATTTCAGCTTCGGCCGCGACGAGCCGGCGCTGCGCCAAGCCCTGCAGGCGCTGCGGGCCGACCTGCTGCGGCTGTTGTAACGGCGCCTCAGCGCCCGGCGGCCTCGCGCGCCGCGCGCTCGCTGTCCTCGCGGATGTGGCGGCTGATGTAGCGCGAGAAGAACACGCCCATGCCGAGCGTGAAGGCGATGACCGCGGCGCTGAGCAGGCCGTAGTCGGTGGTGAAGAAATCGCGCAAGGCGTGCATGGTCCGCTCCTCAGGGGTGACGATGGCGCGATGGGACACCCGACGCGGCGCCACCGGCTTGCGCTGGCGCAAGCCGGCAGGTCCTGGATTCGCCGGATTTGATCCCGCTCAAACGGGTGCGGCCGGCGCCCGAGCGGCTCAGCGGCTCAGAAACCCGGCATCGCGCGGCAGGTCGACGCTGCCGCCCGAGACGATCACGCCGACACGCCCGCCGCGCCAGTGCTCGACACCCTCGAGCAGCGCCGCCGCGGCCCGGCAGCCGGTCGGCTCGACCACCTGCTTCATCCGCGCGGCGAAGCATTGCATCGTGCGCACCAGCGGGTCGTCGGAGACGGTGACGATGCGCGCGACCAGCGCCTGGATCACCGGCAAGGTCAGCCGGCCGCTGGCCTGGGTCTGCGCGCCGTCGGCGATGGTCTGCGGCACCGGGATCGCCACGATCTCGCCGCGCGCCAGGCTCTGCCGGGTGTCGTCGCCGGCCTCGGGCTCGACGCCGACCACGGTGATGCCGGGCAGCCGGTGCCTCGCGGCGACCGCGCAGCCCGAG
>JAEUOY010000141.1 GCA_016790515.1 Burkholderiaceae bacterium | reverse complement strand
ACTGGTGAAAGTCAGCCACCGAGGCGGTGAAGGCCGAGGCGCCCAGCTCGCCGATGCCGATGACGCGCGCAGCACGCCGGGCAGCGTCGCAACTGCGCACATGCTCTTTGATCTGGCGGTCGCACCATTGCATGGCGTCGTGCAGGCCGCGCCAGTGATCGAGGGTCACGGCGGCAGCGACGCCACCAGCGCGTTGAGCCTGGCACGCGCCACGTTAGCCGTTTCGAGGGCACCTCGATCCCGGTCCGCAAGCAGCGCCCAGCAGAACGTCAGGCGCGCCCACATGTATGCCTTACTGCAAACTACGCATGGTCGGAATAGCAGACAACCGAGAGGAGTTCGCTATGCAACCTTCTTCTTTCATCGCCATCCTCGTCGCCTTGGTTGCTTCTGTCGGCTGCTCATCTCAGCAGTTGTATGGTGGAGGCCAAGCTTGGCAAAAGAACGAGTGCAACAAGATCATCGACAAGCAGGAGAGAGATCGCTGTATGAGCAACGCCAACACTTCATACGAAGACTACAAGCGTCAATCCGAAGCGGCCAAGGGCTCCAAGTAGTGCGAATCAGCAACCAAGTCGGCAACGGGTAGTCACCGTGCAAGTAGCGGGGGCTAACCCTTCTACAAGGACTTCCCCCGCGGTCAATGGTGCCTCGACACCGTTCTCCGACCGGGGCTTCGTATTCGCTCAACCGGACCCGCTACGGCAGGCAGAGCAAGGCCGGGCTGGGGCACATGGTGCATTTTCTCGGCCCGGCCTTACGCCGCCTGCCTCCGCGGGCCTGTTGGCTCGTCAGGCCGCCAGCATGCTCAAAGTTTCCTCCCTGCTTCTCGGAGTTGCCGCCCTTTCAGCAGTTGTCTCAGGCGTTGAGGCTGCGCCGACGAACAAGTGCGTTGTAAACGGCACCGTCACCTACCAACAGGGTCCGTGTCCATCCACCCAACCACGGCGAGATCCCACGCTGGAGGAACTGAACGCCGCTGAGAAGCGGCGACGCGCCGAGGCTGCTTCCGCTGCGGCGGCAATGCCAAGAGAAAGCGCCCCGTCGCCAGCTTCCGCATCCAGCGGCTTCAGTTGCGATGGACGGAAGTACTGCTCTCAAATGCGCTCGTGCGAGGAAGCAACCTACTTCCTCGCCAACTGCCCCGGCACCAAGATGGACGGCGACAGAAACGGAATCCCCTGTGAGAAGCAGTGGTGCTCTCGTTAACATCAAGTCAACTCTCTGCGCGCAGTGCGGCCTGATACTTCGCCTCTCCATCTCCCGATTGACTTTGCGCTGGTCGATCGTGGTGCCTCGACACCGTTCCCGGACCGGGGAAGTCCCTTCATATTCGCTCGAGCGGACAACCCACGGCCGGCTTCACCGCCCGCGGTCTGCCGCTTGGCCGCAGAGTCCAGCTTGCACAGGCGGTGCGTATGGATGCCCTGACAAAGAGCGCGTGGCGGGCAGTCGTGCGGATGACGGCAAGCATGGCGGCCGCACTGTTCCTCTCTGCCGGTAGCCTGCGCTACTGGCACGCCTGGCTCTTCCTCGCTTGCTTCGTCGGCTCGACGGTGTGGATCACCGCATGGCTCATTCGCCACGATCGTGGGCTTCTCGCAAGACGGCTCGAGGCCGGCGTTGGCGCAGAAAAGGAGCCTCGGCAAAAGATCATCGTTGCATTGGCGGGGATATTCTTCGTCGCCGAGCTCGTCCTTCCCGCTCTCGACTTTCGCAATGGGCATACGCCGCTAGGCCCAGCCGCCGTCATTGCGGGAAACCTTCTCGTGCTGGTCGCCTTCACGGTGGTCGGCCGCGTGTACCAGGTCAACTCTTATACGTCGGCTACCGTGCAGGTCGAGCATGATCAAAGGCTGATTTCAACCGGACCGTACTCCTGCGTTCGTCATCCGATGTACGCGGGGGTCGGCCTTTGCATTCTGGGAATCCCTTTGGCGCTTGCTCATCCATCAGGATACATCGCCGCAGTTCCGCTCCTCGTTCTGCTCATCCTGCGCATACTTGCAGAGGAACGGCAGCTCGGTAGCCAACTGCCGGGGTACATCCAGTACTGCCAGGCGGTGCGGTACCGACTCATTCCGCGCATCTGGTAGCTCCGGGTGCAACTTGACCCGCGGCTCGAGCGGACAGCCCAAGGCCGGCTTCGCCGTCCGCGGCATGCTGCTCTGCAGCAGCGATAGGGCCAACTGCCGTCGAGCTTCTGTCGAGTCTTGCCAAGCCGCCGGCAACCGGCCCACACTGGACGTCCCGAACCCAACGCCAGGCAGGTCGTGCAATGAACCATGCTGCCAAGACCGCGGCCAGGCCGCCACGCCACAGCCCGTCGTCCGGCCGCGCCGCGGCCGGGGCGGCAACCCTCGTCGACCAGCGCGATGACGCGCTCGCCCGCCTGGCGCTGGCCGAGCTGGCGCGCGGGCAACCGGCCGGCCCGGCGGCGATGGAGCGGTTCCAGGGCGAGACCGCTCCCGATCAGGCCGAGAAGCCGCTGCCCGAGGATGCCGAGGCCGCCGAGGGCGAAGAGCCCGACGAGCTCGACAGCCTGGCGGAGACACCGAAGCCGTCGCTGGCGCCCGAGCCGGAGCTGCCGGCCCGCCCCGGGGCCGGCGCGCCGGCCGGCCCGTCGCAGCGGCATGCGGCGCTGTTCACCGCCGACGGCAGCGTCCGCGCCGCGGCGCCCAGCGCGGCAGCGCCGACCGGGCGCGGCCGCCCGGCGCGTGAAGCCGGCGTCACCGGGACCCCGCGGGTCGACATGAACGCGGCCGGCAGCACCTGCACGCCCGACGACATCCTGCCCGCCGATGTCGATTGGGAGGCCGAGGAGGACGGCAAGAAATGGCGGGCCAAGGCCACCGCGCTGCGCACCGCCGGCCAGATCAACGTCAACCCCACGCCCAGCCTGCCCAACACGCTGACCACGCCCAACACCGCCAACCCGGTCGTCGGCGGCAACATCGACAACACCAAGGGCGGCAAGAACCACTGGAAGTTCGCGATCAAGGAGATGAAGGAGTACCACACGCCCAAGGGCGGGCGCAGCAACCACTGGCACTCGACGGTGGCGAGCACGGCCCACGAGCAGGCGCACTGGGACACCGACTGGCTGAAGAACGTGCTCGGCCCGGCCTGGCCGGCGGCGCGCAAGTCGATCGCCCGGGTCACGATCGCCAAGGCCGACGCCGCCGATGCCGTCGCCGCGAAGGCCAAGCTCGAAGACGAGGTCAAGGCCAAGATCAAGAAGTTCAACACCAAGACGACCAAGGCCTGGAACGCGGTGCCCGACGAGCCGGGCGCCTGGTTCGCCAACGGCTACAAGGCCGGCCAGAAGGTGCTGGACGGGCTGATCGGGCAGGTCGAGTCGTTCGCCAAGGGCCAGAAATGGTGAGCGAGCGGCCGGCGGCGGTCGCCGCGGCGCTCGACGCCGCCACCCTCGCGACCGAGGTCCTGGCCCAGGCCGGGGTGCGGGCCGAGGCCTTCCGCGTCATCGCGATCGAGAACCTGCTGAAGGGCCGCGATGCCTCTGCGGTGATGTGGCGCGTGACCTTCAAGCTCGCCGCGGTGATCCCCGCCGGCCGCGAAGGCAAGGTCGGCAAGGGCGGCGAGCATGTCGTCGAGGTCGACACCGAGCGGCGCAGCGGCCGGCTGGTCTGATCGCCATCACGACGGGGCATCACGGCGGCGCCGTTCCGCCGCCCATGCCGCCAGCCCGAGCGCGACGCCGAACAGCGCGGCAGCGCCGGTGACCCACAGCGCCGATCGCCACTGGCCGCTGGCCGCCACCACCGCGGCGATCAGCGGCGTGCCGACGAACTGGCCCAGCTGCGAGCCCTGCATGATCAGTCCCTGCAGCGCGCCGATCTGCTGCGGGCTCTTCGCCAGCACCGCCGAGCTGGTCATCGCCGCGGCCGGGATCACGCCGCCGCAGAACGACAGCGCGACGCACAGCGCATAGCGCAGCGCATCGGGCCAACCGTCCTGGAGGTAGCCCAGCCCGCACAGCCCGGTCAGCGCGTGGGCGACGGCGATCACCCGGCCGCGCGAGACGCCGTGCTGCATCAGCGCGCCGCCGACCAGGTTGCCCGGCACGCAGGCCAGCAGCATCACGCAGCTCAGCAGCGCGACCCAGCCGGGGCTCATGGCCCGCTGCTCCTTCAGGAAGGTCGGCAGCCAGACGATCAGCGCGAAATGCTGCAGCGCCCAGGCGCCGAAGGCCAGCGCCAGCAGCCAGGGCAGCGGCTGGCGCAGCACCGCCAGCGTCGGCCGCAGCGCGGTGGCATGGCCCGAGGCGCCGGCCGCCGCGTAATGCCGCCGCTGCGACCAGGCCGCCGCGGCGGCAGCAGCCAGCGCGGCGGCAGTGACGACCCACAGGCCGCGCCAGCCGAAGGCCGGCAGCAGCAGCGGCGACAGCGCCATCGCCAGGCCGGCGCCGGCGGGCATGTAGGTGCTCCAGACGCCGAGCGCGAAGCGGCGGTCCTGCGGCGCGGCGGCCGCGCTGATCAGCGTCGGCGCGGCCACCACCACCGCCAGGAAGCCCGCACCCTCGACGAAGCGGGTGAGGATCAGGCGGGCGAAGTCGCCGCCGTCGTGCACCGCCAGCGCGGCCAGCGAGGCCGCTGCGCTGAGCAGCAGCCCGCTCAGCACCATGCGCAGCGCGCCGACGCGGCCCGCGGCCAGCCCGAAGCCCAGCGCGGCGACGACCGCCAGCGTCGTCAGCATCGACGACACCCAGCCGGCCTGCACCAGGCTCAGGCCCAGCTCGGTGCGCAGCGTCGGCAGCGCCAGCGGCACCTTGCCGACGTTCATGCCGACCGCCACGCCGCCCGCTGCGGCCGCCAGCACCGCCGGCCAATGCGTTGCCGTTGTCGTGGGCTGCGGCGGCGCGGCGGCAGCACTCACCCGAGCAGCCCGCGCTCCATCGGCAGCGCGGGCAGATCGACCGCCGGTGCCGGCGTCCAGCCCTTGCGGCGGTGCTCGGCGATCACGTTGGTGTAGATGCCGCCGCGCACGTACCACTTCGCGGTGATGCGGATGTAGCGCGGATCGGTGGCCGCGACGATGTCGTCGAGGATGGTGTTGGTCACCTTCTCGTGGAACGCGCCTTCGTTGCGGTAGCTCCAGAAGTACATCTTCAGGCTCTTCAGCTCGACGCAGAGGCGGTCGGCGATCATGTCGATCGTGAAGTGCGCGAAGTCGGGCTGGCCGGTCAGCGGGCAGTGGCAGGTGAACTCGGGCACCTGGAACTGGATCACGTAGTCGCGCTGCGGCGCCGGGTTCTCGAAGACATGCAGCTTCTTGCTCGGCGCGCTGGGCGGGTTGGGCGGCATCGGCCGTTCGTCCAGCGGCGGGGTGGCAGCCGGGGCATCGGCGGGCTTGGCGGCTTTCTTGGCCATGGCGGTGCGGGCGGTTCGAAGGGGGCGCGATGGTATCATCGCGGCCCTCGGGCATTGTCCAGATCGTCCGGATTTTCCTTGCGAATCAAATACTTGCAGCAGCAGCCGGGCAACTGTCCGGCCGCCGGCCGAAGGCCTTCCCGCGCATGCGACTGAACCAGATCAAGCTCTCGGGCTTCAAGTCCTTCGCCGAACCCACCACCTTCCAGCTGCCCGGCCAGCGTGTCGGCGTGGTCGGCCCCAACGGCTGCGGCAAGTCCAACATCATGGACGCGGTGCGCTGGGTGCTGTGCGAGAGCAAGGCCAGCGAGCTGCGCGGCGAGAGCATGCAGGACGTGATCTTCAACGGCAGCGGCCAGCGCAAGCCGGCCAGCCGGGCCAGCGTCGAGCTGGTCTTCAGCAACGAGGACGCGCGCGCCGGCGGGGCCTGGAACCAGTTCGCCGAGATCGCCGTCAAGCGCGTGCTGACCCGCGACGGCAGCTCGAGCTACTTCATCAACAACCAGCCGGTGCGTCGGCGCGACGTGCAGGACGTGTTCCTCGGCACCGGGCTGGGGCCGCGGGCCTACGCGATCATCGGCCAGGGCACGATCAGCCGGATCATCGAGTCGCGCCCCGAGGAACTGCGGCTGTTCCTCGAGGAAGCCGCCGGCGTCAGCAAGTACAAGGAACGCCGCCGCGAGACCGAGCACCGGCTGAAGGACACCCGCGAGAACCTGACCCGCGTCGACGACATCCTGCGCGAGCTCAACGCCAACCTCGAGAAGCTGGAGAAGCAGGCCGAGGTGGCCGAGCGCTACAAGGCGCTGCAGGAGGCCGGGACGACCAAGCTGCACCAGCTGTGGTTCCTGAAGCACCGCGACGCGGCCACCGAGGAAGCCCGGGTGGCCCAGCTGGTGGCCGAGGCGACCAACGCGCTGGAGGCGCGGCTGGCCGAGCTGCGCCACGTCGAGGCCGGCCTCGAGACGGTGCGCCAGGACCATTACGCCGCCAGCGACGGCCTGCACGCTGCGCAGGGTGAGCTGGCCGAGGCCTCGCTGGAAGTCAGCCGGCTCGAGGAACGCATCCGCTACGTCGTCGACAGCCGCCAGCGGGTGCAGCAGCGGCTGGCCGACCTGCAGACGCAGACCGGGCAGTGGCAGCTGCGCCGCGACGAGGCCGCCGCCGAGCTGGCGACGATCGCCGGGCAGATCGCCTCCGTCCAGGAGCAGGCCGAGGTCCTGGCCGCCCAGGCCGAGGAGCAGGCGCAGCGCCTGCCCGACGCCGAGGACGCGCTGCGCAGCGCGCAGTCGCGCGCCAGCGAGCAGCGCAGCCGGGTCGGCGCGGTGCAGCAGCAGATCCAGCTGCTGGCCGCCGACAGCCGCCATGTCGATGAACAGGCCCGGTCGCTGCGGTCGCGCCGCGAGCGCCTGCACGCCGAGCGCCGCGGCCTGGCCACGCCCGACCTGGGCCGGCTGGGCGAGCTGCGCGCCCAGAGCGCCGCCGCCGCCGAGGCCAGCGCGGTGGCCGAGGCCCGGCTGCACGAGCTGCAGGAGCAGCTGCCGGCGCTGGAGGCGCAGCGCCGCGACCAGCAGCAGGCCAGCCAGGCCGAGGCGTCGAAGCTGTCCGACATCGGCGCCCGGCTGTCGGCGCTGCGCGCGCTGCAGGACAAGGTGCAGACCGAGGGCAAGCTCAAGCCCTGGCTTGCGAAGCACGGTCTCGACGGCCTGGCGGGCCTGTGGACGCGCATCCACATCGAGCCCGGCTGGGAGACCGCGCTCGAAGCCGCGCTGCGCGAGCGGCTGGGCGCGCTGGAGGTCGGCCGCATCGAGACGGTGCGCGCCTTCGCCGTCGATGCGCCGCCGGCGCGGCTGGCCTTCTACACGCCGCCGGCCGGCGCGATCGCCAACACCCACCACACGCTGCCGCGGCTGAGCGACCAGCTGCGGCTGGGGCAGGGCGCCGGCGACGGCGGGCTGAAGGCGCTGCTGAACGACTGGCTCGAAGGCGTCTACACCGCGGCCAGCCTCGACGAGGCGCTGGCCCAGCGCCCGGCGCTGACCCACGGCGAGGTGATCATGACCCGCGAGGGCCATGCGGTCAGCCCGTTCGCGGTGGCCTTCTACGCGCCGGACTCCGAGCAGGCCGGCCTGCTGGCGCGCGCGCAGGAGATCGAGAACCTCGACCGCCAGCAGCGCGCGCAGGCGCTGATCGGCGACGAGGCGCGCTCGGCGCTGGTGCGCATCGAGGCCGCCTGTACCGAGGCCGGCCTGCGGCTGGTGGCGCTGCGCCGCGAGGCGGCCGAGGCGCAGACCCGCGCCCACCAGCTGCAGGTCGAACTGCTCAGGCTGAGCCAGCAGGCCGAGGCTGCGCAGGCGCGCAGCGGCCAGCTCGACGACGAGCTGGCCGAGATCGACGGCCAGCTCGAGGCCCTGGACGAGCGCCGTGCGATCGGCGAGGCCCGCTTCGAGGAACTGGACCTGCAGCTGGCCACGGCGCAGGAGCGCCATGCCGAGCTCGAGGAGGCGGTGTTCGGCGCCGAGCGCGCGCTGGCCGAGGCGCGCGAGCAGGGCCGCGCGCTCGAACGCCAGGCGCAGGAAAGCCAGTTCCAGGCGCGCACGCTGGCGGCGCGCCGCGGCGAGCTGCAGCGCGGCATCGAAACCGCCGAACAGCAGGCCGCCAGCAACCGCCAGGCCGGCGAGCAGCTGGAGCTGGAGCTGGGCAGCCTCAACGACAGCGCGGCCCAGGCGGGCCTGCAGACCGCACTGGCGCTGAAACTGCAGCGCGAGCAGGCGCTGGGCGCCCAGCGCAGCCGCTACGACGAGCTCTCGGCCCAGCTGCGTGCCGCCGACGAGCAGCGGCTGCAGTTCGAGCGCAGCCTGCAGCCCTTGCGCGACCAGATCACCAGGCTGCAGCTCGACGCCCAGGCCGCGCAGCTGGGCGGCGCGCAGTACCTGGAGCAGCTGGGCGCGGCGAGCGTCGACCTCGAGGCGCTGGCGGTGCAGATCGCCGCCGACGGCGTCAAGCTCTGGGGCCTGCAGGGCGAGATCGACCGCATCAACCGCGAGATCGGCGCGCTGGGGGCGGTGAACCTGGCGGCGCTGGACGAGCTGAGCGCGTCGCGCGAGCGCAAGACCTTCCTCGACGCGCAGAACGCCGACCTCGACGATGCGATCAGGACGCTGGAGGATGCGATCCGCAAGATCGACCTCGAGACCCGCGAGCTGCTCGGCAAGACCTTCAACCAGGTCAACGAGCATTTCGGCCGCATGTTCCCCAGCCTGTTCGGCGGCGGCAACGCGAGGCTGCAGATGACCGGCGACGAGATCCTCGACGCCGGCGTGCAGGTGATGGCCCAGCCGCCGGGCAAGAAGAACTCGACGATCCACCTGCTCAGCGGTGGCGAGAAGGCGCTGACCGCGATCGCGCTGGTGTTCGCGATCTTCCTGCTGAACCCGGCGCCGTTCTGCCTGCTCGACGAGGTGGACGCGCCGCTGGACGACGCCAACACCGAGCGCTACGCCCGGCTGGTGTCCGAGATGTCGGCCAAGGGCACGCAGTTCCTGTTCATCAGCCACAACAAGATCGCGATGGAGATGGCCGAGCAGCTGATCGGCGTGACGATGCAGGAGCAGGGCGTCTCGCGCATCGTCGCAGTCGACATGGATGCGGCGGTGTCGATGGCGGAGGCGGCCTGATGAGCTGGTTGGGCGACCTGACGCTGATGCAGGGCTTGGCCGGCGTCGGCGCCCTGGTGCTGGTCGGCGTCGTGGTGCAGGGCTTCTGGAGCGCCCGCCAGGCCAGCCCGCGCCAGGCCGAGGGTGGCGACGGCGGGCGGCAGGAGCCGATGCTGGCCGCCGCCGACGGCACCGCCGCGCCGCACCCCGACGCCGCGGCCGAAGCCGCCGGCCCGTTCGCCGAACTGCGCCCGGCCGCGCCGCGCAGGACCGCGCGGCTCGACCCGCTGATCGACGCGATCGCGACGCTGTCGCTCGACGCCCCGGTCAGCGGCGACATGGCGCTGCTGCACCTGCCGCCGTCGCGCCGCGCCGGCACCAAGCCGTTCCTGATCGAGGGCCTGAACGCCGACGCGGGCGAATGGGAGCTGCCCGCCGCCGGCCGGCGCTATGGCGAGTTCCAGGCCGGCGTGCAGATGGCCAACCGCAGCGGCGCGCTCAACGAGATCGAATACTCCGAGTTCGTGCAGAAGCTGCAGGCCTTCGCCGACAGCATCGGCGCGATGGCCGAGCTGCCCGACATGCTCGACGTGGTCGCCCGCGCCCGCGAGCTCGACGCCTTTGCCGGCGACCACGATGCCCAGCTGTCGCTGACGCTGCGCGCCAACGGCGCGGCCTGGAGCGTCGGCTACATCCAGCAGTGCGCCGGCCGCCACGGCTTCGTGCCCGGCGTGCTGCCGGGGCGGGCGGTCAAGCCCGGCGCCGAGGACGGCTCGCCGCCGGTGCTGGTGCTGGCCTTCGATGCGCAGGCCGCGCTGTCGGACGACCCGGCCGCCGCGGCGCTGCGCGAGGTGCAGCTGTCGCTGGACGTGCCGCAGACGCCGGAGGCCGCCGAGCCCTTCCCGGCCTGGCACGAGGCCGCGCGGCTGCTGGCTGCCGAGATGGACGCGACGATGATCGACGACCACGGCCGGCCGATCACGCTGCATGCCTTCGCCGCGATCGGCGAGGACCTGAAGCAGCTGTACCGGGCGCTCGAATCGCGCGACCTGGCGGCGGGCTCGCCGGCGGCGCGGCGGCTGTTCAGCTAGCACCGTGAGCCAGACCGATTCCAGCCCGGCAGAACGAGCGGCGGCGCTGCGTGCGCTGCTGCACCACCACGCGCACCGCTACTACGTGCTCGACGCGCCGGAACTGCCCGACGCCGAGTACGACCGGCTGTTCCAGGAACTGCAGGCCCTCGAGGCCGCCCACCCCGAACTGCGCAGTGCCGATTCGCCGACCCAGCGCGTGCTCGGCCAGGTGCTCGAGGGCTTCGCGCCGGTGCGCCACGCCGTGCCGATGCTCAGCATCCGCACCGAGACCGACACCGAGGCCAGCGGCGCCGAGGCCTTCGATGCCCGGGTGCGGCGCGAGCTCGAACTGGCCGGCGACGCGCCGCCGGTCGAATACGCCGCCGAGCTGAAGTTCGACGGCCTGGCGATCAACCTGCGCTACGAGCGTGGCGTGCTGGTGCAGGCCGCCACCCGCGGCGACGGCGAGACCGGCGAGGACGTCACGCAGAACATCCGCACGATCGGCCAGATCCCGCTGCGGCTGCAGGGCTGCGACGCGCCGGTGCTGGAGGTGCGCGGCGAGGTCTACATGCGCCGCGATCACTTCGAGCGGCTGAACGAGCGCCAGCGCGAGAAGGGCGAGAAGACCTTCGTCAACCCGCGCAATGCCGCCGCCGGCGCGGTGCGCCAGCTCGATCCGGCGATCGCCGCGCAGCGGCCGCTGAGCTTCTTCGCCTACGGCCTCGGCGAGGTGCAGGGCTGGGCGCTGCCCGACAGCCACAGCGCGCTGCTCGATGCGCTGGCGGCCTTGGGCGTGCCGGTGTGCGCGCAGCGCACGGTGGCGCTGGGCGCCGCCGGTCTGGTCGACTTCCACCGGGCGATGGGCGCGCAGCGCGACGCGCTGCCGTTCGACATCGACGGCGTGGTCTACAAGGTCAACAGCCTGGCGCTGCAGCAGCGGCTGGGCTTCGTGACCCGCGAGCCGCGCTGGGCAGTGGCGCACAAGTACCCGGCGCAGGAGCAGATCACCCGGCTCGAGCGCATCGAGGTCCAGGTCGGCCGCACCGGCAAGCTGACGCCGGTGGCCAAGCTGGCGCCGGTGTTCGTCGGCGGCACGACGGTCAGCAACGCGACGCTGCACAACCTGTTCGAGCTGCGCCGCAAGGGCGTGCGGGTGGGTGACCGGGTGATCGTGCGCCGCGCCGGCGACGTGATCCCCGAGGTCGTCGGCCGGGTGCCCGGCGAGCGCAGCGGCTACGTGCCGAACTTCCGCATGCCGCGCGAGTGCCCGGTCTGCGGCAGCGCGGTGCGGCGCGAGCGCGGCGGCCTCGACCACCGCTGCTCGGGCGGGTTGTTCTGTGCCGCGCAGCGCAAGCAGGCGCTGCTGCACTTCGCCGGCCGGCGGGCGATGGACATCGAGGGCCTGGGCGACAAGCTGGTCGACCAGCTCGTCGACGGCGGCCTGGTCCGCACGCTGCCCGAGCTGTACACGCTGGGCGTGGCCAAGCTCGCCGCGCTCGACCGCATGGGCGAGAAGAGCGCGGCCAACCTGGTTGCCGGGCTGGCCAGGAGCCGGCAGACGACGCTGGCGCGCTTCCTCTACGCGCTGGGCATCCGCCAGGTCGGCGAGACCACCGCGAAGGACCTGGCGAAGCACTTCGGCTCGCTGGACCGCATCATGGAGGCGGGCCTCGACCAGCTGCTGCAGGTGAACGACGTCGGCCCGGTGGTGGCGCAGAGCATCCGCACCTTCTTCGACCAGCCGCACAACCGCGAGGTGGTCGAGCAGCTGCGCGCCGCCGGCATCGGCTGGCCCGAAGGCGAGGGCGCCGCCGCCAGCGATGCCCCGCAGCCGCTGGCCGGCAAGACCCTGGTGCTGACCGGCACCTTGCCGACGCTGAGCCGCGACGAGGCCAAGGCGCTGATCGAGGCCGCCGGCGGCAAGGTGGCCGGCTCGGTGTCGAAGAAGACCCACTTCGTCGTCGCCGGCGACGAGGCCGGCAGCAAGCTGGACAAGGCGCGCGAACTGGGCCTCACGGTGGTCGACGAGGCCGGCCTGCGCGCGCTGCTCGGCAGCGGCGGGCCCGGCTGACGGGCCTCGGCCACCCGGCCGTGCAAAGCTGCAGGGATGCTCGGCGGCGTGCAAACCCGGGTCCGGGCCGAAGCCCGGCCTGCCAATAATCAAGGCCGTCACAACCCGATGAGGAGTGCCCCGATGTTCCCGAGCCGCCGCCCGATGGGCGCCGCCCTGCTGACCTTGGCCGTGCTGGCCGCCCCCGTCGCCGAGGCCGCCTGCCTCGGCGACCAGCAGGTGGCCGACGTTTTCGCTGCCTACCAGGCCCGCAAGCCGGCCGCCAACCCCGAGGGCCTGAGCGCGGCCGACGGCGAATGCACGCGCGCCAAGTTCAACGCGCTGCTGGGCAAGCAGATGGGCAAGCCGGTCGGCTACAAGGCCGGCCTGACCAACCCGGCGGTGCAGAAGCGCTTCGGCGCCGACGCGCCGGTCTGGGGCACGCTGTACGCGCCCATGCTGCTGAAGGACGGCGCCAAGGTCGACGCGGCCTTCGGCGCGCGCCCGCTCTACGAGGCCGACCTGCTGGTGCGCGTCAGCGACACCGACATCAACCGCGCCACCACCCCCGAGCAGGTGCTGGTGGCGATCGACCAGGTGATCCCGTTCATCGAGCTGCCCGACCTGGTCGTCGAGGCGCCGCCCAAGCTCAACGGCGCGGCGATCACCGCGATCAACGTCGGCGCCCGGCTCGGCGTGCTGGGCGCGCCGATCCCGGTGCAGTACACGACCGAGTTCAGCCGCCGCCTGCGCGACATGGAGGTCATCGTCAAGGCCGACGGCCAGGAGGTCGACCGCGGCATGGGCTCGGACGTGCTCGGCCACCCGCTGAACGCGGTGGTCTGGCTGGTCAAGGACATGGCGCGCAGCGGCCAGTCGCTGAAGGTCGGCGACCTGGTCAGCCTGGGCTCGTTCTCGAAGCTGATGCCGCCCAAGCCGGGGCTGCAGGTCGAGGTGATCTACAACCAGCTGCCCGGCACGCCGATCGTCTCGGTCGACTTCAAGTGACGGTTCGCGAGATCCTGAAGATGGGCGACCCGCGACTGCTGCGGGTGGCTCGACCGGTGACGAACTTCGGCAGCGCCGAGCTCGGGTCGCTGATCACCGACCTCACCGACACGATGCGCGCCGCCGACGGCGCCGGACTGGCAGCGCCGCAGATCGGCGTCGACCTGCAGCTGGTGATCTTCGGTTTCGAGCACAACCAGCGCTACCCCGACGCGCCGCCGGTGCCGCTGACGGTGCTGCTCAACCCGACGATCACGCCGCTGTCGGCCGAGGAGACCGAGGGCTGGGAGGGCTGCCTGTCGGTACCGGGGCTGCGCGGCTGGGTGCCGCGCTGGGCGCGCATCCGCTACACCGGCGTCGACCCCGAGGGCCGCGTCATCGACCGCGAGGTCGACGGCTTCCACGCCACCGTGGTGCAGCATGAATGCGACCACCTGATCGGCCGGCTCTACCCGACCCGGATGCGCGACTTCACCCGCTTCGGCTTCACCAGCGTGCTGTTTCCCCAGCTGGGCGACGCGCCGCCCGGCGACTGACGGTTTACGCGCCGGCAACACGCCGGCGTCAGCCGGCCGCTGCCGCTCGGCGTTGAAGAGGGGTGCTGCCTGGTGTCGGGCGGCGGAGTGTGCCGATGAACGTTGCCGTATCCCGGCGCCATCGGGTCCGGCCGATCGAGCCGGCCACCCGGGCCGGGCGCTGGCGCCTGGCGGTGCTGATGCTGCTGTGCTGGCTGGCGTTCGCCCCGGCCCGCGCCGGCACCGTGCCGGGCGAACTGCCGGCGCTGGTGGGGCGGCTGTCGGCGGTGCAGGGCGACCTGCGCTGGCTCGACCGGGACAGCGGGCAATGGACCGCCTCGACCGCCTCGACCGCGGCGCAGCCGCTGCGCAACTGGCCGGTGGCCGCCGGCGACCGGCTGCGCACCGGCGCCGACGCCCGAGCCGAACTGCGCATCGGCAGCACCACCGTGCGGCTGGGCGCCGATGCCGAACTGTGGCTGCAGCGGCTGGACGAGCAGGCGGTCGAACTGCACCTGGAGGCCGGCACGATCGCGCTGCGCCTGCCGGCGATCGACGGCGATGCCTTCGGCCCGGTGCAGATCACCACCCGCGAGGGCCGCTGGCTGCCGGTCCGGCCGGGTTCGTACCGGCTCGACCGCCAGCTCGACGCGACCCAGGCCACCGCCTGGCAGGGCGAGTTGCGTTTCGAAGGCCGCGACAGCGCCTGGGTGGTGCCGGCAGGCCGCCGCGCCGACCTGTGGCTGGACCGGCCCGACAGCGCGACACCGGGTCGCACCCGCTACGCCTGGGCCGAGGTCGACCGCGACGGCTTCGCCGACTGGGTGGCGCGCGAGCAGCGCCTGGACGACGCGCCGGTCAGCGCCCGCCACGTCAGCCCGGCCATGAGCGGCTGGCAGGACCTGGACCGCCATGGCGACTGGGTCACCGACCCCGAGCTGGGCAGCCTGTGGCAGCCCCGGGTGCTGGTGCCCGGCTGGGCGCCGTACCAGGACGGCCGCTGGGCCTGGGTGGCGCCCTGGGGCTGGACCTGGATCGACGCCGCGCCCTGGGGTTTCGCGCCGTTCCACTACGGCAGCTGGATCGTCTTCGGCGGCCGCTGGAGCTGGTCGCCCGGCCCGCGGGCCTGGCGGCCGCATTACGCGCCGGTGCTCGGCGCCTGGGTGCAGGGGCCGGTGCTGGGCTTCGGCGTGCAGGTCGGCGGCGTGCGGCCGCCGCCGCCGCGGGTCGTGATGCCGGTGGTCGTGCCGGTGGTCGTGCACCGGCCGGGCCGCCCGCTGGTGGTGGTCAACCGGCCGTTGCACCCGCCGATGATGCGGCCCGGCCACCCGGGCGCGCCGCCGCCGCAGGGAGCGGGCGTGCCGCGCTTCGACGAGCGGCAGCGGTGGGACCGCTGGGAGCGGCGCGAGCCCGAGCCGCGCCAGGCCGCGCCGATGCCGAGGCCGCGGCACGAGGCCGAGGCACCGATGCCCGACCGGCGCGGCACGATCCCCGGCACGGTCAGCCCGGCCCCGGAACGGCACGGGCCCTACGGTGGATCGCCGCGGGCGACCCCCGCGACACCGCCAGCGCCGCCACCGCCGCGCGCGGCGGTGACGCCGGCCAGCCCGCCGGCCGTCGCGATCGCGCCTCCCGCCGCCGCGCCGGCACCGGTGGCCACGCGACCCGGCCGTGCCCCGCCACCCCAGGCGGCACCGCCACCAGCAGCGCCGGCAGCCCCGGCGCCGGACACGCCGCCGGCGCAGCCCGACCGGCGCGATGCCCGCAAGGCCTACGGCGACAGCGTGGGCCCCTACGGCCGCAAGCCCGCCGCGCAGCCGTAGGCCGAGTACAACCGGGTCTTCATGGCCGCCCGG